>NZ_LT629775.1:1000000-1333333 GCF_900105395.1 Streptomyces sp. TLI_053
CGGTCTGCGGGAGTTCCTGCTCGACCGGCACGCCCAGTACTGCGCCGCGCTGGACCGCGGGCCGGGCGGGGCGGCCGGCCTCCCGCTGCCCGAACTGGCCCAGCTGGTGCGCGACCTGATGCACGACGTCGACCGCTCGGAGCTGATGCGCTACCGCCGGATCAACGGGCTGACCTTCGTGAAGAACGAGCGGCTGCTCGACTTCCCGCTGCCCCGCGACCCGGAGACGATGCCGGAGCTGGTCGCCCGGCACGGCCGGCTGAACCTCGGGGTGGAGACCACCGGCGACGTCCGGGCGGACCTGCGGGCGATGACCCTGGCCGCCGTCGCACTCGACGCGACCGCCGAGGCCGATCCCGGTCCGGCACCCCCCGGCCAGGGCGCGGTCGGCGAGCTGCTGGCCGCCGTCGTGCTGTCCTCGATCGTGGCCACCGACGCCGACTACGGCATGAGCAGTTCGGTGCGCGACCTGTCCGGACTGCGCGGCGTCCGGGCCGGCAGCCCGGACGGCGTCCTGGCGCTGAAGAAGGGAGACTTCTTCTGCTGCTGCCTTCCGCACCCGACCAGGATGGCCGAGGTCGGCGACGAGACCGCGGCGATCCTGTGGCGGTCCGCCCAGCGGATGATGTACAACCGCTGGCACTTCGCCCCGGGCGAGTACGACCGGGCGGAGATCCCGGAGAAACGGCACTACTTCTTCCCGCCGCAGGTGCCCGACATCGCCGAGCACGCCGAACACCACCACGGCGGCCATGTCGCCTCCCGCGTGCGGTACACGATCCGCGCGCCCGGCGCCCAGGTCTGGCACCCGCCGTTCACCGTCTTCGGCCACGGCTACCGCGGCTGCTACGACATCCGGCTGGTCCGGATGGAGGGACCGCCGTTCACCACCACCGAGCTGGCCGAGGCGGTGCGCCACTGCTCCCTGGTCGACGAGCTGTGGCGCACCCTCGCGCAGGGCCTCCAGAGCGGCGACCTGCACGTCCCCCCGGTCAACGGCTTCGACCGGTCCTGGTACGAGTCGCGGGGCTGGGAGCGGCTGCGCCCGTTCGGCCTCGCCGCCCGCGGCCCGGCGCGGGTGGACCCGCTCTGACCCGGTGGCCGGCCCGCCGGACCTCCGGCGGGCCGGCCACCGCCCCGTGCCGCCACCCGGCCACGGCCCGGGCAGCACCCTTCCCCTGCCCGGCCGTTGCCCGGCCGCTCCCGGCGACCCGCCCGGAGCTACGAGTAGTCGGCGAGGTCGATCCCGCTGTCCACCCCCGATCCGTCGATGCTGAACTTCCCGGTGTTCCCGTACCGGTCCCACGCGGTGATCACCGGGCTGAAGTACACCCGCCAGGTGTGGACCGGCCCGTTGGGAATGTGCCAGCCGTCCCCTCCGGTGGTGGCGTGCACCCAGGTGAAGCACAGGTACTGCTCGGGGTACTCCCGGTCGTAGATCCGCGCGTAGTCCCACCACTTGTTGCCGTCGGGGAAGTTGACGATCAGTCCGCCGTAGCCGCCGTCCCCCGCGTAGGAGCCGGCGTGCGGCTCCTGGTACCAGACGTAGGAGCCGTAGAGGTTCTTGTGGTGGCTGTCGGGCTTGATGTCGCAGGCGAAGAAGCCCTCGTAGCCGGGGTCGCTCCAGTAGCCCGACACCGAGAAGGTGACGAAGTAGTTGTCCGTGGCGGCCAGCGACAGGTAGTAGTTCCAGGCCTCGGTGGTGACGTACTTGGTGTCGTTCTCGTACCTGGTCGCCGTCCTGGAGTACACCCAGTCGACGTCCGACCGCCGGTGGGTCAGGGCCACCAGCGGGTCGAGCGTGACCTTGCCCTCGAAGGAGCCCGATCCGGCCGTGGTCGTGTACACCTTCCCGGTGTCCGTCTCGACCCAGGCCGAGACGGACTTGCGGTCCGCGCCCGGCCAGCAGCTGACGTAGAAGGTGAACCTCTGCGTTCCGTCCTCCGCGAGTTCGGGCTCCGCGAGTTCGGGCTCCGCAGGCTCGGCCCCCGTGGGCCCGGCCTCCGCCGGTTCGGCCTCCGCGGCGTCCCGGCTGCTCCCGCCGGGGACGTGGTGGAAGTACCGGTCCTCCCGGTCGGTGAAGCACCAGCCGTCGCGGCCCTGCCAGTTGAGCTTCTCGCCGCTGACGTAGTCGACCAGGTTCACCCGGTCCGGCCAGGAGATGTCCCCGTAGTAGGTGGCTCCGTTCTCGTCGGTCGGCTTGACGCTGATGGTCACCGCGACCTGGTTCCGGCCGTTCGCGTAGATCTCGGCGCCCGGACCTCCGGTCTCCAGCATCAGCGAGAGCTTGGACACTCCTGCCCATTGGGTCATCTGCGGTCTCCTCCGCTGCTCCGTGTGACGGGGTGTGCCGCCGGGACGTCCGGCTCCGGTCCGCGCCGGCCGCCCGGGCCGCTCGGGTCCGCAGCGGTCCGCGCCGGTCCGCGCCGGTCCGGCTGCGGGCATTTCCCTGCTCGTCGTAATCCGTGGTCGTGATGTCGCCGCGGGCGTTCCGCCCCGGATCGGGGCAGGTGACCGAACGCCGTGCCGGAAGCCGGAACCGGGTCGGCTGCCGGTCGAACTCCTTGTGCGGACCGGTGCCGGAATCCACCCCTGCCGACTCCGAACTCCCGGAATCGGCCGCCTGCGTGAAGAACGAGGACGCCGAAGGCATGCGCCACCCTCCCCTGGTGCTCCGACGCCGGTACGCTCGCTTCCTCTGCCCCGCCCGCACGCTCCCCGCGCCTGCCGACAGGTGGCCGACAATGCGGCGGAACGGAGTGGCAGGGGGTGCTCGACCGATCGAAATGCGCCGGCTCGATCCGGCGGCGGCGACTCGCCCCCGTGAAGAGAACTGTTCCTGACGGATTGCCTTGAACACGCCGGGGCGACCGTTTCACTGTAACCCGGCGGCAGCCGATCGTGTCCCTTCCTGTAATAATTCCGCTCCCCCGGCGGCGTGCCCGGTGGCGTCGGGGAGCGCGGAGGGCGCTCCCGGGGCGTGCCCCGCGCGCCGGTACCGCCGTGCGTCAGCGGCTCGGCGCCGCCCGGTACTTCAGCGCCTCAGCGCCTCAGCGTCCCCGCGCCTCAGCGTCCCCGCGCCTCGGTACGGGGCAGGGCCGGGAGGCGGGTCCGGAAGGCGCAGCCGGCCGGGGTGTCCTCGATGCCGAGGGTGCCGCCGTGCAGGGCGGCGATGTCGCGGGCGATCGACAGGCCGAGGCCGGTCCCGCCGTCGTCGCGGCTGCGGGCGTCGTCGAGCCTGGTGAAGCGTTCGAACACCTTCGCGCGCTCCGCGGGCGGGACGCCGGGGCCGTCGTCGGCGACGTCGAGGACCGCCCGGCCGGTCTCCGGGTCGAGGGCGAGCCGTACCGTCACCCGGCGGCGGGCGTGGCGCTCCGCGTTGTCGAGGAGGTTGGTCAGCAGCCGCCCCAGCCACATCGGGTTCCCGGTCACCGTGATGCCGTCGGCCAGTTCCGCCACGACCTCCGTCCGCCCGGGGGCCCGGCCGTCCAGACAGGTGCGCACCAGTTCGGCGAGGTCGAGTTCCTCGGCCGGGCCGTTGTGCCCGGTGGAGTCGAGGCGGGCGAGCAGCAGCAGGTCGGCGGCGAGCGACTGGAGCCGGTCGGTGTCCTGGAGCGCGCCGGCCACCATGTCCGCGCGGACACCGGGGTCGGGGTGGGTGTGCGCGACCTCCAGTTGGGTGCGCAGCACGGCGAGCGGGCTGCGCAGTTCGTGGGAGGCGTCGGCGATGAAGCGCCGCTGGCGGACGCCGGCCGCCTCCAGCCGGTCGAGCATGGCGTTCATGGTGCGGGCGAGGCGGGCGATCTCGTCCTCGCTGCCGGGTTCGGGCACCCGGCGGGCGAGGTCGCGGTCGCCGATCGTGGCGACCTCGGCGCGGATGGCCTCGACGGGGCGCAGCGCGCGGCCGGTCGCCCGCCAGGTCACCACGCCGACGGTGGCCACCAGGACGGCGCTGAGTCCGCCGAGTGCGGCGGTGGTGAGGTCCTCGGCGGTGTCGGCGGTGTGCAGGGAGGCGCCGACCCGGACGGTGACCGGGCCGTTCGGGGTGCCGGTGGTGAGAGTGGTGACCCGCTGGTGGTGCTCGTCGCCGAGCATGCCGAGGTCGAAGCTGTCGTGGCCGTCCTCGGTGCCGGTGAGGGCGGGGTGGCCGGCGAGGTTCTGGCTGGCGGCGACCACGGCTCCGGACGCGTCGGTGACCTGGACGAAGTCGGTGCCGGGGCCGAGCGGGAGCACGTGCGGCAGGGGTCCCTGGGCGGCGGAGGCGGCCACCGTCCGGGCCTGCTCGCGGGCGGCGGTCTCGACGGTGCGGTGCAGGTTGACCCGCATCAGCAGCACCACCGCGGCGGAGGCGGCCAGCAGGACGACGGCGACGGCCGCGCACGCGGCGATCGTGGTGCGGGTGCGGACCGACCGGGGTGCCAGCCGTTCCGTCGCGGCGGTGACCCGGGGCGAGCGCAGCAGCCGGTCGGCCCGGCGGCGGAGGGCCGCGAGCACCCCTCGGCGGGCGGGGTCAGCCACCGTCGGCCGCCAGTCGGTAGCCGGCGCCGCGCACGGTCTGCACCGCGGTCCGGCCGAACGGGGTGTCGATCTTGCGCCGGAGGGCGCTGATGTGGACCTCGACGGTGTTGGCCCCGCTGTCGGGACCGCTGTCCCAGACCTCGTCGAGGATCTCCCGCTTGGAGACCACCTCGCCCGCCCGGCGCGCGAGGTGGTCCAGGACGGCGAACTCGCGCGGGGTGAGAGCGACCGGGGTCCCGGCCCGGAGGCAGGTGCGGGCGGCGGAGTCCACCACCAGGTCGCCCAGCACGGTGCGCTGGGGGGCTCGGGAACCGATGCGGCGGGCCAGCGCCTTGAGGCGGGCGACCAGGACGAGGAAGGAGAACGGCTTGGAGAGGTAGTCGTCGGCCCCGGTGTCCAGGGCCTCGGCCTCGTCCCACTCGCCGTCCTTGGCGGTGAGCATCAGGATGCCCACGTCACTGCCGGCGGCCCGCAGGCGGGAGCAAACCCGGTAACCGTTGAGACCGGGCAGCATGATGTCGAGAACGATCACGTCGTAGGCGTGCTCGGTGGCGCGCGCCAGCCCGGACAGGCCGTCGTGGACGATGTCGACGGCGAACCCCTCGGCCTCCAGACCGTGCTTGACCGCCAGGGCGAGCCGCTGTTCGTCCTCCACCACCAGTACGCGCATGCCCCCAGGGTCGCAGGTCGCCGCGCCGGGCAGCTGAAGACGTCTTCAGGTCTTCAGCCGACCTTCAGCGCCGTTCGGTCATGCTGACCGTGTCAGTGGGCACCGGGCCCCGCCTGCGGGCTCGGCCGGGTCCCCTTCTCGGAAAGGGCGCTTCCATGGTGCTACCCCCGACGGCCGCACTGGCCGTCAATCCGCTGGACGCGGGCTCGCTGCTGGCCGCGTTCGGCGCGCTGGGCATCGCCGTGATCATGTTCGCGGAGACCGGCCTGCTGGTCGGCTTCTTCCTGCCCGGTGACTCACTGCTGTTCACCGCCGGCCTGCTGTGCACCACCGGCGAGCGCAGCGGCCCGCACCTCGACCTCGGCCAGGTGCTGGCGGCCGCGGTGGTCGGCGCCCTCGCCGGCGCGCAGGTCGGCTATCTGCTGGGCCGCCGCGGCGGGCGCGCACTGCTCACGCGCTCCCGCAACAAGCACCTGCACGAGGGCGCGGTGCGGGCCGAGGAGATCCTCACCCGCTACGGCCACCGCAAGGCGGTCGTGCTCGCCCGCTTCGTGCCCGTGGTGCGCACCGTGCTCAACCCGCTGGCCGGCGCGCTCGGCGTGGACGTCCGCACGTTCACCGTGTGGCAGGTCGTGGGCGGCCTGGTGTGGACGGTCGGCCTGGTCATGGCGGGCTACGCGCTGGGATCGTCGATCCCGAACGTCGACCACTACCTGCTGCCGATCGTCGCGGTCGTGGTGGCGGTCTCACTGCTGCCGCTGGTGCTGGAGGTGCTGCGGTCCCGCCGCCGGGGGAGGAACGGGTGAACCGCCCCACGGTCCCGCTCGCCTTCGACGGCCGGCCGGTCGACGACGGCCTGTACCTGCGGATCGACCGATGGGCCGAGCACCTCCCGGCACCGCTCCGGGACCTCGTGGCCCTCTGGTCCACCGTCGGGCTGCTGCTGCTCGCCGTCCTGATGCTGCTCGGCTGGTGGCGGGCGCGCACCGCCGACGGCGCCCTGATGGCCCGCGCGCTGGCCGTGCCTCTGGTGGTCACGCTCGCGTTCGCCGCGGACACCCTGCTCAAGTCGGTGCTGCGCGAACCCCGGCCCTGCCGGGTGCTGGACGCCGGGCCGACCCTGGAGGCCTGCCCCGGTGCCGGCGACTGGTCGCTGCCCAGCAACCACACCGTGATCGTCTTCGCCGGCGCCGCCGCCCTGTGGCAGGTCGACCGCCGGCTCGGCTCGCTCGGACTGCTGCTGGCCGTCGCGATGGGCCTGACCCGGGTGCTGGTCGGTGTCCACTACCCGCACGACGTCCTCCTCGGGGCGCTGGTGGGCGCGGCCGCCGGCCATCTGCTCGGCCTGCTGTCCGGCCGGGCCGCGCCCCTGGTCGACCGGGCCCGTGCGGGCGGACTGCGGAGGTGGCTGACCGCATGACCGTCCGCCCCTCGGCGGCGGCCGCCGCCGTCCTCGCCGTCTGTGTCGCGGCGTTCGCCGCCGTCGCCGCGCTGGTCGGCGCCCACGGCTGGGCGCCGTTCGGGTTCGAGCGCGCCGTGCTGGACTGGGTGGTGGCCCACCGGCCGGACCCGGCCGAGCGCACCGCCGAACTCCTCACCGAGCTGGGCACCGGGGTCTTCTCCTACCTGTTCGCCCTCGCGGCCGGGCTCCTCCTCGCGCGGGCGGCCCTCCCGCACCGGTCCCGGCCGGCCGCCGTCGCCGTGCTGCTCGCCCCGGTGGCCTGGCTGGCGGCCGGGCAGCTGCTGCGCCGGGGTCTGATGCACGGCTTCGGCCGGCCCCGCCCGCCGGCCGCCGACTGGGCCTTCACGGCGCACGACTTCGCCTTCCCGTCCGGGCACGCCTTCACGGGCGCCCTCTCGGCGGGCCTGGTCGCCCTGGCGGTGGCCCTGACCCGCCCGGGCGCGGCCCGTCCCGCCGTGACGGCCGCCACCGTCTTCGCCGTGCTGATCGGCTGCACCCGGGTCTACCTCGGCGTGCACTGGCCGCTGGACGTGCTGGCGGGCTGGCTGCTGGCCGCCGCCTGGCTGGCCCTGGGAGTCCTGCTGTTCCGGAAGCAGCTCCGCGGGCTCCGGGGGTGAGGCGTGCCCGGGCGGGGCGCCCCGGGCGGGCGTGCCCGGTTTCGAGCTCCCTCGAAGGGCTTTGCCCGGACGGTACGGGCACGGTGAGACTCGTCGCGGCAACAAGCCACCTGCAGAAGTGACTTGAGGAGAGTGACCGACATGAGGATCGCGCCTTCCCTCGTTCCCCGCACCGGTGTCGCACTGGGGGCCGTCCTGATGGCGGCCGGACTGCTGGGCGGAACCGCCGCCCAGGCCGCCGACGGTGCCCCCGCGGCCGGCGCACCCGCCGCCGCGGCACCGGCCACCGCCGCCGCACCGGCCTCGGACGCGAACCAGACCGTCGTCCAGGGCGGCAGCGTCCTCAACCGGGGCCAGAACTGGTCCTCCCCCGACGGCAGCACGGTGCTGTACCAGCAGTACGACGGCCACGTGGTGCTGTACAAGAACAACGTCGCCGTCTGGACCGCGGTCGGCACCCACGGCATCGGCACCTACTTCCAGATGCAGTACGACGGCAATCTCGTCGCCTACGACGCCGCCTGGCGCGCGGTCTGGAACAGCCGCACCATGAACTACCCCGGCGCCTACCTCGCCGTCCAGAACGGCGGGAACATCGTCGTCTACTACGGCAGCACGCCGGTCTGGTGGTCCAACTACCGGCCGGGCGGCACCGGCCCGGTCGACCCCGACCCCGAGTGCACGCCCACCACCCACCAGCTCTGCCCGTAACGGCTCCCCCACCACCGGCGACCGCCGGGGCCGCTCCCACCGGACGCGGCCCCGGCGGTCGGCGTTCGCGCGGACGCCCACCCCCTCACCCCCGGGCCGGGACCCGCGCGTACCGCCGGGCCGTGAGGGTGGCGGGCATCGGACCCGGGTTGAGGGTGAGCTGGGGCAGCCGCGGCGCGGTCAGGGTGTGGCGGTGCAGGTCGATCCGCCAGTGGCTGAGCAGCGAGGACAGCATCAGGACGCCCTCGACCAGGGAGAACTCGTCACCGATGCACTTGCGGGCACCGCCGCCGAACACGGTGACGGGTACCTGCGGCCGGCCGCCGTGCGCGTCCCACCGGTCGGGGTCGAAGCGCTCGGGGTCGGGATAGAGGTCGGGCAGGTGGCTGATCAGGTAGGGGCTGTAGGCGATCACCGTGCCGCGCGCGATCGCGTACGGGCCGAGTTCGGTGTCCTCCTCGGTCTGCCGGGTGAGGAACCACCCCGGCGGGTACATCCGCAGCGCCTCGGTGAGCACCTGCCGGGTGTAGGTGAGGCGGGGCAGGTCGTCCCAGCCGGCGGTGCGCCCGCCCAGCACCGCGTCGACCTCGGCGGTGAGCCTGGTCAGGACGGCCGGGTGGGTGGTGGCCAGGAACAACGCCCAGTTCACGGCGCCGGCGGTGGTCTCGGTGCCGGCGGAGTACATGGTCACGGCCTGGTCGACCAGTTCCTCGTCGCTCAGCGCGGGCAGGTCGCTGCCGGGGTCGCGGGAGGCGATGAGCATCGAGAGCAGGTTGTCCTCGGCCGCTCCGCCGTCCGCCGCCGCCCCGTCCCCGTCCGCCGCCGCGGCGACCCGTCGGCGGAGGTCGGCGGTGAGGTCGGCCATGGAGCTGCGCACCCGCCGGGTGGCCCGGTCGTAGCGGACGTTGCCCGGTGTGGGGACGGTGCGCAGCCTCTTGGGCAGGAGGGTGTGCCGGGTGAAGCCGGCCAGCAGGGTGTCGAAGTCGGCGGCCAGGCGGCCGTGCAGGCCCGGGTCCAGGCTGGTCCCGAACACCGCGGAGAGCACCACGTCGGCGGTGATGGTGCGGGACTCGACGGCCAGGTCGAGGGTCTGGCCGTGCCGCCAGCGGCGGAGCGCGAGGTCCAGGCGCTCCGTCATGATGCGTGCGTAGCCGGGGAACCGGGACTGGTGGAACGCCGGTTGCATCAGGCGGCGTTGGCGTCGGTGCTCGGCGGCCGGGCAGGAGGCGAGTCCCTGACCGCCCGCCTCGCGCAGCCGCTCGAACATGGGCCCGCCCTTGTCGAAGACCCGGTCGCGCACCAGTACGGCACGGGTCAGCTCGGGGTCGCAGACGACGACCAGGGGCTTGCCGAGGAAGCGGATCTCCACCAGCGGGCCGTGCGGGGGCAGCCCGCGCAGGAACGCCAGCGGCGCGCGCAGGAACGCCGCCAGGTGGCCGACGACGGGCATGGCGCCGGGGGCCGGCGGGACGACAGCGGTGCCGGTCATGGGACGGACTCCCTTACTGGGCGGGACTGTTGGAGGACACGGCCGAGCGGCTCGCGGCGTCGCGGCGGATGCCGCGCGGCAGCGGCAGCACGGAGCCGGACGTGCGGAGGAGACGGTGCGAGGAGCGCGGTGCGGACGACGCGGTACGGACGACGTAGTACGGACGACGTAGTACGGACGACGCGGTGCGAACGACGCGGTGCGGGGGCGGTGTTCGCGCGAGCGGCGGAGTGCCGGGCGAACGGTCGCACCGACGGGCGGAGGCCGGCACGGGCTCCGGGAGGGCGGCACGCCTGGGCGGCCGCCGGAGCCGACGGCCCTCACTCTAGGCAACGAGTTCCGGAACGTCCATGCCCGGGTTGAAGATCCTTGGCCCCGACGGGACCGACTCGGGGGACTGTCAATGTGATCCACGTCACTCGAAATCCCGCGGAACCACCACGGAGAGTGACCGCCGGGCGGGTGCTACCTGCCCGAACATCCCGCCCGCGGAACGCGCTGCGTGAGAGCGGAGCCGGAATTTCCGCATCCCCGCCCCCCTCCGCCGCGGATTAATCCACGCCCCCTGGTGCGACCGGCGAAAGGCTGCTTAGCCTGTTCGAGACCTCCGGAGCGAGGTCACGGGGGAAGGAATTCACGATGACGACATCGATTCCGGCTGGGCGCGCGTCCGCACCCGGCGAAGAATCCGCACTCGTTCAGGAATGGCTCCGGAAGGACCTCGTACGGGTCCGGGAGGCACTCCAGTCCTTGGTGGCCCAGCCGCATTCCCGGATCGAGGAGCCCATCGCCTACGCGGTGGAGCACTCCGGGCGCCTGCTGCGGCCCACACTCGTCCTGCTGTCCTCGTACCTGCTCGCCGAAGAACCCGGCCGGCGCACGCACCGGCGGGTCATCGAAGGCGCCGCGGTCGTCGAGACCCTGCACATCGCGACCCTCCATCACGACGACGTGATAGACAACGCGCAGGTCAGGCGAGGAAGGCCGAGCGTCAACGCCAAGTACGGCACCGCGACCGCCCTGCTGACCGGGGACTATCTGCTCGCCCGCTGCATGCAGGGCGCCGCGGCACTGGGGCGCCCCCACCTGCTGGCGATGGCCCAGACCCTGGCCGACATGTGCGTCGGCCAGATGCTGGAGTCCAGTCGGCTGCACGACCCGCGGCGGACCGAGCCGGAGTACTACGCCGCCGCGTCCGGGAAAACCGCCCGCCTGTTGCGGACGGCCGCCTCCATGGGAGTTCTGGGCGGAAAGTCCGACAAGGGCGCGCAATCGGCCCTGGAAAGCTTCGGGCACGATCTGGGAATGGCTTTCCAGATCTGGGACGACATTCTCGACATCTGCAGCACGGAAACCGGAAAGGAACCGGCGAAGGACATCCTGAACGGTGTCTACACGCTGCCGGTGATCTATGCCGTCCAGGACTCCCCGGACGTGCTGGTGCCGCTACTGAGCGCGCAGCCGCTGTCCGCCGAGGGGTGCCGGGCCGTGGTCGAGGCCGTCCGCGCCTCGGGGGCGATCACCCGGGCGGCGGAGGTGGCGCAGCGTTACACGGCCAACGCCCTCCTCGCGGTCGAGTCGCACCCGGCCACGGCCGCGCACGCCCCGATCGTCCGGCGCTGCCTGCGGGACCTGGTCGACACCTTCGCGTCCCGCCATCCCGCCCTCCGGGCGCTGCGCGACGCCACCGCCGCCGGGGCCGGGGCGACCGCCGAGACCGAGGGCCGTTCGCCGGCCGCGTGATCCGGCCGCACACCGGAACCGTCGCGGGCCGTCCGCGCACCGGAACCGTCCCGGGCCGTCCGCCCGCCACCTGACCGGCCCGCGCGGCGCAGCCCCTCGCAGGCTGTCCGCCCGCCACCCGACCGGCCCACGTGCCGGAGCCCCTCCCGGGCCGTCCGCCCGCCACCCACCGACCCGCGCGGCGGAGCCGGGGCCGCGCCGTGCGCGCGGCCCCGGCCCGGACCGCTGCCCGTCCAGAAGGAGCGTCGTGCCAGCAGTACGCAGCGACTTCATCACCGACTACGACCCGCTCGCCGACGCGTGGTGGGACCCCAGGGGCCCGCTCGCGCCGCTGGGCTGGATCGCCCGCGCCCGGGCCGGCTTCGTCCCGGCCGTGCCGGCAGCCCGGCACGGTTCGGCCCGACTGCTGGACATCGCCTGCGGGGGCGGGCTGTTCGCCCCGCACCTGGCCGGCCGGGGCTACCGGGTGGTCGGCGTCGACCTGTCGTTCCAGTCCCTCCGGCAGGCCCGCGCCCACGGGTACGACGCCACCGCCCGGGCCGACATGTCCCGGCTCCCGTTCGCGGACGAGTCCTTCGACGTGGTCACGGCCGGGCAGTGCCTGGAACACGTGCCGGACCCGTACTCCGTGGTCGCGGAGGCCTGCCGGGTGCTGCGCCCCGGCGGCACCCTGATCGCGGACACCATCGCCGACACCGGGGCGGCCAGATTCGCGGCCGTCACCCTCGCCGAGAACCTCCCGCTGCCGGGCCGGCCGACCCCCGGCACCCACGACCACCGGCTCTTCGTCAACCGCGAACGGCTGCTCGCCACCGCCCGGGAGCACGGCGTGGAGCTACGGCTCCTCGGTCTGCGCCCGCACCTGCGGGACGGCCTGCGCTACCTGGCCGGGCGCCGCGAGGACGTCCGGATGGTCCGCACCCGGTCCACCGGTGTGCTCTTCCTCGCGGTGGGGAGGAAACGGTGACCGCGCCCTCCTCCGGCTCCGCCGCGCCCGTTCCCACCGCCCCCGCGCCGCCCGGCCGGCCCCGGCCGGCCGGCGGCGCCGTGCGCGCCTGGGTGGTCGGCGCCAGGCTGAAGACCCTCCCGGTCACCCTGGCGCCGATCGCGGTCGGCACCGCCGTCGCCGTCCCGGACGGCCTGCCCGACGGCCGGCGCACCGCGCTGACCCTGGTGTTCGCCCTGGGCTTCGTGCTCGGCACCAACTTCCTGAACGACTACAGCGACGGCATCCGGGGCACCGACGACCACCGGCTCGGCCCGGCCCGGCTGGTCGGCTCCGGCCGGGCCTCGCCCCGGCGGGTCCTGCGGCACGGGCTGACCCTGTACGGCGTCGCCGTCGCGGCCGCTGTCACCATGGCGGTGACGGTCAGCTGGTGGCTGCTCGGCCTCGCCGCCGTGTGCGGGCTCGGCGGCTGGTTCTACACCGGCGGCTCCCGGCCGTACGGCTACCGCTCCCTGGGCGACGTGAGCATCTTCGTCTACCACGGCGTCATCGCGGTCTGCGCCACCGCTTTCGTCCAGCTCGGCCGGCTCCCGCTGCTGGCGCTCCCGGCCGGGGTGCCGATGGGCCTGCTGGCCTGCGCGCTGCTGACGACCAACAACCTGCGCGACATCCCCACCGACACCCGGGCCGGCAAGATCACCGTCGCCGTCCGCCTCGGCGAGCGGAACACCCGGATCTACTACGCGGTGCTGGTCGCCTCGGCCTTCGCCGCCGCGGCGGCGCTGGCGGCGGCCCGGCCCTGGGCGCTGCTGGTGCTCGGCGCGGCCCCGGTCGCGGTCCGACCGCTGCGCCGGGTGCTGGGCGGGGCCCGGGGCCGCGACCTGATCCCCGCGCTGGAGCACACCTGCTGGCTGCTGCTGGCCTTCGGGGCGCTGCTGACGACGGGTCTGGCCCTGTGAGCGCCGCCGAGGCGGCGCGGCACCCCGGGACGCCCGACCACGAGGTGCTGGTGATCGGGGCCGGCTTCTCCGGGATCGGCACCGCCGTCGGGCTGCTGCGGGCCGGCATCGAGGACTTCCTGGTGCTCGACGAGCAGGACGACGTCGGGGGTTCCTGGCACGCCAACCGCTATCCCGGGGTCGCCGTCGACATCAGCGCCTTCTCCTACTCCTTCGCCTTCGAGCCGCACCCGGCCTGGTCACGGGCCTTCCCACCGGGGGAGGAGCTCAAGGCCTACGCCGACCACTGCGTGGACCGGTACGGCCTGCGCTCCCGGCTGCGGCTGAACTCCCGGGTGGTGCGGGCCGGTTACCACGAGTCCGCGCACCTGTGGGAGGTGCTGCTGGCCGACGGCACGGCGCTGACGGCCCGGTTCGTGGTCTGCGCCACCGGGTGGCTCACCCGGCCGAAGACCCCCGAGCTGGCCGGCCTCGACCGCTTCGCCGGCCCGGTGGTGCACACCGCGCGCTGGGACCCCTCGCTGGACCTTCGCGGCCGCCGTGTGGCCGTGATCGGCACCGGCGCATCCGCCGTCCAGCTCGTCCCCGAGATCGCCCCCTCGGTGCAACGGCTCGACGTCTACCAGCGCACACCCACCTGGGTCTTCCCCAAACCCGACCTGCCCGTCCCGGCGGCCGTGCGCGGCGTGTTCGCCCGGGCTCCGTGGACCCAGCGGGCGGTCCGGTTCGCGACCGACACCGCCACCGAGCTCTCCTTCGTCATCGCCATGATCCACTACCGGCGGTTCCCCTTCCTGGTCCACGGCGGGGAGGCGCTCTCCCGGCTCTATCTGCGCCGGCAGGTGCGCGGAGACCGCGAGTTGATGGACGCCCTGGCGCCGACGTACCGGCTCGGCTGCAAGCGGCCCTCCTTCGCCAAGGGCTACTGGCGGGCGTTCACCCGCGACAACGTCCGGCTGGTCACCGACCCGATCGAGCGGATCACCGAGAGCGGGGTGACGACGGCGGACGGCACCGAGCGGGCGGCGGACGTCCTCGTCCTCGCGACCGGCTTCCACGTCCTGGACAACCTGCCGCCGTTCCCGCTGTCCGGCCAGGGCGGCCGGGAACTCGGGGAGTTCTGGGCGAGTGAGCGGTTCCAGACCTACGAGGGCAGCTCGGTGAAGGGCTTTCCGAACCTCTGGTTCATCGTCGGCCCGTACTCGTTCACCGGCGGCTCCTGGTTCGGCATGATCGACTACCAGGTCACCCATCTGCTGCGGGTGATCGGCGAGGCCCGCCGCCGGGGCGCGACCCAGGCCGCGGTGCGGCCCGAACGGCACGACGCCTCGTTCGCGAAGGTGCTGCGCCGGCAGCGCGACACCGTCTTCGCGGACGCCGGCTGCCGCGGGACGAACAGCTACTACTTCGACCGCCACGGCGACGCGCCGGCCGTGCGGCCCGCCTCCACCTACGAGGCGGCGTGGCGGGCCCGCACCTTCGACCTCGACGACTACCGGTACGAGCGGGTCCGCGACGCCTCCGGCACGACGGCACCGGGCACCGCCGAGGAACGCCCGACGGCACCCGTACCCGCACCCGCCGCCACCACCGCCGCCGCGCCCCCGGAAGGAGCACCGCATGCGACCGCCTGAGCACGCCGTCCCGGGCACGCCCGCCGGGCGGGACCGCGCACTGCGCCTGATGTACGCGCTGTGCGGCGGTGCCGGCTTCCTGGTCATGGCGACGATGGCCGTCACCTTCGTCGTGCGCAACGCCGACGCCGGCCCGTGGGGCGTGATGCGGAACTTCCTGCGCGACGCCACCGGGAACCTCGCGTCCGACTTCGTCTACGCCGACCTGGCACTGACCTGGGCCGCGCTCGGGGCCTTCATGGTGGTCGAGGCCCGGCGGTGGCGGATCCGCCACGTCTGGGCCTACATCGTGGGCGCGCCGGCGCTCGCGCTGGTCGTCAGCTTCTCCGTCTTCATGTACGTCCGCCAGTCCCGGATCGCCGCAGCGCGCGGCCCCGCCTCCCCGGGCCCCGCCCCCACGCCCACCCACCCCGCCCCCGCCTCGAAAGGCCCGCAGCGATGACGACCACCGACGCCCCGGGCATCCCCGGCACCGTCGAACACGCCCTGGCCCTGGCCGCGGACGCGCTCCGCCGACGCCAGGACACCGACGGCTTCTGGAAGGGCGACTTCGAGACCAGCCTCATCGGCGAGGCGGGCGAGGTCGTGCTGCGCCACTACCTGCGGCTGCCCGACGACGGCACGACGGCCGCCGACGCCCGGACCGTGCTCGCCGAGCAGAGCCCCACCGGCGGCTGGGCCGCCTACCACCAGGGCCCGGACGAACTCCTGCTGTCGGTCTTCTGCTACGTCGCCCTGCGCCTGGCCGGCCACCACCCCGACGAGCCGCCGATGCGCGCGGCGGCCGCCTCGATCCGCGCCGGCGGCGGCATCGAGGCCGTCGACAACCTCCTCATGCTCGCCTGGCTGGCCGTGATCGGCCTCTGGCCGTGGAGCGACATCCCGCTCGTCCCGCCGGAGATCGTGCTGCTGCCCAGCTGGTTCCCCGGGAACATCTACCAGTTCGGGGCCGCCGCCCGCGGCATCGTGGTCGCCAACAGCCTCTTCATGGCGAGCCGCCCCGTCGTGCCCGCCGGATTCGACCTCCGCGAGCTCTTCCGCCGGCCCGACGCCCGGCGCCTGCCGAGGCCCCTGGCCGTCCGCTGCGCGACCGCCGTCAGCCACTGGTACGCACGCCGGCCGGTCCGCGCCCTGCGGCGCCGGGCGATCGACAAGGCCACCCGCTGGCTCGTCGACACCCAGGAGACGGACGGCAGCTGGGGCGGCAACTGGCCGCAGACCGCGAACGTCCTGATGGGCCTGGACGCGGCCGGCCTGCGCCGCGACCACCCGAGCGTCGTCGCCGCCCTGTCCGCGCTCGACCGGTACGTGGTCGAGCGAGACGGGCAGCGCCGGATCGAGATGTGGACCTCCGTCGTCATGGACACCGCCCTCGCCCTGTCCGCGAGCGCCGCGGCCGGCGGCCCCGGGGCCGGGGCGGCGGACGGACCGGCCGTGCGCTGGCTCCTCGACAACCAGGTCACCGAACTCGGCGACTGGGCGGTGCTGACGAAGGACCCCGTCCCCGGCGGCTGGCCCTACGAGTTCACCAACAACGCCAATCCCGACGCCGACGACACCGCCTTCGCCGTCGTGGCCCTGCGCCGGGTGCGGCCGCGCGGCACCGACCCGGCCGTCGACGAGGCCTGCCGGCGCGCCCACCGCTGGCTGCTGTCCCAGCAGTGCGAGGACGGCGGCTGGGCCGCCTTCGAACCGCTGCGCTGGCGGCTGCCCGGCCGCGACCGGCTTGCCGCGATCGGCTTCCTGGAGGCGCCGTCCGCCGACGTCACCGGTCACGTCCTGGAGGCGCTCGCCGCCGACGGCCACGCGGAGTCCCCCGCGGCCCGCCGCGGCGTCGAATGGCTGCGCCGCCGGCAGCACCCGGACGGCTCCTGGCCCGGCTGGTGGGCCTGCTACCACCTGCACGGCACCAGCGCCGCCGTCACCGGCATGGCCGCCTGCGGGGTGCCGTCCGACGACCCGGCCCTGCGACGGGCCTGCGCCTGGATCCTCGCCCACCAGCGGCCCGACGGCGGCTGGGGCGAGTCCGTCCGCGCGCTGCACGACCCCGAGTGGATCGGACGGGGCGAGAGCACCCCGTCCCAGACGGCCTGGGCCCTGCTGGCGCTCGTCGCCGCCGGACGGGCCGACAGCGCGCAGGTGCGGGCCGGCCTGGACTTCCTGGTCCGCACCCAGCAGGCCGACGGCGACTGGGCCGAGCCCTGGCACACCTGGGTGGTGCACCACGACGGCCTGTACTGGCGCGACAGCCTGCTGCGGCTGATCTATCCGGTCCTCGCCATGGCGGCGCACCGGGCCGCGCTCGAAGGAGGGACGGCATGACCGCGAACGCCGGGAACAGCGACGGCACGACCACGAACGCCGCGAACGGCGACGACACGACCACGACCACGACCACGACCACGAACGCGAACGCGAACGCGAACGCCGCCAACGCCGGGAGCAGCGACGGTGTCACCGTGGTGGGCGGCGGCCTCGCCGGCATGACCGCGGCCTGGACCCTGCGACGGCTCGGCCTCCCCGTGCGGCTGCTCGAAGCCTCGGCCGAACTCGGCGGCATGGCCGGCTCCCGGGAGATCGACGGCCGGACCGAGGACCACGGGGTCCACATCTTCCCCGCCTGGTACCGCAACACACTGCGCCTGGCCGGGGACCTCGGCCTCACCGACAACCTGCGCACCACCCGCAAGTTCCACCAGCTGCTCCCGGGACCGGAGTTCCGCACCGCGGACACCCCGGCCGCCGACCGGCTGCTGTTCCTCTACGGCGTGCTCGACCTGCTCGCCCAGGACTACCGCGCCCGCGACGAGTCCCTGCACGACTTCCTGCGCGGTCGCCGCTACCTCTCCCCCGCGGCGGTCGCCGACATCGAGCACCTCTTCGTCGCCTCCAGCGCCGCCGAGAGCACCGCCGTCTCGGCGGCCGGCTTCCGCGGCAGCATCGCCGCCTTCGTCCGCCACCCCGGCCGGGTCCGGATGCCGCGCGGCGACCTCCAGCACTGGTTCGTCGGGCCCTTCCGGCAACGGCTGGAGGCCGCGGGCGCCGAGGTGCTGACCGGACGCGAGCTCACCGCGGTGACGACCGACGACCACCGGGTGCGCACCCTCACCCTGCGCGACCCGGCCGGCGCCGAGACCGAGGAGGCGGTGACCGGGCAACTGGTCCTCGCGATCCCGCACGGCCGGCTGGCCGCCCTGGGCCCCGCGATCACCGGGGCCCTGCGCCCGGCGCACGGGATCCTGGAGCTGACCTCCCGTCCGCTGGGCGCCCTCCACCTGTACCTGCGCCGCCGCCTGCCGGGGCTGCCCGACGAGCACATCCGCCTGGTCGGCTCGCCGCACGCGATCACGCTGATCGACGTCGGGCAGACCTGGCCCGGGCACCGGAACAGCCTGCTCAACTGCGTCGTCGGCCGGGTGGCCGCACTCCGGCACCTCGCCGACGACGAGGCCGTCAAGATCCTGGTGGAGGAGCTGATGAGCTACCTCCCCGGCCTGGACTGGGAGGACATCGAGCACATCTGCTACCAGCCGCACTCCTCGGCGCCCTTCCACGCGCCCGGGCCCGGCTCGGCCCGCCACCGGCCGCGGGCCTTCACCGCCTTCGCCGACCTCCACCTGGCCGGCGACTTCTGCGCCGCGCCGGCGGGCGTGGCCGGGATGGAGGCGGCGGTCCGCTCGGGCCTGGTGGCGGCCGAGTCGGTCCGCCGCAGGCTGCGGCCCGAGCTGCCGGCGGTGCGCGTCGACCCGATCGGCGACGTCCCGCCGCGGCTCGCCCGGCTGCTGCGGGCGGCACTCGTCCCGGCCGTCGCGGCTGTCCGGAACCGGCCCCGCGGGAACGGGTCCGTCCGGGCGTAGCACCGGTCCCGCCCGGTGGACGACGCACCCCACCGGGCGGGACCGGCGCCCGGCGCGCCCGGACCCGGGACACGCACGGACACACGGGGTGCACCGACACACGGGGGAACGACATGATCCACGCACTCGTCGCCGGAGGCGGCATCGGCGGTCTGGCCACAGCCCTGGCCCTGGCCCGCACCGGCCACCGCGTCACCGTCCTGGAACGCCAGGACGCCTTCACCGACATCGGCGCCGGCATCCAGATCGCGCCCAACGGCTTCCACGCCCTGAACCAGCTGGGCGTGGGCCGGGCCGTCCGCGACCGCGCCGTGCTCGTCGACGAACTGCGGCTGATGGACGCGAGCACCGGGCGCGAGCTGGTCGTCCTGCCCGTCGGCGGGCGCTACCGGCAGCGCTTCGGCGAGCCCTACGCGGTCGTGCACCGGCGCGACCTGCACACGCCGTTGCTCACGGCGTGCCGGGCGCTCGACGCCGTCGACCTGGTAGCGGGGGCCGGGGTGCGGCGCTACCACCAGGACGGACAGGAAGTGACCGTCACCACCACGGACGGCCGGAGCTTCTCCGGCGACGTCCTGGTGGGCGCCGACGGCATCCGCTCCACCGTCCGGGCACAGCTGCTGGGCGACGGCCCGCCCCGCCCCTGCGGGCACACCATCTACCGCACCCTCGTCCCGATGGAGCGGGTGCCGCGCCGGCTGCGCCGCAACGCCGTGACGCTGTGGGCCGGCCCCGGCTGGCACGTGGTCCACTACCCCGTCGCCGGCGGATCCTGCCTCAACCTCGCCGCGGTGCTCGACGACGGCGCCACCGAGGCGGTCTCGGGCCGCCGGGCCGAGCGGGCCGCCGTCCTGCGGCGCTTCCCCGAACCCGGCCCCGTCCCGGGCACCCTGCTGCGGCTGGGCGAGGACTGGCGCGAGTGGGTGCTGTGCGACCGCGACCCGGTCGACGTCTGGACCCGCGGCCGGGTGACCCTGACCGGCGACGCCGCCCACCCGATGCTCCAGTACGCCGCCCAGGGTGCCTGCCAGGCGCTCGAGGACGCCGTCGCCCTCGGCGACCAGCTCGCCGACGCCCCGACCGCCGACGTCGAGCACCGGCTGGAGCGCTGCAACGCCGCCCGCCGTGAGCGCGCCGGGCGTGTCCAGCGGCTATCCCGCGAAATGGGCGCCCGGCTCTACCACCCGGCCGGCCAGGACGCTCGGGCACGCGACGCACTGCTGCGCCCGCTCGACGAGGACGCGCTCCACCACCGGGTCGCCTGGCTGCACGGCGCCCCCGTCCGGGCCGACGCCCGGGGCGGGGGCGGGTAGGCCGGAGCGGATCCTGCACGAAAGGGCGGAGCTCCCGGCCCCGCCATATGGAAGCCGTCAGGAGCGGCCGGGCGCCGGATTTCCGGGCCTATCGTCCTTCTCGGCCGGGAGGAAAAAGGTCCCCGGCGCGAGCAGAAAGACGATTCGCCATGAAAACCCTGTCCCGCCTGAAACGCGCGTTCGCCTGCGGGGTCACCGCCGTCGCCCTGGTCGGCGGCCTCACCACGCAGGCCGAGGCCGCGCCGTCGCCCGGTTATCCGGTGGACAAGACCTGCGGGACCCCTGCGGTGCCGGGCGGCGGCAACTGCATGACCTCGCTGATCGGCGCCGGGTTCGACATGATCCGCGGCATGCGCGGTGCCGCCAACGCCAACAAGCTGGACAACGCGGAGTTCACCCGGGAAACCGCGGCGCAGCTGAGCCAGAAGTTTCCCGGGTTCAATGTCCTGGTGTTCAAGACCGTGGGCACCGACCTGTACGACACCGAATGGTTCACGAACGAGCACAAGGCCGATATGAAGGGGGTGCTGATCGACACCACCTACAAGCTCAACCATTTCATGAACAAGGAGGAGCAGAAGGATCCCTCGGGTTACGACAAGTTCCGGATCTGGGTGTTCCAGGGCGAGTCGACGTTCCGGAACCGGGGCGACGGCGGCTACATGAACTGGGCGTTCGTCGGGAACGACGGCGACAGCGTCAAGAAGGAGTCGTGGACCTGCCGGTCGGGCACCGCGCGGCCCTACAAGTGCGACGGCGACGTCCGCACCCTGCACTTCCCCGCCCGCGCCGGCTACGGCAGCAGGACGGGCAGCCTGACCCCCGACTCCAGCGCCCCCGGCTACCACGCCTGCCTGGACGTCAGCGGGAACGGCACCGCGAACGGCACCCCCGTGCAGATGTGGCAGTGCAACGGCGGTGACGCCCAGAAATGGACGTACAACGGCTACAAGCTCCGGGCCGCCAACGGCAAGTGCCTGGACCTGGCCGACAACAGGGCGGCCAACGGCAACAAGCTCCAGGTCTGGGACTGCCTGGAGATCCCCGGCCAGCGCTGGCACATGTCCGCGAGCGGCGGCCTGCGCCACATGACGGACCCGGACGACCGGTCCAAGGACGTCTGCATCGACGACTACGACGGCCGCACCGCCAACGGCAGCACGGTCACGGCCTGGGCCTGCGGCTCCGAAACGAACCGCGACGCGCCGAACCAGAACTGGGCCTGGGGCGGCACCCCGCCGACCACCGACCCGGGCACGCCGTCCAACGGCGCCGACGTCACCCTCAAGCTCGACAACGGCCTGGGCGCCGTCCCCCTCAACGGCTCCGCCGGCGCCGCCGTCGTCCCCGGGCTCCGGGGCGGCAACGAGTCCAAGTGGAAGCTCACCTCCGTGGGTGGCGGCCGCTACCGGATCACCAGCTCCTACGGCCTCGACCTCACCGAGGGCGGCGGCTACATGGCCGAGCTCCAGCCGTGGAGCAACTCCTCCGAGCAGAAGTGGGAGCTCCTCGGCGTCGGCAACGGCCGGTACCAGATCCGGATCTCCGACGACGACTGCCTCGCCCACGACTCCGACTTCAAGCAGCTCGGCGTGTGGACGTGCAAGCGCGGCTGGCAGCAGGAGTGGGTGCTCGAATCCACCACCGGCGGCGTGGTCACCCCGGGCGGCGGCGGAGGCACGCCGAGCGACCCGAAGGACCCGAAGCCCCCGACGGGCGGCGGCACCGCCGTCCCGACCGAGCGCCCGCTGTTCCTGAAGCTCGACAACGGCCTGGGCGCCACCGCCCCCACCGAGACCGCGAGCTGGGGCGCGCCGGTCCTGGGCGGCATCCTCGGTCACAAGGGCTCCACCTGGACGATCAAGCCGCTCGACGGCGGCCGGTACCGGATCGTCAACGACCTCGGCTACAACCTCACCGAGAACCCCGACACCTACGTGGCCGAGCAGCAGGCCTGGGGCGACACCTCCAACCAGAAGTGGCAGATCGAGGGCGTCGGCAACGGCAAGTACCGGATCAAGATCTCCGACGACGACTGCCTGACCCACGACTCCGACCACAAGCAGCTCGGCGTGTGGACGTGCGAGGGCGGCTGGAAGCAGGAGTGGTCGCTCCAGCTCCGCTGACCGACGGCCGCCGGGGCCGGTGCGGGACTCCCCGCACCGGCCCCGGCACCACGTGCGGGCGGGGGCGGCCGGGTGCTTGGATCCCGACCGGCGGCGGCGGATGATCCTCGGCATGGAGAGACTCGAACTGACCCTGGCCCCCCGCGCGTACGCCTGCATGGCCGTCCGCAGACCCGCCGAGGAGGCGTTCCGGGCCTTCGCCGACCCGGCCGTCACGACCCGGTTCTGGTACAGCCGGAGCAGCGGGCCGATGGTGGCGGGCGCCGAGCTGCGCTGGGAGTGGGAGACGTACGGGGCCTCGGCCGAGGTCAAGGTCCTGGAGGTGGAGGAAGGGCGTCTGATCCGGTTCGAGTGGGGCAACTACGACCGGCCGACGACCGTCGAGCTGACCTTCACCCCGCGTGCGACGGACGTCACCTTCGTCGAGGTCGCCGAGACCGGTTTCCGGGGGTCGGGGGACGAGACCGTCCAGTGGGTGAACGACACCGTCGGCGGCTTCACCACCGCACTGTGCGCCATGAAGGCCCTGCTGGAGCACGGGATCGAGCTCAACGCCGTGCCGGACCACCACCCGGCCTGACCGGCCCGACCGTCCGGGCCCACCGGCCCGCACGACCGGACTGCCGGACACCCCTGGCGTGTCGCGCGCGCCGACCGACTAACCTGGACCGCTTGCCCGTACCGTCGTCCCTCCCGAGGAGCACAGCGCCGTGTCCGACAGCTTCGCGCACCTGCACGTCCACACGGAGTACTCGATGCTGGACGGGGCCGCGAAGAACGGCAAGCTCTTCGCGGAGGCGGAGAGACAGGGCATGCCCGCCATCGCGATGAGTGACCACGGCAACATGTTCGGCGCCTACGAGTTCTTCCACGCCGCCGCCAAGACCGGCGTCAAGCCGATCATCGGCATCGAGGCGTACGTCGCCCCGTCCTCGCGCTTCCACAAGAAGCAGGTGTTCTGGTCGCCCGGCGGCCAGCGGCCGGCCAGCGCGGACGGCGAGGGCGGCAAGGACGTCTCCGGCGGCGGCCGCTACACCCACATGACCATGTGGGCGCAGAACGCCACCGGCCTGCGGAACCTCTTCAAGCTCTCCTCGCTCGCGTCGATGGAGGGCTACTACATGAAGCCCCGGATGGACCGGGAGCTGATCGCCGCCAACGCCACCGGCATCATCGCCACCACCGGCTGCCCCTCCGGCGAGGTGCAGACCCGGCTGCGGCTCGGCCAGTACGAGGAGGCCGTCAAGGCCGCCGGCGCCTACCAGGACATCTTCGGCAAGGAGAACTACTTCCTGGAGCTGATGGACCACGGCCTGTCCATCGAGCAGGACGTGCGCGAGGACCTGCTGCGCCTCGCCAAGCAGCTGAACATCCCGCTGCTGGCCACCAACGACTCGCACTACGTCACCGCCGACCAGGCGGACGCCCACGACAGCCTGCTCTGCGTCGGCGTGGGCAAGAACAAGGACGACCCGAACCGGTTCAAGTTCCAGGGCACCGGCTACTACGTCAAGACCGCCGAGGAGATGCGCGAGCTCTTCCGCGAGCTGCCGGAGGCCTGCGACAACACGCTGGCGATCGCGGAGCGGGTCGAGTCGTACGACGAGGTGTTCACCTACGTCGACCGGATGCCGCAGTTCGACGTGCCGGAGGGCGAGACCCAGGCCTCGTTCCTGCGCCAGAAGATCGCCGCCGGCCTCAAGCACCGTTACGGCGACAACCCGAGCCAGGAGGTGCTGGACCGGGTCGAGCTGGAGATGGGCGTCATCTCCCCGATGGGCTTCGACGCCTACTTCCTCGTGGTCGCCGACATCTGCCAGTACGCCCGGGACAACGGCATCCCGGTCGGCCCGGGCCGAGGATCGGCGGCCGGCTCGATGGTCTCCTACCTGACCCGGATCACCGAGCTGGACCCGCTGGAGCACGACCTGCTGTTCGAGCGGTTCCTGAACCCCGAGCGCATCAACCCCCCGGACGTCGACATCGACTTCGACGACCGCCAGCGCGACCAGATGGTGCGCTACGTCACCGACAAGTACGGCTCCGCCTACACGGCCCAGGTCAACACCTTCGGCACGATCAAGGCCAAGGCCGCCGTCAAGGACGCCAACCGCATCCTCGGCTACCCGTTCGCCATGGGCGACCGGATCACCAAGGCGATGCCGCCGGACGTCATGGGCAAGGGTGTCCCGCTGGCGGACCTCTTCAACGACAAGCACCCGCGGTACAACGAGGGCACCGAGATCCGCTCGCTGTACGAGAACGAGTCCGACGTCAAGAAGATCATCGACACCGGCCTGGGCATCGAGGGCCTGATCCGCGGCACCGGCGTGCACGCCGCGGCCGTCATCCTCTCCTCGACGCCGCTGCTCGACCTCATCCCGCTGCACATGCGGGACAAGGACGGCGTGATCATCACCGGCTTCGACTACCCGTCGTGCGAAGCCATGGGCCTGATCAAGATGGACTTCCTGGGGCTGCGGAACCTGGGCATCATCGATCACTGCATCAAGATCGTCAAGGCCAACCGCGGCGTGGACGTCGACATCGAGAAGATCCCGATCGACGACCCCACCACCTACCAGCTGCTGGCCCGGGGCGACACCCTCGGTGTGTTCCAGCTCGACGGCGGCCCCATGCGCGCCCTGCTCAAGCTGATGAAGCCCACCGAGTTCGCCGACATCTCCGCCGTCTCCGCGCTCTACCGGCCCGGCCCGATGGGCATGAACTCGCACACCAACTACGCGCTGCGCAAGAACGCCCAGCAGGAGATCATCCCGATCCACCCGGAGCTGGAGGCGCCGCTCGCCGACGTCCTCGGCCCCACCTACGGCCTCATCGTCTACCAGGAGCAGGTGCAGCGAGCGGCCCAGGTGCTCGCCGGGTACTCGCTCGGACAGGCCGACCTGCTCCGCCGGGCGATGGGCAAGAAGAAGAAGGAGGTGCTGGAGAAGGAGTTCGTCCCCTTCCACGCCGGCTGCAAGGAGCGCGGCTACTCCGACGAGGCGATCCAGGCCGTCTGGGACGTCCTGGTCCCGTTCGCCGGCTACGCCTTCAACAAATCGCACTCCGCCGCCTACGGCCTGGTCTCGTACCAGACCGCCTACCTCAAGGCGAACTACCCCGCCGAGTACATGGCCGCCCTGCTCACCTCGGTCGCCGACGACAAGGACAAGATGGCGATCTACCTGGCCGAGTGCCGGCAGATGGGCATCAAGATCCTCTCCCCCGACGTCAACGAGTCGGTGGTCGACTTCACCGCCGTCGGCAGCGACGTCCGCTTCGGCCTGAAGGCGGTGCGCAACGTCGGCGTCCCGGTCATCGAGTCGCTGGTGGCCACCCGGGCCGAGAAGGGCAAGTACACCTCGTTCCCGGACTTCCTGGACAAGGTCGAGCTGGTGGTGTGCAACAAGCGCACCGTCGATTCCCTTGTCAAGGCCGGCGCCTTCGACTCGCTCGGACACACCCGGCTCTCGCTGAGCACGGTGCACGAGAGCGCGATCGACGCCGTCACCGGGCTGAAGAAGCAGCAGGCGATCGGCCAGGACGACCTCTTCGGCGCCCTCGACGCGGCGGAGGGCGGTGGCATCGGGCTGGACTTCCAGCTCACCGACCGCGAATGGCCGCGCCGCCAACTGCTCTCCCTGGAGCGGGAGATGCTCGGTCTCTACGTCTCCAGCCACCCGCTGGACGGCGCCGAGCACATCCTCTCCCAGAACCGCGACACCTCGATCGTCGACCTGCTCGGCTCGGGCCGCACCGAGGGCGAGGTCCGCCTGTCCGGCCTCATCACCGCCGTGGACCGCCGGATCAACAAGGCCGGCAACGCCTGGGCGATCATCACCGTCGCCGACCGCGACGGCTCGGTCGAGGTGCTCTTCTTCCCCGCCACCTACAACCTGATGGCCGAGCAGATGGTCGAGGACAACGTCGTCTCGGTCCGGGGGCGCCTCAACGAGCGCGACGGCTCGCTGAGCATCTTCGGGCAGGAGCTCACCACCCTCGACGTCTCCTCCGCCGAACTCGGCACCAAGCCCCCGGTCCAGATCACCGTCCCGGCCGCCCGGGTCACCCCCGGGGTCGTCGCCGAACTCAAGCTCGCCCTCCAGGCCCACCCCGGTGACGTCCCCGTCCGCCTGCTCACCACCGGCTGGGACAAGGACACCCTCTACGAGCTCGGCTTCCAGGTGAACCCCGACAACGGCTTCGCCTCCGACGTGAAGACCCTGCTCGGCAACCGCTCCTGGATGGGTACGAGCGTCCGCTGACGGAGCCCTGCGGCGGGAGGCGGGGCGGGCCGGTGCTCATCACCGGCCCGCCCCGCCGGATCCAGCCCCGCCGGATCCAGCCCTGCCGTGACCTGCTAGGTTCCCTCCCGGCGAACGTACGTACGAGGGGGCAGCACTGTGGTCGGGCTGGGAGCAATCGCGGGAATCGCACTGGTGGAACTCGGCATGGTGATGACGCCGGGGCCGAACATGATCTACCTCGTCTCCCGCTCGATCGCCCAGGGCCGCCGGGCCGGGCTGACCTCGCTGGCCGGGGTGGCCCTCGGCTTCCTGGTCTACCTGTTCGCGGTGTCCGCCGGGATCGCCACCGTCTTCGCGCTGGTGCCGGAGATCTACCTGGCGGTCAAGCTGGCCGGGGCCGGCTACCTGCTCTGGCTCGCCTGGAAGGCCGTCCGGCCCGGTGGCGGATCGGCCTTCGCACCGCAGGAACTGGAGCACGACAGCCCCCGCAAGCTCTTCCTGATGGGCCTGCTCACCTGCCTGCTCAACCCCAAGGTGGCGATCCTCTACATCTCGCTGCTGCCGCAGTTCGTCGACCCGTCCCGCGGCCACGTCGGCCTCCAGGGCGTGGTGCTGGGGCTGACCCTGATCGTGGTCGGGGTCGCGGGCAACGCCTTCTTCATCGTCACGGCCGGCTCCGTCGCCGGGTTCTTCTCCCGGCACCCGCTCTGGCAGCGCGTGCACCGCTACGTGGTGGGCACCGCCCTGGCCGGCTTCGCCGTCCGGATCGCCACCGAGCGTTCGGGCGCGGCGGTCGCCCTGCGCTGACCGCCGATGGCGGTGCGCGGCGCGGCCCGGTGCTCGGGCCGCGCCGCGCACCCCGGGCCGGCGCTCAGGCCGCGCGGCAGAGTCCCGTCGGGTCGGCGGCCGCGATCGGGGCCCGGGCGACGGCGACGCTCAGGGGGCGGGCCGCGGTCGCGACCGCCGACCGGGTGCGTGCGAACACGACCAGGCGCAGCACCGCGAACCTGGCCACGCCCGCGAGCGCGGAGGCCGAGAGGTAGACGGCCTGCTCGGCGAGAGCGCCGGGCCGTGCCACCACCTGGTGCAGGACGAGCACTGCCGAGCAGGTCACCGCGTACGCGGCCGCCGCCGATCCGGCCGACTGGACGTGCTGCCGCCAGGTCGCGCGGCCGCCCGCGCCGAAGGTGAAGCGGGCGTGCAGCTCGGTCGCGAGCAGCGTGGAGACCACGGTGACCAGCGCGTTGACCAGGACCCAGGGGACCTGCGGGAGCCACGAGGCCAGGGCCGCCACGGCGAAGCTCGCGGTGACTCCCACCCCGCCGCCGCAGACCACGAAGCGGGCGAAGGCCACCAGGCCCCCGACCTCCGCCCGCCCCCGGCGCCGTACTGCCGCCACGATCCGCCCCCTCCGGTTCCCGCTCCCCCGGAACGCGCGCCCCGACCACCGGGCCGGGAGCGCGCATTTCCCCTTGGCATCAGCATGGCGCAAGCGATGGCGCCATGTCCAGTCCATGTGGCGCCACAGTGGCACCACATGAGACGGGGGCGTGCCCTACCGGAACAGCCGGTCGCCGCTGTTCGCCATCCGGTGGGTGCCGCTGTGGCGGCCGACCCAGTCGCGGACGAGATTGACGGCGTTGGCGCACTGCCAGCTGTTGTCGTACTCGCGCACGCCGGTGAAGGCGCCGTAGCCCGCGATGATGCCGTCCACCCGGGCGTCGCCGAGGAGCTTGTCGACGTACCAGGGGTCGTTGTAGGTGGTCGTCCAGGAGAAGGTGGCCGCCAGTCGGCCGGCGGCCCGGTCGGCGGCGCCCTTCTTCAGTTCGGCGCAGGTGTTCCAGGTGGCCTCGGTGCAGTTGCCGAAGCCCTTGGTGATGTCGCTGTCCCCGTAGTCCATCACCCGCCGGCCGGCCGGGAAGCCGGAGCCGGAGCGGTCGAAGGCGCCGACCACCTGGTCGCGGGTGCCGGTCGTGGTGATGCCCTCCAGGGGACCGAGCCGGCCCGCGAGGCTCTGCCAGCCCCGGCCGCCGACGTCCGGGGTGCTGCCGCCGTGGTACTCGAAGAAGCCGTAGAGCACCTGGATCCCGGCGGCCGTCAGCCGCTGGGCCTTGTCGCGCAGACCGGCGACGCTGCAGGTGCGGTTCGGCGCCTCGCCGCAGTAGTTCGGGTCCTTGATGTCCAGCCAGACCAGTGACAGCCGGCGGCCCGCGGCGGCATGGGAGAGGATGCGGTCCAGCATGCTGTCGAAGCTGGGCCCGAGGCGGTTCTCGCCGGCCGAGGAGCAGTCGTGCCAGGCGCGCCACTCGTTCGGGTTCCACCAGGCGCAGACGTCGATCTCGATGGCGTTGGCGCCGTGGCCGATCGCGGCGTCCACCCCGTCCAGGGTGTCCACCCGGTGCGCGACGGCGTAGACCGGCCGGCGCGTGTCGGCGGCCTGTGCGGGGGACGCGAGCGCGGTGGCCCCGAGGATCCCGCACAGCGCCGCCACCAGGGTGTTCAGCAGGCGCGGGCGGATGCCGCGCGGGTGCTGGGTCGTCGTCACGAGGTCGCTCCCTTCTGGTCGTTCGTGCCGCTTCGGCACTTTTCTTGTCCGTCCTCCGACAATCGATATCACCAACGGTGCGTCAACGTACGGTGAACGGGGCGTTTCGCGGAGAACCGGGCAGCCGACGGCCGACCCGCCGCCATCGGCCCGCCGGCCTGCCGACCCGTCGCGGTACTCGTTCAGGGAGATCATCTACAGTGCTGTAGAAGTCGGCTGACGGAGGACCCGGTCCGGTCACGTCACGCCGAGCACCGAACGACAGGAGAAGCAGTGAAGTCGCGCATATTCGCGAAGGTCGCCCCCGCCCTCGTCGCCGCCGGGCTGGTGCTGGGCGCGCCCGCCGCGGCCCTGGCCGCCCCGGTCTCCCCCGCCGTCGCCCGGGCCGGGGCGGCGGTCGCCCCGGCCGGGCCGGCCGCCGGCGTCGCCGTCGTCGCGCCCGCCGCCCCCGCCGCCTTCCACGGCACCGCCCTCGCGGCGGGCGACAAGAAGGACGAGAAGAAGAAGGGCGGCTTCTTCAAGAAGCTCGGCATCGCCGTGATCGTCGTCGTCCTGCTGATCGTGCTCTTCGTGATCGGGCTGATCGTCGCGATCGTGCTCGCCCTGCGGGCGATCTTCCGGCGCCGCCGGGCGGCGTGACACCGCCCGGCCCGGGTCGGCACGCGCGCGGGAACGCGTGGCGACCCGGGCCTTACGCCGCACTGATTTGCCATTCCTTTACACTTCTGTAGAACCGATCATCCCCCGCACGAAGGAGTCGCGGTCCCCGCGATGGACGAACCTCCCAGTCAGCACCCAGCAGTTCCCCGCCCCCCGCACGCGCCGACCCGGGCGGGGGTGACCCGGTGACCGAGGTGCTCCTGCTGGTCCTGGCCCTGCTCCTGACCGCGGCCTGCGCCCTGTTCGTCGCCGCGGAGTTCTCCCTCACCACCGTGGAGCGCGCCGCCGTCGAGCGGGCTGCCGAAGCCGGTGAGCGGGGCGCCGCGACCGCACTCAAGGCCGTCCGGCGCCTCACCTTCCAGCTCTCCGGTGCCCAACTGGGCATCACCATCACCAGCCTGGTGATCGGCATGATCGCGCAGCCCTCGGTGGCCGCGCTGCTCCGCGGCCCGCTGGAGGCCGTCGGCCTGCCCGAGGCCGCCGCCGAGACCGGCTCGCTCGTCCTCGGCGTGCTGCTGTCGACCGTCGTGCTGATGGTCGCCGGCGAACTCGTGCCCAAGAACTGGGCGATCTCCCGGCCCCTGGCGGTCGCCAAGGTGGTGGCCGCCCCGCAGTACTGGTTCTCGGCCGCCTTCGCGCCGTTCATCGGCCACCTGAACAACAGCGCCAACCGCGTCGTCCGGCGATTCGGCCTGGAGCCGGCGGAGCACCTCGCCTCCGCCCGCACCCCGCAGGAACTGGTCGCGCTCGCCCGGCACTCCGCCCGCGAGGGCGTCATGGAGCCCGACACCGCCGAGCTGTTCATCCGCTCGCTCAACCTGCGCGAGCTGACGGCGGAGAACGTCATGAAGCCCCGGGTGGACGTCCAGGCCCTGGCGGAGCACGCCACCGCGGCCGATGTCGCCGACCTCACCCGGGCCACCGGCCTGTCCCGCTTCCCGGTCTACCGGGACAGCCTCGACCACGTCGTCGGCACCGTCCACATCAAGGACGCGCTCGGCGTGCCCGTGGAGCGGCGGGCGACCCAGGGGGTCTCGGCGCTGATGACCGAACCGATGCTGGTCCCCGAGAGCCTCACCGTCGACCGCCTCCTGGACCGGATGCGCGGCGAGGAGACCCTCGCCGTGGTCATCGACGAGTACGGCGGCACCGCCGGCATCGTCACCCTGGAGGACATCGTCGAGGAGGTCGTCGGCGAGGTCCGCGACGAGCACGACCCCACCGGAACCCCCGACCTGGTCGACCTCGGCACCGCCGACGACGGCCGGCACCGGTGGGACTCCGACGGCATCACCCGCGCCGACGAGCTCGAGGCGATCGGCATGCCGGTGCCCGAGGGCCCGTACGAGACGCTGGCCGGCCTGATCGCCGAGCGGCTGGGCCGGATCCCGGAGGTCGGCGACACCGTCGAGGTCGACGGCTGGACCCTGGAGGTCGGCGCCGTCGCCCACCACGTCGCCGAGCGGGTGCGGATCACCGCCCCCGAGCCCGCCGACTCCCCGGACGAGGACCGCACCGAGCGCCGTCCCGAGCGCCGTCCCGAGCACCGGCCCGAGCACCGCTCCGAGAAGCGCTCCGAGCGCGAGGAGGGGAACCGATGACCGCGGTCCAGCTGATCGTCGGCCTGCTCACCATCGTGGCCAATGCCTTCTTCGTCGGCGGCGAGTTCGCCCTCATCTCGGTGCGGCGCAGCCAGGTCGAACCTCTCGCCGAGGCCGGTGACCGCCGGGCCCGCACCGTCATCTGGGGCCTGGAGCACGTCTCTGCCATGCTGGCCACCGCCCAGCTCGGCATCACCGTCTCCTCGCTGGTGCTCGGCATGGTCGCCGAACCGGCGATCGCCCACCTGCTGGAGCCGCCGTTCCACAGCCTGGGCGTGCCGGAGGGCCTGATCCACCCGGTCGCCTTCGTCATCGCGCTGGGAACGGCGACCTATCTGCACATGCTGCTCGGCGAGATGATCCCGAAGAACCTCGCGCTCGCCGCGCCCGAGCGGGCCGCCCTGCTGCTGGTGCCGCCGCTGGTGGCCACCTGCCGGGCGGTGCGACCGGTCGTCTTCTCGATCAACGGCTTCGCCAACCGGATCCTGCGCCTGCTCAGGGTCGAGCCCAAGGACGAGGTGGCCTCGGTGTTCACCGAGGACGAGCTCGCCCGGATGGTCAAGGACTCCTCGGACGCGGAACTGCTCAGCGCCCGGGACACCGAGCTGCTGCGCGACGCCCTGGAGCTGGGCTCCCGGCCCGTCTCCGAGGTCGTCACGCCGCGCGAGCGGATCGTCTTCGCCGGCCCCGGCACCACCCCGGCGCAACTGGAGCAGCTCGCCGCTCGCACCGGCTTCTCGCGCTTCCCGGTGCTCGGCCCGGACCAGCGGGTGGACGGCTACCTGCACATCAAGGACGCCCTCGAGCACGACGGCACCCGCGACCGGCCGTTCCCGCCCGGCACGCTCCGTCCGATCGCCCGCGTCCCGGCGGCGATGCCCCTCGACGACGTCCTGACCGCGATGCGCCGCTCCGGCACCCACCTCGCGGCGGCGGTCACGGCCGACGGGACCCCGCTCGGCCTGGTCACCATGGAGGACGTCCTCAAGGAACTGGTCGGTCCGGCCCCGGCCGCCGGAGCGCGCTGACGCTCCGCCCCTGAGGCCCGTGCCGCCCCCGCACCGCGCGGGCGGCACGGGCCCCGGTCTGCCCGGCCCGGACCGGGCGACCTCGGCCCGGCGACCGCGGTCACTGCTCCGGGATCCGGCCGCACATCGCGTTGCCGGGGTCGGACGGGTCGGCGCTGATCCAGAACTGCTCCCACAGGAGGGCGAACTCCGGTCGGCTGAGGTAGCCGTCGCCGTCCAGGTCCAGCAGGTCGAAGACGTCGTCGGTCGGCACCGTCCGGCCGTGCCAGATGTCGACGAGCCGGCCGTGTTCGGCGCGGGAGATCCGGCCGTCGCCGTTCTCGTCCACCGCGTCGAAGACGGTGTCGGCGGTCGCGGTGACCACGTCCCGCAGGGCGGGGAGCCGGTCGACGAGGGTCAGGAACTCCTCCATGTCGACCTTGCCGTCGTGGTCGGCGTCCGCGACCGTGAGCAGGTGGTCCCACCAGCCCAGCATGAGCGCGTCGACCCGCGCACCCAGCGCCGGGTCCCGCCGGACGGCCGGCAGCCGCCCCCAGCGCTCCGCCAGGGCCACGAAGTCGTGCTGCCGGAGGCAGCCGTCCCCGTCGGTGTCGAACGCGGCGAAGACATTGCGGAGCTTGCGCCGCTGGAACTCGTCGGCCATGGACGGGCCTCCCTGTGCCGAGCCGTCGCGCCACCACCTGTGGCGACAGGCTGGCGACTGTAGACGCGCGGCGCACGGCCCCGTCGGGCTTCGGCGGAAGAGCCGGGGATTCCCGGCACAACCGCCCCGGGACGGCCCCACTGTGCTAAGGGGTGGGGTGGGCACGGGAAATTCGGTTGCCCCCGGCCGCCGTCCCGATCATCATCTCCCGCATGGACTTTTGCTGACCGCCACGTAGTACGTACCTGTCGCGCGATCGACCTCGGAGCCTGACGGTCCGGCCCCGGGGCGATGGGTCGCGCCCCTCGTGAGCATCCGTCGCAGAGCGGGAGCCGCCGAGTGAGTTCGGCACGCCCTCCTGCTGAGTCCTGAAAGCACCCAACACTCATGAATACCGACCGCAAGGCCCTGTGGGCCGTGCGTCAGTCCGCCCTGCCCGCAGTCGTCCGGCCCTGTCCGGACTGCCCCGGCACGCGGCACCGCGCCTCGGGGAAGATCCGCGTCAACGCGAGCGGCAAGATGCTCGACGTGTGGCTGCTGCTGAGCTGCGCCACGTGCGACCGGACCTCGAAGGTGCCCGTCCACGAGCGTGCCCACGTCTCGTCGCTGGAGCCGGACCGGCTGGTGGCGTACGAGATCAACGACCCTTCGGTGGTGCGGGAGTTGATGACCAGCGCGTCGCTCGCGGCGAAGAACCGGTACCGGCTCGACTGGACCGGGACGTGGCGGCTGGAGACCCGCATGCCGCTGTACGCGCTGGACGACCCGAACCCGCTCCCGGTGCGGGTGCGCTTCCAACTGCCCGCACCGGTCCGGGTGGAGCGGCTGCTCCAGCTCGGCCTCGGCCTGAGCCGGGCCGAGGTGCGCCGGCTGGTCGCGGACGGGCGGATCCGCCTGCCGTTCGCGCCGGACGCCAAGGCGCACCAGGACTTCGAACTCACCATCCACGGACCGGGTTCCGTCGATGCGGCCAAGCATGCGAAGTCCCCCGGCACGCCCGACGCCGGACGCACCGGACCGACCCCGACCGGCCCGACCCCGAGCGGGCCGGCGCCGGCGCCGGGCCCGGGGGACCCGCGCCGGGCGACGGCGGTCGGCCGACCGGTCGTTCCGGTACGGAGCCGGACGACACGGGCGGCCGGGGTGAGGGTTCCGAAGCAGGCGTAGCCCTCACGGACCGAGGCCGACGGACCCGTCCCGGAGGAGGGACGGGCCCGCCGGCCTCCGCCGTGCCGCAGCCGTCGCGTCGAGTCGAGTCGAGTCGCGTCGAGTCGCGTCACGTCAGTGGCGTCGGTCGTCCCGGTCGCGTCGGTCGTCCCGGTCGCGTCAGCGGCGGGTCACCCTGATCACGCCGGTCTCGGTACCCTGGTAGAGCGTTCCGTCCGGTCCGGTGGTGCCGGTCATCTGCAGCGGGTTGTAGAGCAGCCCGAGACCGATCCAGGAGCTGGAGAGCTGGGCGCCGGTCCCGGGATCGACGGTGGCGTAGGAGTAGGAGGCGAAGGTCTGCGCCCCCACCGTGCCGGTCGGGCCGCTGACCGTGAAGGTGTAGATCTTCCCGTCGCCCAGTGAGAGCCGCGGCAGCGCGGCCGACTTGACCTTGCTGTTCCACACCGGGTGGCAGCCGTTGCCGTCGGCATCGAGGTCGACGCGGGTCATTCCGCCGTCGAACCCGGCCGAGGCCGGAAAACTGGCGGGCGCCCCGGCCGGGAGGGCGGGGTACGGGTAGCCGTAGGTGTTGGTGACGAAGACGCTGCGGCCGGAGGCGATGACGGCGTCCTCGGTCCCGCTCGCGGGGAACTGGGTGAGCACGGGCGTGCTGCAGACCGGAGTCGGGCCGCCGGCGACCCGGTAGACGAGCAGGTTCTCGTGCGGCGCGGCATTGTCGGTGACGGTGACGTACTCGGTGCCGGTCCCGGGGCCGAAGAAGCTGGGCGTCGCGCCCGTCCCCCAGCTCAGCTGGCCGGGCTTGCGGCCGGGGCCCCGGTCGTAGGGGGCGCGCCACTCGACGGTCGGGGTGCCGTCGGCGGACTCGGTCAGCAGGTAGAGCGCGTGGTCGGTGGCGACGGCGGTGTGGCCGGGGACGGTGGAGATGCTGTTCTGCACGCCCTCACCGGTGCTGAGGGTCCGGACCGCGCCGGTGGTGGTGTCGACCGTGCCGACGGTTCCGCCGCCGGTGGCGAACCACACCCGGCCGTCCCAGCCGGGGCTGAGACCGACGATGTTGTCCCCGGCCGGGACGGCCGCCCCGAGCGGGGTCCGCTCGTCCACCGTCAGCTCCCATCCGTCGGCGGTGGGGTGATGGCCTATCCGCAGCAGGTCGTTGCCGCCGTCCACGAGGACCAGGGCGTCCGCGTGGTCGAGGTAGGCGTAGACCCCGCCGAACAGGCTGCCCTTGGGCAGTGCCAGGGAGGCGAGGTCGGCGCCGCTCCCGGGGTCGAGCAGGTGCACGGTCGGGGTCTGCCCGAAGATCGTGGTGCAGAGGACCACCGGGCGTCGGTCGCTGCCGATCACCACAGTCGGGCAGGCCGAGGCGAGCGCCGTGCGGCTCCAGTCGACGGCGCCGCTGCCGGGCCCTGGGTAGGGCGTGGTGTCGCTGGAAGCGCTGTCGCCGTGCATCGTCGCGGTGCCGTTCGCGGCGGTGGCGGGGTTCGACGGCGGCAGCGGCCCGAAGGTGCCGCCGGCTCCCTGGGCGGCGGTGGTGGGCGTGCAGAGCACAGCCGCGGCGGCGAGGGTCAGTGCGGTACGGACGGCGCGTCGGGTGCGCGGGCACATGGAGGAATCCCGTTCCTGGGGTCGAGGGGGAAAGGGGGAACCGTGGCCGTGCCGTCCCGCTCGTGCGCGGCACGCGGACGCACCGCACGCGTACTCAGGTACGTGCGCGGGGGTGCAGGTTTGTGCGTGCGTGCGGACAGGAACGGGGCCGATCGGCTCGGGTTCCGGGGCGGCCGGTCTCGTGCGGCGGCCGAGGCGTCGGCGAAGTACGGGCCGCGTCAGGCGACGTGGCGACAGCTCGTGGTGGTGGCACGACCATGGTCGACATGGCGACGGCTCACGAGCAGGGTCATGCCAGGGACTCTAACCGAGGCCGCGACCGGGGACGAGTACCCGGCCACTGTGCGAGACGGCTCCCCGCGTTCCGGACTGCAGGTTCGGGTTCGGCTTCCGGTTTCCGGAGCAATCCGCCCGCCCGGCAGCCGCGAATGACGACGGAGTGCTTTCCCACTGGACCCAGGAGGTCTTCATGCGCAGCTGCCGACCCGGCGGCAGGCCCCGGCAGTCGATCGCGGCCAGGGGTGCCGCCGGTCGCGGGGGGACGGGCCGGTGAACGCCGTCGTGTACCTCTCGGGCCCTCGGTACCGGGGCCCGGACCTGAAGGAACTGGTCGCCAGGACGGCGCTCGGCGACCAGGAGGCCTTCTCCCGGCTGTACGACGCGGTGGCCGCACCGATGCTGGGTCTGGTCCGGCGGGTGCTGAGGGATCCGGCGCAGTCGGAGGAGGTCGCCCAGGAGGTGATGTTCGAGCTGTGGCGCACCGCCGCCAGGTACGAACCGCAACGCGGCGAGGTGATGGCGTGGGTGCTGACGATGGCCCACCGGCGGGCGGTGGACCGGGTGCGGACGGCGCAGGCGGCCGCCGACCGGGAGCAGAAGGTGGCCGCCCGCTCGCACACACCCGCGTTCGACGAGGTCGCCGAGCAGGTCGAGGGCCGGCTGGAGCGCGAGCAGGTCCGCGGGTGCCTGGATTCGCTGACCCGGCTCCAGCGCGAATCGGTCACCCTGGCGTACTACCGGGGGTACACCTACCCCGAGGTCGCCGAGATGCTGGGCGCCCCGCTCGGCACCGTCAAGACCCGGATGCGGGACGGTCTGATCCGCCTGCGCGACTGCCTGGGGGTCGGTTCATGAACGCGGCACCCGACCTGCACGCCCTCACCGGCGCGTACGCCGTGCACGCCCTGCCCGAGGAGGAGCGGGCCGCGTTCGAGCGGCACCTCGCCCGGTGCCCGGCCTGTGCGCTGGAGGTCGCCGAGTTCGAGGTGACGGCGGCCCGGCTCGGGGCCGCCGAGTCGGTGGAGCCGCCTCCCGCGCTCAAGGCACGGGTGCTGGCCGGCCTCGGGGAGATCCGCCAGCTCCCGCCGCGGACCGCGCCCGCCGCCCGGCTCCGGCGCGCGTCGCGACCGGGGCCACGCCTCTCCCGCACCGCGGTGGCCGCGTGCCTGGCCCTGGCGGCGGCGCTCGGCGCCCTCGCCGTGCAGCAGCACGGCCGGGCCGACCGGGCCGAGGCGCGGGCGCGCGTCCGGGGGGAGCAGCAGGCGGCCGTCAACGGCCTCCTGACCGCCCCGGACGCGCGCACCTCCACCGCGGTCTCCGGCCCGGCCGTCGGCACGGTGGTGTGGTCGGCCGGTCGGGAGCAGGCGGCGTTCCTCGTCACCGGCCTGCCCGTGCTGCCGCCGGGGCGGACCTACCAGCTCTGGTTCAGCGACGGCGGCACGATGCGTCCGGCCGGCCTGCTGCCCGCGGGCGACGGGCAGCTGCTGCTCACCGGCCGCGTCGGCGGCGCCGTCGGGGTCGGGGTGACCGAGGAGCCCTACGGCGGCTCGGCCCGTCCCACCGGCGCGCCCCTGATGCTGCTGCCGCTGGCCTGACCGGCCGGTTTACGCCGGCGGGGCGCGGCGGCGAGGTCCGCCGGCGGCCGGTCCTCGTTCGCCGTCGGCCCGTCCCTCCACCGCCGTCCACGACCCGGTGGGCGGTACCGCCCACGACGCGCGGACGGGGACGTCATAGTCTGCGGCCATGACCGACACACAGTCCCTGACGCCCCGGGAAGCCCTCGAGACGCTGCTGGCCGGGAACCACCGGTTCGTCACCGGGATACCCGAGCACCCGAACCAGGACGCCGCCCGGCGGACCGAGACCGCGCCCGCCCAGGCACCGTTCGCGGTGCTGTTCGGCTGCTCCGACTCCCGCCTCGCCGCCGAGATCATCTTCGACCAGGGGCTCGGTGACATGTTCGTGGTGCGCACCGCGGGCCACGTCACGGGGCCGGAGGTGCTCGGCAGCATCGAGTACGGCGTCAGCGTGCTCGGCGCCCCCCTGGTGGTGGTGCTGGGCCACGACTCCTGCGGGGCCGTCGCCGCCACCCGGGCCGCCGTGGCGGCCGGCACCACGGCGCCCGGCTACGTGCGGGACGTCGTCGAACGGGTGACCCCGAGCGTGCTGGCCGCCAACGCCGCCGGGCACACCGAGGACGCGGACTTCATCGCGGAGCACGTCCGGCACACCGTCGACCTGCTGCTGGAGCGTTCCCGCTCCCTCTCCGAGGCGGTCGCCGCGGGCACCACCGCCGTGGTCGGGCTGTCCTACCGCCTGGCCGACGGCACCGCCCACCTGGTCGCGGGCCGCGACGCGGCGGGCGTCGACGTGGCGGCCGGCGACCTCGGCTGAGACCCGTCGCCCGCCCGGTCCCTGGCGGGTCGTGGCGGTCCCTCGCGGGGCGTCGCGGTCCCGCGAGACCCGTCGCTGCCCGCCGCGCCCCGCCACGGCCGGGGGCGGGGGCGGGGGCGGGCGGAGGTGCGGGCCCGGGCGCGAGGGACTCGACATCCCGCGCCCGGGCCCGCACCGGTCTTCGGGCCGCTCCGCTCAGACGGTGAGCAGGCCGGGACCGGCGGCCCGGTCGACGGGCAGGAAGTCGTCGGGGACGGGGTACTGCCCCAGCACGTAGTTCAGGATCGCGGCGTGCATCGCCTCGACGGGAGCGATGGTGGCGGCGGTGGCGATCCCGCCGGGGCTGGTGACGTTGTAGGTCGCGAACAGGTAGGTCTGGGCGGCCTGGTCCTCCAGCGACAGGGCGAGCTTCGCGACGGTGGCGACGTCGGTGGCCGCGCCCAGGGCCTGGAGGGTGGCCGGCTGGTTGGACAGCGGCACATCGGTGATGGCGGGCTTCCCGGCACCGGTCAGGACGGAGTTCCAGACCTTGGCGTGGTCGGCGTGCTGGCCCATCGCGGTGGTGATGAAGCTCGCGACCGCCGGGGGGACGGTACCGAGCCGACCCGCCTTCGCGGCGTCCAGGGCGGCCTGGTAGGCCCCCACGGCCTGGTTCTCCAGCGCGGTGGCCAGCGCGACGACCTTGAGGTCACCGGTGTACTGCCCGGAGGGCGGGCCGGACGGCGAGCCGGGTGCCGAGCCGGACGGCGAGCTCGGGGCCGCCGCCGGCGAGCTGCCGGACCCGCTGCTGGAGCAGGCGGCCAGGGTCAGCGCGGCGGCCGCGCCACCGGCGCCGAGCAGGAACCGGCGCCGGCCCGGGTCGCGCGGGCCGCCGGCCGCGCGCGCCCGGACCTCCTCCGCCAGGTCCAGGGCCCCGGCCCGCATGGCCGGCAGCGTCTCCTGGTGCGCCTCGTGCATCTCGCGGGTCAGGCCCGCGAGTTCGCCCTCGCTGATGGGGAGTGCCCAGCCGCCCTCGGTGGTCGTCACTTCACGGCCCCTTCGCTGATCGGGGAAGCGTTGTCGGTGTGGTAAAAGGCGTCGGGGAAGCCGACGCTGCCGGCCGCCGCGGGCAGCTTGGACGGGTCCACCGGGATGGTGACCAGGTCGGCGGCGTTGCCCGCCAGCAGCGCCTGCACAGCCAGCAGGGTGGCCCGGTGCTGGGCCTCCACCGGGGCCACCGAGGCGAAGAGCTTGCGCAGGTCGGCGTTGCTCACCTGGGACACGTTCTTGGTGTAGGTCTGCGCCGCCACGTCCTCCAGAGTGATGGCCAGCTTCACCACGTCCGCCGGGCCCTTGATGCCCGGCAGAGCCTGGTCCACCACGGCCTTGTACTTGGGGTCCGGGCCGTTCTGGGCCTGGCCGCCCGCCTGGGTGGCGGCGGCGTTGAACGCCTGGGCGTGCGCCTCGTGCTGCTGGGTGGTCTTCGCGATGAACGCGGCCACCGTCCTGTTGCCGTCCTTGACGAACGGCAGTCCGGCGGCGGTCCGGTAGACGCTCACCGCCAGGTTCTCGATCGAGGCGGCGGTCTGCAGCGCCATGATGTCGTCGGCCATGGACCCCGACGGCGAGGGGCCGGCGGCGAAAGCCCTGCGCCCGCCGAGGAGCGCGACCGTCCCGACCGCGGCGGCGAGCGTCCCGCCGCGCTCCCACCACCTGCGCCGGACCGGCTCGACCGCCTGCCCGAAGTCGGCCAGCGCGCTCCGCGTGATCCGCGAGGCGTCGCTGTTGAGGTCCTGCGACTGCTCGGTGAGTTCCACCAGCAGCCGGGTGTCGATGTGCTCTGGAGACATCGTGCTCCTGTCCCGGCCGGGAGCCCGCCGCTCGCGGGCTCGTACGTGGGGCCTTCGGCCTCGTCGACGGCCCGGCTTGCCCCCCGCCCCGGCGTTCATCCGAACGGGTGACGGGGCCGGAATCACCGGGCCGGACTCGCGAGTCCGGGCGGCAGGGTGCGGTCGGCGGTGTTCTGCGGTCTCCTGGAGACGAGGCGCCTCCGGGTCGCCGGGGGCGCGCGCGACGAGAGCGGGTGTTCGCCATGGCCGAGGTCCTGTCGATGCGGTGGACCGGGGTCACACCCGAGCAGTACGACGCCACCCGGGTGGCGGTGGGCTGGGAGGAGCGCGCCCCGGAGGGCGCCCTGATGCACGTGGCCTGGTTCGAGCCGGACGCGCTGCGCGTGGTCGACGTGTGGACGTCACGCGCCGCCTTCGAGCGGTTCTTCGCCGAACGGCTCGCGGCCGCGGTCGCCGAGGCGGGCATCACCGGCGAACCGGAGATGGACTTCCGTCCGCTCCACCGGCGCTACATCGCCCCGGGCGTGACCGGCGCCGCCTGACCGCGACCGCCGCGGGCCGGGTCGTCGCCGCGCGCTCAGTACCGCTGGGCCTGGGCGACCCTGGGCACCAGTGCCTTGTCACGGTCGAGCGAGCTGAAGGCCGTGGCCGTGGCCGTCGCGCCCGGGGCGACGTCCTTGATCCCCAGGATCGTGGTGTCCACCACCTGGTCGCCGTCCAGGAACTCCACCTTGATCGCGTAGGAGGCCTTCGAGGACGTACTGTTCACCACCGTCACCAGCGCGGCGTTGAGGCCCGCGGTCTGCGCCTTGGGCAGACCGGTCAGCGTGATGTCCGACAGGGCGTTGCCGGCACCCGCCGTCCCGGACAGCACCGACTGCGCCTCGGCCCGGCCGGCGGCCAGCTGTGCCGAGACGGACGCTTCGAACGAGGCGGCCGCCGCCGACCGCGAGGCCTCGGCCTGGGAGGCCGCGGCGGACGCCGCGGACGCGGCCGCCGAGGCCGATTCCAGCAGCGAGGACTTGGCGGAGGCCACCGAGGAGGGCAGTTCTCCGGAGAAGGAGCCGGCGTCCGGGGAGAACGGGCGCGAGGACGCGGTCGAGGGGGCGGTGGACGACGACGAGGAGCACCCGGCGGCGACCAGCACCGAACCGGCGAGCGCGATCGCGGCGAGGCCGGCCCGGCGGTTCGGCCCGCCGCCGGACGCCCGCTCCCGCACCTGGAGGAAACGCTGCATGGGAGATCCGCCTCAGCCTCACGGTCGGACCGCCACCGGCCCGATCCTGCACCCCATCAGCCTCGGCCGGGCGGCCCGCGACCGCCAGCCGGCTTGGTACGCGCAGGTGGCCGGGCCCCGGCCGGGCCGGCGTGCGGCGGGCGCGGCCACCGCGCCACCGCGGCCGCCGCACCCCGGGCTGCGGGGCGGCCACGGGGCGCGGGGCGGCTGCCGGGCGCGGGGCGGCGCGGCGCGGGCCTCGCCGCCCCGGGCAGCAACCGTCCGAGCGGACGATCGCGACTACTCCGCGTACGGCTGGTCGGCGCCCGGGGCGCTGTAGCCGAGGCTCCAGATGTAGCCGTCCAGGTCGGCGAAGCTGCCGCCGTACCCGCCCCACGGCAGGGCGCCGGCGGGCTTGAGTATCGTCGCGCCGGCCTCCGCCGCCTCCGCGATGATCTCGTCCACCCGCGCCTCGCTGCGGACGACGTAGGTCAGGACCACACCGCTGAAGCCACTGCCCCCGGCGTCCGTGCCCACCTGGTCGGCCAGACCCTTGCGGTCGTAGAAGCCGACCGGCGAGGCGCCGTCCGACTCGAAGAACACCGAGACACCGAAGTCGTTCTTGATCTTCCAGCCGAGGCCCTCGGTGTAGAACCGCTTGGCGCGGTCCAGGTCCTGGACGCCGAGGAGGATCGAGCTGACGTGCGCTTTCATGCCATGCTCCTTGCTTTCCGGAAGTGGGCGTGCCGAAGGGCCGGGCCGGAACCCGGGCTTCCGTTCGGCGCGCGATCGGCACTCTAGACGTATACGAGCCGCACAACCAGGCCAAGGTCCCTCAACCCGAGCGTGCTTGATCGTCGGTCAGCACTCAAGCGGGGCAAGACCGGAGAAATGTGACAGCCGGTCCGAACTGGTCGACAGACCCTCCGCCGATGGGTGGTGACGGACAGTCATTTCACAGCCGGCGCCTTGGCCAGGGCACGGTCGGCCGCGGCCTGGAGGCTGTCGAGGTCCTCGGCGATCTCCGCGCCGGCCACGGCGTCCGGCAGCTCGTCCTCCATGTACCGCAGGGGGCGGTAGGACAGTCCCAGGAGGGCCCAGACGATCAGCAGCGCCCCGCAGGTGACGAGGAGCAGGCCGGTGCCGCGGCCGGGCCCGGTCCCGAGGACCCGGCCCACGCTGCCCGCCAGTGCCCCTCCCCGGTCCAGCAGCCCGGAGAAGCTCTCCGCGAGGGGCGGAGCGGACAGGAAGGCCAGCGGGGTCATGGCGACGGCGAGCATCTGGTTGGTGGCGAGCACCCGGCCCTGGAGGTCCGGGCCGACCTTGAGCTGGATGATCGCCAGCCAGTGCGCGTTGAGAACGCTCATCGACGCCCACCAGACGAGTGCGCCCACGGCCGCCAGGGTCACCGACGGCCGCAGGCCGACCAGGACGACGCCCAGCCCGACGCCGCCCACGAACCCCACCATGCCGGTCGCCCGCCGCGCGGTGCCGCCCCAGAGCGCCACCACCAGGCTGCCCGCCACGGCACCCGCGCCGCCGACCGCGGTGACCACGCCCACCGCGGTGGTGCCGCTGAAGGAGAGCACGCTCGGGACCGTCAGCGTCACCGCGAGCGTGCCCAGGTAGTTCTCCACCATGAAGAACCCGATCATGACCAGCAGCGGACGGCGCCGGGCCAGGAACCGCCAGCCGCCCACGACGGTCCGGGCGAAGGACTCCTCCTGCCGACGGAACAGCCGGTCCGGGAAGCGCACCCGCAGCAGCGCGGCCAGGCCGACCAGGAACGACGCCACGTCGACGGCCACCACCCAGGGCAGGCCGACCAGTCCGATCAGCGCGCCACCGGCCAGCGGGGCGATCAGCGTCCCCAGACCGGCACCGAGGTTGGCCAGCCCGTTGGCCTGCACCAGGTACGGCTTGGGCACCAGCTGGGCGACGGCCGCCAGATAGGCCGGCCGCCGGAACGCGGTCACCAGCGACATGACGCCCACGATCAGACCGACCTGGGAGAGCCCCAGGCTGCCGCTCCACAGTGCGACCACCAGGGACACCGTGGCGGCCGCGGAGACGGCGTCGCAGGCGAGCATCACCCGGCGCCGGTCGATCCGGTCCGCCACCGCGCCGCCCAGCGGCCCCGCGACGATCGCCGGCAGCATGGCGAGCATGCTGATCAACGCGTAGTCGAGGACCCGCCCGCTGCGCTGGTAGGCCCAGACGCCGAGGGCGAACGAGGTCAGCGCGCTGCCGATCAGGGAGACCGTCTGTCCCGCGGCGACGAGGTAGAAGTCCCTGAGGTCGCGCCGTGCCCTCCCGCCGACGACCGTGACGTCCGCGACCGGCTCCGGCAGCAGGCCGTCGGCCCAGGCACCGAGCCGGTCGCCGACCAGCGCGGCGAGCTGAGCGGCCTGGTGCTTGAGGAAGTAGTGGCCCGCTCGGGGGAGGGTCACCAGCTCCACCCGGTCGGCGAACGCTCCCCACTCCGCGAACCGCTCCTGGTAGAGCTCCGTGGACCGGTCGCGTTCACCGATCAGGCAGAGCACCGGGGCCCGCAGCCGACGGGCGTCCGGCCGGGTCAGTTCGCCGGTGAACCAGCCCTGTGCCTGGTCCACGTCGTGGCGCAGCGCCCGGAGCATGGTCCGCTGTGCCGCGTCGGCCGCCTCGCCGGTGCCGTTGCCGGTCCCCGCGCCGCTGCCGGTCCCGTCGCCGTCGCCGGTCCCCGCGCCGTCGTCGTCGATGCCGCCGAGGGTGCGCAGGAAGTCCCGGTAGGCCCGGTCCGACGTCCAGCGGGTGGCCGGGAACCTGGCACGCAGCCAGGTCGAGAGCCGGCCCGGCAGCCGCGCGCCGGGGAAGCTGCCGCCGACCAGCAGGCCGGTCACCGGGACGCCCCCGGCCTCCAGGCGCAGCGCGAGTTCGGTGGCCGCGGCCGAGCCGACGCAGTGGCCGTACACCACCACCGGGCCGGGGCCGGTTCCAGGAGCCGGTCCGGCCGGCCCGGCCCGCTCGGCCAGTTCGGCGACGACCCGGTCGACCAGCTCGGCCAGCGGGAGCAGCGGCTCGTCCGGGCGGGCCGGATCGTGTCCCGGCAGTTCCACCGCCAGCACGGCCGCACCGGGCATCGCCGTCGCCAGTTCCGCGGCGAGCGGGCCGTAGGCGGCCGCCGAACCTCCGCCGTAGGGGAGGCAGACCACGGTGACGGTCGGCGTCCGGCCGGGCGGCGGACCCGCCAGGCGGTGCAGCAGGCGGCGCTCGCCGTCGGCCCCGCCCGCCTCGGTCGCGTCGAGGAACGCAGCCAGCTCACGGACGGTCGGCCGGGTGAACAGGTCGATCACCCGGAGCGTCGGATCGATGGCCCGGACCGCGCGCACCGCCCGGAAGGAGTCGCCGCCGAGGGCGAAGAAGTCGTCGTCGATCCCGATGCCCACATCGGGACCGGTGCCGGCATCGGTGCCGGTGCCGGTGCCGGTGCCCGTGGCGGTGCCGGTGCCGTCGGCCGGGCCCGGTCCGAGGACCAGTGCCCAGGCCCGGGCGACGCGCAGCTCGGTGGGCGTGCTCGGGGCGATGCGCGCGGTGCCCGGCGTCTGCTCCGGTGCGGGCAGGGCCGACCGGTCCACCTTCCCGTTGGGGTTGAGCGGCAGCGCGGGGAGCACGACGACCGCCGAGGGCACCATGTAGTCGGGCAGCCGCCCGCGCAGGGCCGTCCGCACTCGGGCCACGTCCACGGCGGCCCCGGGAACCGCGGGAGTGACCCAGGCGGCGAGCCGTCCGGCGTGGGCCTCGCCCACCGGCAGCACCACCGCCTCGGCGAGCTCCGGCAGCTCCCGCAGTGCCGTGGCCACCTCGCCCGGCTCCACCCGGAAGCCGCGGATCTTGACCTGGTCGTCGACCCGCCCGAGGAACTCGAACAGTCCGGCCCCGGTGAGCCGGACCCGGTCCCCGGAGCGGTAGCACCGTGCTCCGCCGGTCACCGGGTCGGGGACGAAACGCTCGTCGGTCAGATCGGGGCGGCCGAAGTAGCCGCGCGCCACGCTCGGCCCGCCGATCCACAGCTCGCCGGGCACCCCGGCCGGGAGCGGCCTGCCGTCGGGGTCGACCACCCAGCAGTCCACGCCGGCCAGCGGCCGGCCGATCGGCACCGTCCCCGAACGCCGCTCCGGCGGCGTCTCCTCCACGGCGCAGCCGAGCACCGACACGGTGGTCTCGGTGGGGCCGTAGTGCACCTGCACGGCCAGCTCGGGCCGCGCGGTCCGGACCCTGGCCACCAGGTCCCACGAGCAGGCCTCGCCCGCGAGGACGAGCAGCTTGCGCGGCAGCACCCGGCCGAGGTCCCCGTGGGCGGCGAGCAGTTCCAGGTGGCTCGGCACCATTTTGACCGCGTCGACGGGGTGCGTCTCCAGGTACTCCCCGTAGGCCTCCGGGTCGGTCGCCACCTCACGGTCCACCAGGTGCACCGTGCCACCGGTGGCCAGTGCCCCGAACAGGTTGGTCAGGCCGAGGTCCGCCGCGTGGGTCGACACCAGGGCGAACGAGCCTCCCGCGACGTCGTGGTCGGCCAGTCGCTCCGACACCGCGTGCAGATAGTGGGTGATCTGCCGGTGCTCGACCGTGACGCCCTTGGGGCGGCCGGTCGAGCCCGAGGTGAAGATCAGATAGGCCGGCGCGGCCGGGTCGACGGGCACGCCGGGTGCTCCGTCGGACGGTTCCGCCGCCCCCTCCGGTACGGACGGATCGTCGATCACGAGCAGTTCCGGGGCGGTGCCGGCCGGGTCCGGGCCGCCGCGCCCCGGGAGGCGCTCGGCGAACTCCCGTTCCGCGAGGACGACTCGCGCGCCGGCCGTGGTCAGGATGTCGGCCAGGCGGTCGTCCGGGTACGCCGGGTCGAGCGGCAGGTAGATCGCGCCGGCCTTGAGGACGGCGAGCAGGGCGACCACGAGTGGTGTCCGTCGGTCGGCCAGCACGGCGACCGGGGCCGGCTCCGGCGATCCGTCCCCGGCCGTGGGCAGTCGGTCCGCGAGCAGCTGGTGCGCGAGCAGCCGGCGCGCGAGCCGGTTCGCCCGCCGGTCCAGCTGCCCGTAGGTCAGTTCACCGTCGGGGCCCACGACCGCCGTCGCGTCGGGCCGTTCGGCCGCCCAGCGCTCGACCAGGCTGTGCAGCGGCCGGGTGAGGTCGAACTCCCGGCGAGGCCCGGACAGCAGCGGTCCGTCCACCGGTTCCAGCGGCACTTCGCGCACGGGGCGGTCGAGATCGGACAGCACGCCGTCCAGCAGCGCCGCGTACCACTCGGTGATCCGCCGCGCGGTGTGCCGCTCGAAGAGGTCGGTCCGGTAGATCAGCGACCCCTCGTAGGTGTCGCCCGTGTCGTGGGCCTCTCCTGCGTCATGGGCCTCGCCCGTGTCATGGGCCCCTCCTGCGGTGCGGGCCTCGCCTGCGGTGCGGGCGTCATGTGCGGTGCGGGCGTCATGTGCGGCCAGGGCGTCGCCCCGGCCGCTCGGCGTGGTGGCCGTGAACGCCAGGTTCAGGTCGAACTTGGCCGATGTCGCCGGCGGCGCGAACACCCTCGCGGCCAGGCCCGGGAAGCGCGGCGCCGCCGAGGGGGTGTCGATGACGTTGAGAAGGACCTGGAAGACCGGCGTGGTGGAGAGGTCGCGGGCCGGGCGCAGCCGGTCGACGATCCGCTCGAACGGGACCTCGGTGCGGGCGAAGGCCTCCAGCGCCACGTCACGCACGCGCTTCAGCAGCTCCCGGCCGCTCGGCCCGCCCGACAGATCGGTCCGCACGGTGAGCGTGTTGACGAAGAGGCCGATCGTGCGCTCGGTGTCGGGATGCCGTCGCCCCGCCTCGGGCACACCGACCGGTACGTCGTCGACGCCCGACAGCCGGGCCAGCAGCTCCTGCCAGACCGCGAGCAGCACCATGAACGGCGTGCAGCCTGCCTCGGCGGCCCGCCCGCGCACCTTGGCGGTCAGGGCGGGAGGCAGGACCACCGGCAGCTCCGCGCCCGCCCGGTCCGCGACGGGTGGGCGGGGCCGGTCGGTGGGCAGGTCGAGGACCGGCTCGAGGCCGGACAGCGCGCGGACCCACCAGCTCAGGTCGGCCTCGGCGCGGTCGCCTTCCTCCGGCCGCCGGGAGAGCCAGTGCGCGTAGTCCGCGTACTGGACCGACGGCGGCGCGGGAGGCCCGGCCGACCCGGTCCGGGCCGCGTAGAGCGCCGCCAGTTCCGTCACCGCCACCGTTCTCGACCAGGCGTCGAAGGCGATGTGATGGACCATCAGCGCCAGCACGTGCTCCTCGGTGCCGAGTCGGAGCAAGGTCGCCCGCAGGGGCGGTTCCACGGCCAGGTCGAACGGTCTGCGCAGGTCCTCGCGCAGGAGGCGGTCGAGCGACTCCCGCCCGCCCGGCCCGGTGAGATCGGTCTCGGTCAGTGGCACCGTGTCCGCCGGGACGGCCACGGTCGCCGGTTCGCCGTCGGCCTCGACGATCAGGCTCCGCAGGACCAGGTGCCGTTCGGCGAGGTCCCGCACCGCGCCCAGGAGCGCGGTGCGGTCCAGCGGTCCGCGCAGGTGCAGCGCGACCGGGATCTGGTAGGCGGTGCTCTCCGGATCCAGCTGGGTGAGGAACCACAGCCGTGCCTGTGCGGCCGACAGCGGGGCCGGGGCGTCCCCGTCCGGCCGGGCGGGTATCGCCGGGGTGCCGGCGGCGGCGGTGCGGCGGGCCGCGGCCAGCCGGGCACGCAGGGCGTCGGCGAGCCGGGGGTCCCGCCGGTCGGCGGACAGCTCGGTCATGCGGCACCGCCGGCGGGGCGGGAAGCGGGGGTGACGGGAGTGACGGGGGCGGCGAGGTCGGGCGAACCGGCGGGGCCTCGCGAATCGGCGGGGCCGGGCGCCGCGACGAGGTCGGCCAGCAGCAGCGCCTCCAGCCCGGCCGCGAAGTCGGCCAGGACCGGGTGCTCGAACAGCAGCCGCACCGGCACCGCGAGGTCCAGCGCCGCCATCAGCCGGCCCGCGACCCGGGTGGCCGCCAGCGAGTGCCCGCCGAGCGCGAAGAAGTCGTCATGGGCACCGACTCCGGCGACACCGAGCACCGTCTCCCACACCTCGGCCGCCAGCAGTTCGGCATCGGTCCGCGGGGCGATCCGGTCGCGCGCGGAGTCGTCGGCGGAGTCACCGGCCGAGTCGTGGCCGGATCCGCGGGCGGGCGCGGGGAGGGCGCCCCGGTTCACCTTGCCCGAGGCCGTCAGGGGCAGGGCGTCCAGCACGACCCACCGCCGGGGCACCATGTGGTCCGGCAGGCGGGTGTGCAGGCGCTCCTCGACCTCGGACGTGCTGACGGCGCTCGTGGCCGGTCCCACCGCGAGGTAGCCGACCAGGTGGGCGTCCGCTCCGGCGCCGCGGAGCACGACGACAGCGTCAGCCACCGCCGGTTCGGTGCGCAGGGCGGTCTCGATCTCGCCGAGTTCGATCCGGTGGCCGCGCAGCTTCACCTGCTGGTCCCGGCGGCCCCGGAAGTCGAGGGTGCGTTCCCCCGCGGACCCCCGTGGTCGCCAGCGGGCCAGGTCACCGGTCCGGTAGCGCCGCCCGGCGGGTGCGACCGGATCCGTGGCGGACGGTTCCGCGACGAACCGACCCGCGACGAACCGATCCGTGCCGAACCGATCCGTGACGAACGCCGCCGCGGTCGCGTCGGGCCGGTTGCGGTAGCCCCTGGCAACGCCCGCACCACCGATCCACAGCTCCCCGGTCACGCCCGGCGGCACCAACCGGCCCATGGCGTCCAGCACATAGGCCGTCTCCCCGGGCAGCGGGCGGCCGATCGGCACCGCCTCCCCCACCGGCGTCACCACCCGAGCCGCGGTCGAGTAGACCGTACTCTCGGTGGGCCCGTACGCGTTCCACAACTCCCCTGTCCGGGATATGAGTTCGTCGGCCAGGTCGGGGTCCATCGGCTCGCCGATGCTGACCACGCGCACCCCCGGCGCCGACCATCCGGCGGCGACCAGCATCCGGAGCGTCGTCGGTGTGGCGGTCATCAGGGTCACCCCGGACCGCTCGACGAACCGTGCGACGGCGTAGCCGTCCACCGCGGCCTCGCGGTCCAGTACCGCCAGCCGGAGCCCGCAGGCCAGCGCGACCCAGAGCTCGAACCCGAACACGTCGAAGGCCGGGGACGTGAGCCCCAGCATCACGTCGTCGGACCGGACCCCCGGCGTGATCCGCATCGCGGCCACGAAGGCCGCCAGGTTCGCGTGGGTGACCTCCACCCCCTTGGGCAGGCCGGTCGAACCGGAGGTGTACAGCACATAGGCCAGCCCCTCGGGGGGCGGCTCGGGCAACGCCCCGGGCCGTGCCTCGGGCAGTGCCACCGGCCCCGCGGGTGGACTTTGCAAAGTCCCCGAACACTTTGCAAAGTGCGCAGCGCACTTTGCAAAGTGCACCCACACGGGCCCGGGGCTGCCCGGGACGCCCAGATCGAGGAGACCTGCGCCGACCGCCTCGGCCAGTTCACCGGCGAGCGCAAGGGTGTCCCCGGCGGCGACGACGACGGTCGCCCCGGAGTCCGCGAGTTGGGCGCGCAGCCGTTCGACGGGCTGGTCCGGCTCCAGGGGGAGGTAGGCCGCACCGGCCCGCAGGACGCCGAGCAGGGCCGCGGGGAGGTAGCGGTCGCGGGGAAGGCAGACCCCGACGGTGAACGACTCCGCCGGTTCCGCCCCGGGCTCGAACGCCGTTGCCGTTGTTTCGGTCACCGTTGCCGCCGTCGCGCTCGCCGCCGCCGTTGTGCTCGCCGTTGCCGTCGCCGCCGACCCCGCGAGCAGGGCCTCGGCCACCCGCCGGGACCGTTCGGCCAGTTCCGCGTAACCGAGTTCGCCGGCCGCGTCGGAGACGGCCACCGCGGCAGGCCGCCGGGCGGCCTGTTCGAGCACGGCCGCCACCACGGTCGCCGGCCGGTCGGCCGGCAGCGGGGCTCCGGTGCCGGCGGCGAGCAGTTCGGCCCGCTCGGCCGCGCTCACCAGCTCCAGGGCCGCCAGCGGAAGGTCCGGATCGGCCGCCGCGGCGCACAGGATCCGGAGCAGCCGGTCGGCGAACGCCTCCGCGTCGGCCTGGCCGAACCGCTCCGCGTCGTACGCGATCCGCAGCTCGAGCCCCAGCACCGTCTCGTTGACGAACACGGTCAGCGGTGCCTGCGTGCCGCCACCGGTCGCCTCACCGAGCAGTTCCAGCCGGACTCCGTCGTGCTCCACCGCCACCGGAAGGCCGGCCGGCTGGAACGAGAGCACGACCGGGGTGCCCATCGTTCCCCGGGGGTGCTCGACGCCGGCCGCTTCGAAGGCCTGCTGCACCGTGAACCCCGGATGGTCCATGACGCGGGCCGTGGTGGCGGCGGCACGGCCGACGGCACTCCGGAAGGACTCTCCCTCCGCCAGCCCCAGCCTGATCGGGCTGATCCCGACCAGCGGCCCGACGACCGCCTCCAGCTCGGGGTGCGCCCGGTGCGCCACGGCCGCGCCGAGGACGACGTCGGAACGGCCGGTGAGGCCGGCGACCAGCACACCGAGCGCGGTCAGGAAGGTCGCGAACGGGGTGGATCCGCAGTCCGCCGCGAGTTCGCGCAGCGCGGCCGCCGTCCCGGCGTCGAGGGGACGGGCCAGCCGTTCGCCGCCCGGTCCACCGGGGCCCGCGGACGGGTCGGGCAGCAGGTCGTGCGGCGGGACGGCGTCCGCGAGCTCCCGGGCCCAGAAGGCCCGCAGCTCCTCGACCCGATCCGGCCCGGCGAGCGACGCGCGCTCGTACAGCGCGAGGTCACCGACCTGGACGGACGGCGGCACGAGGTCCGAACCGCCGGCCCGGCCCGCCAGGCCGGCGGCCAGCTCCGACATCAGCACCCCGATGGACCAGCCGTCGAACGCCACGTGGTCGGTCACGACGACCAGTTCGGCGTCCACCTCGTCGAGCCGCAGCAGCGTGGCCCGCAGCAGCGGGGTCTCGGCGGCGAGGTCGAACACGTGGCTCGCGGCCGCGCGCGTCAGCTCGGCCGCCTGCTTCCCCCGCTCCGGCCCGGGCAGGCCCCTGAGGTCGTGCTCCTCGAACGGCACCGGGCTCGGCGCGCGGACCGAGGCGACCGGTTCCCCGTCGACCGCCCGGCCGGTGGCATCCCCCGCGGCACCGGCCGACACAGCACCGGCCGACACCGCACCGGTGGGCACAGTACCGGCCGTCGGGCCGCCGACGAGTCCACCGTCGGCCAGTACCACGCTGCGCAGCACCTCGTGCCGCTCGACCACCCCGTCCAACGCGGCCCGCAGCCGCGCCGTGCCCGGCAGTCCGCGCAGGCGCAGCCGGAAGGCGATGGTGGTGGCGCCCTCGCCGGAACCGATCTGCCGCAGCAGCCACATCCCCTGCTGCGCGGCCGTCAGCGGGTAACTGTCCCGCCCGGTGTGACGGACCAACGCGGGTCCGGGCGCGCTGCCCGGGCGGTCGGCCGGCCCGGTCCGCAGCAGTGCGGCGAGTCCGGCGACCGTGGGTGCGGCGAGGAACTCGGTCAGCGACACGGCCGTGCCGAAGTCCCGGCCCAGGACGGCGCAGAGGCGGGCGGCCGCCAGCGAGTGCCCGCCGAGCGCCCCGAAGTCGTCGTGCACACCGACCTCCGTCGGGGCGAGCCCGAGGACATCGGCGACGGTCCCCGCGATCCGCCGTTCGGTGCCGGTGCGCGGGGCGGCGTACTCGGTGTCGACCGCCCGGCCGAACTCCACCGCGGCCAGCGCGGCGCGATCGGTCTTGCCGGTCGGTCCGACCGGCAGCCGGTCGAGGACGGCGATCCGGGAGGGGACCAGGTGCTCCGGCAGCCGGTCCCGCAGCCAGGAGCGGAGCCGCACCCCGGTGAGGGTCCGGTCGGCCGACTCCGCGCATGCCAGCAGGATCCGGGTGCCGTCCTCGTCGGCCGGTGCCAGTGCCACGGCGTGCTGGACGGCCGGGTGCCCCGCGAGCACCGCCTCGACCTCGCCCAGCTCGATCCGGAAGCCGCGGACCTTCACCTGGTCGTCGATCCGCCCGGCGAAGTGGTGCAGCCCGTCGATCCGCCGGACCAGGTCGCCGGTCCGGTAGTGCCGCACCCCGGCGGCGTCCGTGACGAACCGTTCGGCCGTCAGCCCGGGCCTGCCCAGGTAGCCCCGGCCGACCAGCGGACCGGACACCCAGAGCTCGCCGGTCCCGCCGTCGTCCAGCGGGTTCCCGGCGCCGTCGCGCACCGAGAGCCCGCTCCCCGCGTAGGCCGACCCGATCGGCGGCTCCTCGCGTCCGACCGCGGGCACCTCGTACGTCAGACAGCTCACGGTGCACTCGGTCGGACCGTAGCTCTGGACGACCCGCCGTACGCCGGGGTTGGCGTGGATCCGGTCCGCCAGGGCCCGGGTGAGCGGTTCGCCGCCCGCCCGGACGGTGCGCACGCCCGGCGGCAGCGGCTCGCGTACCAGCGCGGCCAGCGCGGACGGCGTGCCGTAGACCGTCGTGACCCGGTCCCGCGCGGGGAGGGCGGACAGCGCGAGCAGGTTCTCGGCCAGGATCACCGTGCCGCCGCGGAGCAGCGGGAGGAACAGCTGTGTCACGGAGGGGTCGAAGCAGACGGAGGTCGCGGCCAGCATTCCGCGGAGTTCGGCGGCCGAGTACACGGACGACTCCCACTCCAGCAGGGCCGCCACGTTGCGGTGCTCGACCACCACCCCCTTGGGCCGTCCGGTCGATCCCGAGGTGTACATCACGTAGGCGGCGTCCGTCGGCCCGCCGTCGTCGGCGGCACCGGGGCCGGCCGGGTCGTCGGCGCCCGTGACCACCGTCCCGACGTCCAGCAGGTCGACGCCGGTCGCCCGGAGGGCCTCGCCGCAGCGCCGGAGGACGGCCGCCGACGAGACCAGGTGCGACATCCCGGAGTCGGCGACGACGAACGCCGTCCGGTCCGCCGGGTACGCGGGATCCAGCGGCACGTAGGCCGCACCGGCCTTCCAGATCCCCAGCAGCGCGGGGACCAGCCATGTGTCGCGCTCCAGGCACACGCCCACCGAAGCACCCCGCCCGACCCCCAGCCGACGCAGCTCGCGGGCCACCGCCCCGGCCCGCCGGTCGAGTTCCGCGTACGTGATCCCGACCGTCCCCACCAGTACGGCGATCTCGTCCGGAACCCGTACCGCCGTCTCCTCGAACGCCCGATGAACCAGGCCCGTCCCGAACGTGCCGGCCGACGCCATTGTCGATCCCCCCTCGTGAACCTGCCATGACACCACAACGGGCCCCGCCGAGCGTCCCGGTGCGATCGAACGTCGAGCGCCGGTCGGCTCTCGACGCAGCTGTGCGCACACGGTCGAGCAGCCCACGGAGGCTCGGCCCGGAGCCGTTCGGGGGCGGGCTCCCAGCGGCGCGCCCACCGTACTGGCCCGCCTCCGGCGGGGTCCAGGGTTGTGATCGTCAGGAACATGCCGCGAGCACGACGACGCACGGGAGGAGCGGTCTCCCACCCGAACGACCGGCCACCGGACACGTCTGACGCCCCATCGGAACCGGACGCGGCCCGGTGGCCGGAACCGGGCGGCCGGAACCGGGGCCCGAGCGGCCCCCGGTCCGGCGCGGGCGGGTTCGGCCGCTCAGGCCCCGGCGGCGGTGCGGACGGCAGCCTCGAGGGAGAGCGCCGCGCCCTCCTCGAATGCGGCGGCGAAGCCTTCCGCGCCGAGGGCTGCGCGGACCGCCGAAGTGATCCGGTCCACGTCCGCGCGCTCACCGGACGGAAGCGGGCCGCCGGCGCTGCGGCGGGCGGCGTCGGCGGCACCGAGGAGCAGCGCCGCCCGGGCGAACCCCTCGGTGCCGCCGGCGGCCGCGGCCGCGCCGGCGGTGCCCTCCAGGGAGAGGGCGAGAGCGCGCGGCTCGGCCGACTGCCGGGCGTGCGCCAGACCGCGCGCCTGGTGGGCCGCGGCCTCGGCGGGCAGGCCGCGCAGTTCGGCGACGAAACCGAGCTCCACCTCGATCAGGTGCCGTCCCGCGGTCGACGACGGGTAGTCGTCCCGCATCGCCCCGAGGTGGCGCTCCGCGTCGTCGAGGTCGCCGGCGCGGCGCGCGCCGAGTGCGAGTCCCATGATCGCGAAGACCTCGCCGAAGACGTGCCCCTGCTCGGCCGCCGCACGGCGGGCCCGCTCGTGGAGCAGCCGGGCCCGTTCCCAGTCACCCGCGAGGAGTGCGAGGCGGCCCAGGCCGGCGAGACAGTCGGAGGCTTCCACGGCCAGGCCGAGTTCCTCCGCGAGCCGCAGCCCGACGGTGTGGCGGGCCTCGGCGCCGGCGTAGTCGCCCTCGATCTCCGCGAGTGCGGCGAGCGGTGGAACGGTCTGCAACTCTCCCCAGGCGTCGCCGAGTTCACGGAACTCTCCGGCGGCGGAACGGCCGTGACGACGGGCCGCCCCGAGGTCCCCGACGGCCAGTGCGGTGCGAGCCAGCAGGGCGCGCACGGCGGCGGTGCCCCAGCGGTCGCCGCCGGCGGCGCAGTGCTCCAGGGCGCGGGTGCCGGTCGCTTCCGCCGCGACCGGGTCACCCGCGTGGTGCAGGCCGTAGGCGAACAGCCAGAGCGCCCGGCCGCGTCGCACCGGGTCGCCGATGTCCGCCTCGGGGCAGTCCCGATCGGGCGGACGGTCGCCGGTGAGCATGGCGAACGCGCTGTGCAGGAGCCGGAGTTCGGCGAGGGTCGCGGCGGGGACAGCAGGCGGAGCGGGAGCGGCGGGCGTCGCCGGGGCGGCGGGAGCGGCCGGGGCCTCCAGGACGGCGGCGGGAGCGGCCGAGGCCTCCAGGACGGCGGCGAGCGCACGCCGGGCCTCGTGGAGGCGGCCGCGCAGCAGCCACCACGGGCACAGTGCGACGGCGGTGCGGGCGGCGCCGTCCCGGTCGCCGACCCGCAGCAGGTGGTCGAGAGCGGCCCGGGTGTTGGCGGACTCCGCGTCCAGCCGCACGAGTTGGAGCCGCTGTCCCGGTCCGCGCAACCCCGCCCCGGCCTGAACGGCCAGCTCCTGGAAGTACCCGGCGTGGCGAGCGGCGGTGTCCGCGAACTCGCCCGCCTCGTGGAGCCGGTCGCGGGCGTAGGCGGCGACGGATTCGAGCAGGTCGTAGCGCGGGCCGCCGCCGGTGTGCACCGCCTCGACGAGCGAGCGGTCGACCAGTCGGCCGACCAGGTCGAGGACGTCGTCGCGGTCGATGCCGGACGCCGCGCACACCGCCTCGGCCGCCGGCAGGGAGCACCCGCCCACGGGAAGGGCCAGCCGTTGCAGCACGGTCCGCTCGGGCGGGGTGAGGAGGTCCCAGCTCCAGTCGATCACCGCGCGCAGGGTCTGCTGCCGGGCCGGGAGCCCGCGCTGCCCGGAACCGAGAATCCGGAACCGGTCGCCGATCCGGGCCGCCAGCTCCCGCACACCCATGGCCCGGACCCGGGTGGCCGCGAGTTCCAGGGCGAGCGGGATGCCGTCCAGACGGTGGCAGATCTCGGCCACGGCGGCCCGGGTCCCGTCGCCGTCCTGCTCTCCGTCCTGCGGCGCGGTAACGGCCCCCTCCGTACGCCCGGCGATCCCGGCGCTCCCGGTGGTTCCGGCGGGCGGGACGAACCCGGGTGCGGCCGCGCTGGCCCGTTCGACGAACAGCCGGGCGGCGGCGACCGGGTCGAGCGGGGGCACCGGGAACACCGCCTCGCCGGGAAGCCGCAGCGACTCCCGGCTGGTGGCCAGGACGGTCAGCCCCGGCGCGTCGTCCAGCAGGTTCGCGACGAGGTCCGCGGCCGGCTCGATCACGTGCTCGCAGTTGTCCAGGACGAGCAGGAGCCGGCGCCCGCGCAGGACGGCGGCCAAGGCCGGGACGGGGCCGGCCCGGTGCGCGGCCGGCCCGGCGACCTGACGGAGACCGAGCGCCGTGGCCACCGCCTGGGCGAGGTCGGCGGCATCGGCGGGAAGGGCCGCGAGTTCGACGAACCGGACCCCGTCGGGTGCGTCGGCCTCCGTACCGTCCGCGAGCCGGCGGGCGAGGGCCAGCGCGAGCCGCGTCTTGCCCACTCCCCCGGGGCCGGTCAGCGTGACCAGCCGCTCGGTGCGGACGAGACGGGCGAGGGCCTCCAGCGCGGGGCCGCGCCCGACCAGTGCGGTCCGCGGGGCAGGCAGGTCCGCACGGTGGACGGCGTCCGGCTCCGCCTCCCGGCCAGCGGCGCTGCGGGCAGAACCGTCGGCTCCGGGTCCGGTTCCAGCACCGGGGCCGACTCCGGCACCGGCACCGAGGCCGAGGCCGAGGCCAGGGCCGGGGCCGGGGCCGGGGCCGGGGCCGGGGCCGGGGGACTCGACAGGTGGGCCGGCCGGGGCGGGCCGGAGCCGCGCCGCGGCCCCCGCGGGCCGCAGGAAGGCGTCCTGCCGCAGGATCGCCTCGTACAGCGCCGACACCTCGGGGCTCGGGTCGAGCCCCAGCTCGTCGGCCAGCAGGGTCCGCAGCGCGCCGTAGGCGGCGACCGCCTCGCTCTGGCGGCCGGCCCGGTAGAGGGCCCGCATCTGCACGGCTCGCAGCCGCTCGCGCAAGGGATGACGGTCCACCAGCTCGGCCACCTCGCCGAGCAGCCGCGGATCGTCGGAGTCCAACCGGGCCTCCGCCAGCTCCTCGACGACGGCGAGCCGCTCCTCGGCCAGGCGCTGAGCGGCCGGGCGGACGAAGTCCTCGTCGGCGAAGTCGGCGTACGGGTCTCCGCGCCACAGGGCGAGCGCCCGGGTGAGCACCGCCGCCCGGGCGTGTGCGTCGGTCTCCTCGCGGGCCCGCCCGGCCAGCCACCGGAAGTCGGCGGCGTCGAGCTCGGCGGCACCGCCGTCGAGCCGGAGCCGGTACCCGGCCGGCTGGTGGGTCACCCGGTCGCGGCCGATCGCCCGGCGCAGCTGGGAGACCTTGGCCTGGAGCGCGTTGGCCGGCTTGGCGGGGACGGCCTCGCCCCAGATGTCGTCGACCAGGAGGTCCGCCGACACCGGCCGTCCCTCGTGCAGCAACAGGTCGGCGAGCAGGGCGCGCACCTTGGTCTCGGGCACCCGGACGGGCGCACCGTCGTCGTCCCACACGGCCAACGGACCGAGCACCCCGAACCTCATGACAGCACCCTACACAGAGTTGATCATCAGCCGGTCGGCCCGGTCGGCCCGGTCGGCCCGGTCGGCCGCCGGTCGCTGCGGGACCGGCACCGGGTCGCCGCCCGACCGTCGGCGGACCCTCAGCGAACCGTCAGTGGACCCGAAGCGGCCCGGGGGATCGTTCGACCAGTCGGCGGGAGGAACCGGTCGGCAGCACCACGGAGCACGAAGGAGCACCCTCATGAGCACGGACACCGCAGCCCGCCCGTCCCGGTCCACGAAGGCCACCGGGGCCACCGGGGCCACCGCTTCCGCCGGCGCGGACTCCCCGCTGTTCCGGCCCGCCCGCCTCGGCACCCTGCGGCTGGCCAACCGCCTGGTGATGGCGCCGATGACCCGCAACCGCGCGGGCGCCGACGGCGTACCGGATCCGATCATGGCCACGTACTACGCCCAGCGCGCCTCGGCCGGACTGATCGTCGCGGAGGCCACCACCCCGAACGCCGTGGGCGCCACCTACCCCAACATCCCGGCGATCCACGACGAGGCGCAGGTGGCCGGGTGGCGCCGCGTGACCGACGCCGTCCGGTCGGCGGGCGGACAGATGTTTCTCCAACTGCAGCACGGCGGCCGGGTCGGCCACCCCGAGACCAGCGGCCACCACCCGGTCGCCCCGTCGCCGGTGCCGATGCCCGGCACCATCGTCACCCCGTCCGGCCACCGCGAGAACGTCGTGCCGCGCGAGATGACCGAGCAGGAGATCCGGGACACCGTGGCCGACTTCGCCGCCGCGGCGCGCCGGGCGGTGACGGCCGGCTTCGCCGGTGTCGAGGTCCACGCCGCGAACGGGTACCTGCTGCACCAGTTCCTCTCCCGGGGCACCAACCACCGCACCGACGGCTACGGCGGGTCGGTCGCCAACCGGATCCGGCTCACCGTCGAGGTGGTGCGCGCGGTCGTCGAGGCGATCGGCGCCGACCGGGTGGGGGTGCGGATCGCCCCCGGCGTCACCGCCAACGCCATGGCGGAGGACGACGTCGACGAGGTCTACCCGGCGCTCCTCCACGCCCTCGACGGCCTCCGCCCGGCCTACCTGCACGTCGTCTTCGCCGACCCGGACCAGCCGCTCTTCCGCACCCTGCGCAACGCCTGGTCCGGCTCGCTGATCGCGAACCCGGCCCTCCCCTGGCCCGGCCCCCTGCCGGCCGACGGCGGCCGCGCCGCCGCCGAGCGTCTGCTCGAGGCGGGTGCCGACCTGGTCTCCCTCGGCCGGGCCTTCCTGGCCAACCCCGACCTGGTCGCCCGTCTGAGGACCGGCGCGCCGCTCAACCCGATCCGGGACTCCCACCTGATGTACGTCGGCGGCGAGACCGGCTACACCGACTACCCGGCCCTCGGCCGCGGCCCGTCGGCTGCCGACCACTGACCGGCCGCCGACCACGAACCGGCCGATGCGGCGCACTGACGCCTGCCGACCGTCTGCCGTCGGCGGGGCCTCCGACCGCGGGGGGCCGGGTCACGCCCCCGTGGCCCGGCCGCGCCCCGCCCCCGGCCGACCCGTTCAGCGGCAGAGGGCCTCGTCCACCGCGGCCGCCACGCGCGGTTTGACGTCGGGCGACACCACCGTGGTCATGGCGATGCTCACGGCGCGGCCGCCCTCCGTGACACCGCCCCGGGTGATGTACCCGGGGATGCTCCCGCCGTGCCCCCAGGACACCCCGCCGCACGACAGCGGAGTGCTCGCGAGGCCGAGCCCGTACCGGGCACCCGGGCCCAGGTACTCGGCCGGCACGGTGGTCCGCATCTGGGCCAGCTGGGCCGCCGGCATCAACTCGCCGGCCAGCAGCGCCGAGAAGAACCGGTTCAGATCCGTGTTGGTGGAGACGATCGCCCCCGCCGCCCAGGCCCAGGACGGGTCCATCTCCGTGACGTCCACCGGCGGACCACCGGGGGTCGCCACGAAGTAGCCGTGCGGGTGGCGCTCGCGGACCCCGGTCTCCCCCGGTGCGGGGAAGTACGTGTGCCTCAGCCCGATCCGGTCGATGACGCGCGTGGTGACCACCTCCCCCAGCGGCCGTCCGGTGATCCTCTGGACGATCAGCCCGGCCAGCACGTAGCCCGTGTTGCTGTACTTCCACCCCGTTCCCGGCGCGAAGTCGGCCTTGTGCGCGAGTGCCGCGTCGAGCAGTTCACGCGGCTCGAAGTACTGGGAGGCGCTGGAGAGTTCCAGGAAGTCCGTGTAGTCCGGAAGCCCGCTGGTGTGCTGGAGGACCTGCCGGACGGTGATCCGCCGTCCGTCGATGCCCTCGCCCCGGACCAGACCGGGCAGATAGGTGTCGAGGGAGGCGTCGAGCTCCACCTTTCGCTCCGCCACCAGCTGCAGGACGACGACGGCGACGAAGCTCTTGGTGTTGCTGCCGATCCTGACCTGTCCGTCGACCGGCACCTCGGCACCCGTCCTCAGGTCCGCGACCCCGGAGGTGTAGGTGCGGGTACGGCCGTCGGCACCGCGGACGGCCGCCAGGGCCCCGGGCCCGCCGCCGTCGGCGACGAGGCCGTCGAGCCGCCGCTGGAACGGGTCGGCCTTCGCGACGGCGGCCGGAGCAGCGCCCCCGGCCCCGACCACGGCGACGGCGGGCGAAGCGAGCGAGCCAAGACCGAGGGCCCCGGCCGTCACGACCACGGCAGCACCCACCGCACCGCGGCGCAGGGCACGGGAACGGTACGGGGAAGAGGAGTTCACAGGGCGCCTCCAACAGCGGGACGTACACGGCGGGCCGGTGTCCCGGCCCGCCCAGGACATCACATCGACACCCCGGCAGCCGTCACCGACAGGGATGAACACATCTCCGCCGAACTCCTCCTGACGATGCATCGGAACCCTGACTCCGGGAGCCGCCGGACCCGGTCCCGCCACCTCCGCACCGGACCCCGCTCCGGCCCCGGCTCCTGCTCGGACCGGCACGGAGGTGTTCGCCGGTGACGGGGACGGCCGCACCGCGAGCGTCGAACAGCCGCCCTCGCCCTGCCCCGGTCGGGCGGGTGGCTGACCGCCACCCGCCCGACCGGGCCGCGCCTACCGGCCGGTCCAGCGGGGCGGCCGCTTCTCCACGAAGGCGAGCGGCCCCTCCTGCGCGTCCGCGCTGTGCATCCGCCTCTCCTCCCACACGAAGCGGGTGCGGAACGCCTCCTGAAGCGGCATCGTCCGGGCCGCCGCGGCGGCCTCCTTGATCGCCCTGACGGACAGCGGCGCGCAGCGCAGCACGTCCTCGACCCAGCCGTCGACACAGCTGTCCAGGTCCTCCGCCGGTACCACCTCGTTGACCAGGCCGAGCTCGTAGGCCCGGGCGGCGGTCATGGGGCGGCCGGTCAGCAGGTGACCGAGCGCCGCCCGGTAGGGGGCCTGGGCGGTCAGCCGGAAGACCCCGCCCGCGCCGGCCATCAGGCCGAGCCTGGCCTCGGGCAGCGCGAAGGTGGCGTGTTCCGCGGCGACGACGATGTCGCAGGCCAGGGCCAGCTCGAAGCCGCCGCCGAACGCGTAGCCGTTGACGCGCGCGACCACGGGCTTGGCCAGGTCGAACCGCTCGGTCAGCCGTGGCCAGCCCGGCTTGCCGCGGCTGCCGAAGGTACTCGGTTCCGCCGTCCCGCCACGGACCCGCTCGGCGAGTTCCTTGAGGTCCTGCCCGGCCGAGAACGCCCGGTCGCCCGCACCGGTGAGCACGGCGACCCAGAGATCGTCGTCCTGCTCGAAGTCGTCCCAGACCAGCGCCAGTTCTTCGTGCGTGCGCAGATCCAGGGCGTTCAGCCGCTCGGGCCGGTTCAGCGTGATCCGGGCCACCCGGCCGTCCTTCACGTAGTCGACCCCGGTCGGACCGTCCGGCCGGGGCCCTTCGACCGCCACCGGCTCAGCCGATTCGCGCTTGCAGGCGCTTCGGACGCGGATCGGTCCGCTGTTCCGCCACAGGGTCCGTGCGATCGGCCATGTCTTTCCTCCGGAAGGGCGATCGTGGAAGGAACAGCGGTCGCCGCACGGTGTGCTCGGACGGGTGGCCGCCGGGCCGTGCGGTCCCCGGCCCGGCGAGGACGCCGCCGCGCAGCTCGTCGTGCGGGTCCGGGGAGAGCGGCCGCGTCAGGTGCCCGGCGAACGACCCGGTCATGTCCTGGCGCCGAACTTCGTGGTCTTCTCCATGACGTCCTTCGCGTAGAGCCGCAGGCCCTGCTGGAGGGCGAACTCCGCCATGTAGGCGCGGAAGACCTCCGGCGGCTCCTCGGCGAGGTTGAGCATGGCGCGGTTGGCGACCACCGCGGGTGCCGCGAGTTCCGCGACGGCAGCGCCGACGGCCGCGTCCATGTCCGCGGGGTCGACGACCTCGTCGCAGATCAGCCGCGCGTCCGGATCGGTGGCCCTGATCCGCCGGCCGGAGAGGATGACCTGCCGGGCCACCCGGTTCCCGGCGATGCGCGGCAGGCGCAGATTGCCTGCCCCGGGGATGATGCCCTCCTGCGCGGCCGGCAGACTGAAGAAGGAGTCCGAGGCGGCGATGACCCGGTCGAAGACGAGCAGCAGTTGCATGCCGCCGCCGATGGCGAAGGTGTCGACCGCCGCGATCCACGGCTTCTGCACCGTCCGGGCGGGCCGGCCGGGCTCCCCCGGCAGCAGCAGACCGCGCTGGATCTTGCTGATGCAGCCCAGTTCGCGCCGGAGCAGGAAGTCCACGTAGGAGATCCGCCCCTGACTCAGGTGGACGAGGTTGATGCCCGCGCTGAAGACCCGGCGTCCCCGGTACTTCGGGTGCGTCATCTCGCCGCCCCGCAGGACGCCGACCTTCACCCCGTCGTCGAGCAGCACCAGGTCCACGGCCACGTCCATGGCCGCGATCAGTTCGTCGTCCTCGGCGTTGAGGCTACCGGGGTTGGTGACCGTCACGAACGCGGCCTCGCCGACCCGCTCGACCGTGAGCGACCCCAGGTCCACCGCGCCCTGGGCGGTGAACTCCGCCAGCAGGTCGAGCGCCTGCGGCCTGGGGCGCAGCTGGGACTCCAGTAGGTGGGCACCGGCCCGCGGCTGCCGCAGCACCGCGGAGAAGAAGATCGCCTGGTCGATCTCCCGTCCCTCCTTCTCCTCCTGCGCGAGTGCCCGCTCGCTGCTCATCTGGGCGTCGGTGGGCACCAGTCCGGGGAACATCCCGGCCGCGGCCCGCACCAGCTCGTCCAGCCACAAGCGCACCTTCGAGCCGTCGGTCAGCGCGTCGTAGACGGCCCCGGCGTGCTCGGCGAGGAAGCCGCTGCGGGCCAGCCGCGCCTCCTCCACGGCCGCGTCGAGCCGGGCCCGCTGCTCGGACGAGCGCTCGCGCGCGGGCGGCAGCCCGGCCAGGACCTCCTCGGCGTACGCGGCCCGCGCCGCAGGCTCCTGCCAGGCCGCGGCCAGGGCGCCGGGCGGGACGTCGGCCCGTCGGTTCATCGACATACCGGCCCTCCCGCCCCGGGCAGTTCCCGGGTCGGCTCCGTGGTTCCCGCCGTCGGCCCCGGCCGGAGCCGGTCGCCCTCGGCAGGCGATGTCGCCGGCACTCTCATCGTTCCTCGCATTCCTCCGCCTGGTGTCCACGGTCGCTCGGCCAATGGTGACGAGCCATCAAATCATGGGCAGGAAAAGGAGAAAGTCCGAAGAATTCGCACGATGTACGACCTGCGACCGGACCTTTCGGGGCGTGCGGAATTGCCGCCCCCACCCGGTCCGCTCGTTCCTCCGGTCATTCCGCCGGTCATTCCGCCGGCGGTCGACGGCGGGACTTCGCAGGGCGCGGCCGCTGCTCGTCGGGGTGCTGGGGCAGGAAGTCGTCCGTGAACTCCGTGCCGCTGAGGGCTGCGTCGACCCGGGCGCGGATGTAGGCGCCGGTCATCGGGCAGTCCAGCGGGCGGTCGGTACGGCAGTCCAGCATGTGTTCCAGGACGGCGGCGGCCCGGGTGAGCCGGCGGATCCGTGCCAGCATCTCGTCCCGCTGCTCGGTGATCAGGGCGCGCCGGTCCTCGACGCGCTCGCTCTCCAGTACGGCGGCGGTGTCGGCGATCGGCATCAGGCCGTCGTCGTGCCACAGCTGGGCGTACGCGAGCCGCTGCAGACCGGCGTGGTCGTAGTAGCGCACCCGCCCGCGCCGGGCGGCGGGGCCGACCAGACCACGCTCCTCGTAGTAGCGCAGCGCGGGCACGGACAGGCCGAACGCCTCGGCCACCGCGGTGATCGAGAACAGTTGCTGCTCCATCGTGCCTCCGGGGCGGCTTCGGGGCTTGCGCTCAAGCGCACTTGAGCGTGAAAGGTAAGGGCATCCTAACTCCACGTCGAAGGGCAGGACAGTCCCGTGCCGGTCTCCTCCTCCGCCGGAACACCCGCCGGACCAGCCGTCGGACCACCCGCCGGACCAGCCACCGGGCCCGCCGCCGGAACCACCACCGCAAAGCCCGCACCTCCCGCCCCCACCGGCACCGGCCACCCCGCGCCCGCGGCGGGCGTGCTGCTCGTCGTCGGCTTCGTGCTGTTGAGCCTGAACACCCGGGTCGCGTTCGGGCAGATCGGACCACTGGCCCCGGTCGCCCACTTCGGCTCCGCCACGGTGACCGTGCTGGGCCTGCTTCCCCCTCTGTGCATGGGCCTGTTCGCACCGCTCGCCCCGCTGGTGCGGCGCCGGCTCGGCGAGGAGCGCGGCCTGCTGTGGGCCGGCGTCGTCCTGGTCGCCGGTGCGGTCCTGCGCATGCTCGGGATGCCGGGCCTGTACGCCGGAACCGTCGTCGTCAGCCTCGCCACGGCGATCGTCAACGTCCTCGTGCCGGTCTTCGTCCGGACCCGCTTCTCCCACCGGCACGTCGGCACCATGATGGGCGTCTACGCGCTGTCCATGGGCGTCGGCTCGGCGATCGTCGCGGCCCTGGTCGCGCCCGTCGCCCAGGCCTCCGGAGGCTCCTGGCAGCTCGCGGTCGGCATCGCCGTCGTACCGGCCGTGCTCGCGGTGGTGGGAATCGCCCCGCAGGTCCGCGTCCACCGGCCCGGACCCCGGCCCGCGAGCCCGGCGGACGCAACGACCGCAGCACGCCCGCATGTGGCGCGCACCGGGCTGGCGTGGAGCCTGACGGCCTTCTTCGGCATCCAGACCCTCGCCTTCTACACGGCGCTCGCCTGGCTGCCCTCCGTCCTCATCGCCTCCGGCACCGGCCGGACGGCCGCCGGAACCTGCCAGGCCGTCCTCATCCTCGGCGTGGCCGTGGGCGGATTCCTCGCCCCCGTGCTGGCCGCCCCCCGCGCCGACCAGCGCCCCCACATCCTGGGCACCGTCCTGGTCTGTGCCACCGGGTTCACCGGACTGATGCTCGCGCCGACGGGGCTCCCGGCCCTGTGGGCGGCCGTCCTCGGCATCGGTCTGGGCGCCGGACAGGCCCTCCCGGGTGTGCTCTACGCCCGCCGGGGCACCGACCACGACCACGTCGCCGCCCTGTCGACCATGGCCCAGACGTGCGGCTACCTCATCGCCGCCACCGGCCCGGCCCTCGCCGCCGGCCTCCACGGCGCGACCGGCTCCTGGACCGTCCCGCTCGCGGCGGTCACCGCGGCCCTGCTCCTCGGCGGCGCCCTGAGCAGCCGGGCAGGTCACGACCCCGGCTGACACCGGTGACCACCGATGACCGCCGCGACGGGGCCGGACCGGCCTTCCGCGACCGGCCCGGAATCCGTGGCGAGGAGCCGCAGTTCCCGGACTGCGGCTCCTCGTGGTCTCACGGCTCCAGCAACCCTCGCCGACAGGCGTTGACGAGGTTGCGCGGCACCAGTTGCGCGCGCCCGTCGACGGTGATCGGGACGAGCTGCGGGGCCGCGGCCTTCCACCGCGACCGGCGGTGGCGGGTGTTGCTGCGGGACGTCCTGCGCTTGGGTACGGCCATGTCGGGCTCCTGTCGGGTGGGCGAGGTGTGGGCGGAAGGGAGATCTCGCGGCCGGAACCGCTTCTTTCCGGTCAGGGGGCGGGTTCGAGCAGGTCCTCGAAAGCGTCGGGCAGGTTCTTCCAGCCGGCCTCCCCCGCCGCCAGTTCGGCATCGGTGAGCAGGCAGGATTCGAGCAGTCCGGTGATCCCGTCGACGTCCAGCCCCTCGGCCGTGAAGACGAGTTGCTGGATCCGGTCACCGTGTGCCGGATGCCAGTCGAGGGCCGCGGCGGCCCGCCGGGCGGGCGGGCAGCGCTCCCAGGCGGCGTCCGGAAGTCCGGCCAGCCACGGGCCGCAGTCCTCGACGGCGAGGTTCGCACCGGCGCAGTCCCAGCCGAGCATCAGCTCGGGCCGGCTGGCCAGCCAGAAACGGCCGCGGCTGCGCTGGGCGGCCGGGACGAGCAGTTCCAGTGCCTCGTACAGCCGACCCGGGTGCAACGGACGCCGCCGTTCCCACACCAGGGTGGTCACGCCCGCCTCGTCGGCCTGCTGCGGCAGCAGCGCGAGGGCGGGATCCACCCGGTCGCGGGCAGCGGCCACGTCGAAGCCGCCCAGAGCCGCGCGCACCAGCTCACCGGTCCCGAGCAGGACCCGCCGCGCGGTGGGGTGCAGTTGGCGCAGCATCGCGAGGCCGGTCCCGCTGCCACGGGCGACCGCGAGGGTCGTGGCGTACTCGATCTGGTGGGCCAGGGCCCCGGCGCGGGTGCGGGTGTCGTCCGGCGACGTGTGCTCGCCGTGCTCGGCCAGCTCGTCCGGGACGGAGAGCTCGCCCAGCAGCCGGTCCGGGTCCACCGCGACGACCACACCGGCGAGTTCGACGACGTCCGCCGTCGGGCGACCGTTCACCTCGCCGTTCGCGATCACCTCGACCGCCGGCTGCGGGTCGCTGCCGCCCCACAACTCCACCACCGCCAGCCCGTGCCGGCCACTCTCGGCCAGGCGCAGCAGCTCCGGCAGCAGGTCCTCGCGCAGGGCGCAGCAGGAGCAGCCGTTGCTCAGTGGCACGTCAGCCACCGCTACGGTCCCGTCGGCGTCGCGGAGTTCGCGGTGGACCGTTCGGCGCGAGGCGTCGCGCAGGTCGTGGTGGAGGACCACGCCGTCGACGGCGTGTTCCATCAACTCCCTGACGGCGCGCCGCCGTTCGGCGCGATGCAGGCCGGCCACCACCACGACGGGGAGCCTGAGGTGTTCGGGCATCGCGCTCACCGGCCGGACCTCCGTGCGCCGGGCAGCCGTCCGGCGTGGGCCATGGCGCGCAGATTGATCCTGACGATCTTGCCCAGCTCGGCCATCAGACCTTCTCCCCCCGGGCCCGGATCCGGGCGACGGCGGCCTCGACGCCGATCACGTCGACGGTCTTGATCCCCTTGGCACTGAGCGCGAGCCGGACGTACCGGCCCTCACTGGGCAGCCAGTAGCGCCTGCGCTGGATGTTGGGGCCGAAACGGCGCGCGGTGCGGCGGTGCGAGTGCGAGATCGTGTTGCCGAACCCCGGCTTCCGGCCGGTCAGTTGGCAGTGTGCGGACATGGGCTGCTCCATTGGGCGGGTGCGAGGACAGAACGGCGGCCCCATCGGGCACGTCGGCCCCGGGTGCTCGCTCACACTAGCCTAGATGAAAATGGATTTCATTTGCTACAGTCGCTCCCACTCGACCGAGGAGGAGGGCCCCGTGGCCCGCAACGAACTGCGCCCGATCATCAAGCTCCGCTCCACCGCCGGTACCGGCTGCACGTACGTGACCCGCAAGAACCGCCGCAACGACCCCGACCGGCTGGTCCTGCGCAAGTACGACCCCGTCGCCCGCCGGCATGTCGACTTCCGTGAGGAACGCTGACCCCCGAACCGTCCCGCGGACCTTCCCGCAAGGGCGGTCCACCCGGGTTCACCCGTTCGTCCCCCGTGCTTTCCCCCTGCTCCTCGGGGCCTTCCCGCGCCGGGCGCGGAAATCCTCCGCCGCAGGTGGGAAGCGTCGGGGGACTTTGACATTTCTCTTATCGTCCTACAGTGTTCTCGGCATGTCCGACCGCCACCCCACCGAGCGCGCCGCCATCGAGCTGGCGCTGATCGGCGTGGCCGCGCACTGCGTTTCCGACAATCTCTGTCGCTGAATCCGCCTGTCCCGACGCGTTGCGATGATCGCCGCCTCGGGGCGTCGCCCCTTCCTGCGGGCGCGGTGCCGCTCTCTCCCGTCAAAGCCTCACTGTCGCCCGCCTTCCTCCGTTCACCACCGGTAGCGAAAGGCCCCCTTTCCGATGTCTCGAACCACCCTTCCCCTCCGCCACCTCGCCGCGGCGACCGTCACCGTCGCACTCGTCGTCGGACTGGCGGCGTGCGGCCCGAAGGCCGACGGCGACGGTGGCACCGGCAAGGACGCCGCTCCCCAGCGGGGCGGCACCCTCACCGTCCTCAACCAGAACCCGCAGGAGCAGTTCGACCCCGCGCGGCTCTACACCTCCGGCGGCGGCAACGTCCCGTCCCTGGTCTTCCGCACCCTCACCACCCGCAACCGGGCCGACGGTCCGGCCGGCGCCAAGGTCGTCCCCGACCTCGCCACCGACACCGGCACCCCCTCCGAAGGTGCCACCGTGTGGACGTACCGCCTCAAGGACGGCCTGAAGTTCGAGGACGGTTCGCCGATCACCACCGCCGATATCAAGTACGGCATCGAAAGGTCATTCGCCCCCGAACTCTCCGGTGGGGCACCGTTCCTGAGGGACTGGCTGATCGGTGCCGCCGACTACCAGGGCCCGTACAAGGACGGCCGCACCCTGGACGCCATCGAGACACCGGACGAGAGGACGATCGTCTTCCGCCTCAACAAGCCCGAGGGCGACTTCCCCTACCTGGCGACCCAGACGCAGTTCGCGCCCGTCCCCAAGGCCAAGGACACCGGGGCGAAGTACCAGGAGCACCCCGTCTCCTCCGGCCCCTACCGGGTGGTCAAGAACGAGAACGACGGCGCGCACCTCGTCCTCGAGCGCAACCCCAACTGGTCCTCGGCGACCGACGACCAGCGCAAGGCGTACCCGGAGACCGTCGACGTGCAGTCCGGTCTCGACGCCGCGGTGATCAACCAGCGGCTGACCGCCGGCACCGGGGCCGACGCGGCCGCCGTCACCACCGACACCAACCTCGGCCCCTCCGAACTCGCCCAGGTGAAGGACGACAAGGCCCTCGCCGCGCGGGTCGGCACCGGCCACTTCGGCTTCGTCAACTACCTGGCGTTCAACCCCAAGGTGAAGCCCTTCGACAACCCCAAGGTGCGCCAGGCCGTGGCCTACGCGATCAACCGCACCTCGGTCGTCAACGCGGCCGGCGGCTCCTCGCTCGCCGAGGCCGCCACCACCTACCTGCCGACCCAGGAAACCTTCGGCCACACGCCGTACGACCCGTTCCCGGCCGGTGCCACCGGCAACCCGGAGAAGGCCAAGGAGGCGCTGAGGGAAGCCGGTTACCCGGACGGCCTGACCATCACGCTCACCCACTCCAGCGTCACGGGCAAGGGCAACGGCCCGGACCTCGCCACCGCCGTCCAGGACGGTCTGAAGGCGGCCGGGATCACCGTCCAGCTGGAGTCCCTGGACTCCACCCGGTACTCCAAGACCGTCCACACCGTCAGCACCGAACCCGGCCTCTTCCTCGCCACCTGGGGCGCCGACTGGCCGTCCGGCGGCCCGTTCCTCGCACCGATCTTCGACGGCCGGCAGATCGTCACCGACGGCTACAACTTCAACTCCGCGCAGCTGGACGACCCTTCGGTGAACGACGAGATCGACCGGATCAACGCGATCACCGACCACGCCGAGGCCGCCAAGCGGTGGGGCGCCCTGGACAAGCGGATCGGCGAGCAGGCCCTCACCGTCCCGCTGTACCACCCCGTCTACAAGCGGCTCGCCGGCAAGGACGTCCGCAACATCGTGATCAGCGACTGGACCGGCGTGCTGGACATCTCCCAGGTCGCGGTCAAGTAGCGGACGGCTCGGACGGATCGGTCTGACAACCATGACTCCACAGAAGCCCGGCGCCGGGGAGGTCCTCACGGCCTCCCCGGCCCCCGGGGGACGGCAGGTGTGGCGGCGGCTGCTCGCGCGGCGCGCCGCCGTCGCCGCCGGCCTCGTCATCCTCCTGCTCGCCCTGGTCGCGGTGGCGGCGCCGCTGCTCAGCGCACTCGAGGGCCAGGACCCCACCGGCTACCACAACGACCTGCTCGACTCGGCGGCCGGCGGGGTGCCCACCGGTTCCTTCGGCGGAGTCGGCGCCGAGCACTGGCTGGGCGTCGAGCCCGGTACGGGGCGGGACGTCTTCGCCCGGCTCGTCCACGGTGCCCGGATCTCGCTGCTCGTCGCCGTCGGCGCCACCTTCGTCCAGGTCACGCTCGGCGTCCTGCTCGGCCTCGCCGCCGGTCTCGGCAGCCGGGTGCTCGACCAACTGATCGGCAACACCACCGAGGTGATGCTCGCGCTGCCCTCGCTCGTCTTCGCCATCTCGCTGATGGCGGTGGTGCCCTCCGGCTTCCCGCGACCGCTCCTGCTGACCCTCGTCATCGGGCTGCTCGGCTGGGCCGGCACCTCCCGGCTGGTCCGGGCGCAGACGCTCAGCCTCCGGCAGCTCGACTACGTGGCCGCGGCCCGACTGGCCGGCGCGAGCCGCTGGCGGATCGCCCGCCGGGAGCTGCTGCCCTCGCTCGCCGCGCCGGTCATCACCTACGCGGCGGTACTGCTGCCGTCCAACGTGATCGCCGAGGCCGGGCTGTCGTTCCTCGGTGTGGGCGTCAAGCCGCCGACCTCGTCCTGGGGGCAGATGCTCTCCGGCGCGACCACCTGGTTCCGCGCCGACCCGATGTACGTGCTGCTGCCGTCCGCGCTGCTGTTCGTCACGGTGCTCTCCTTCACCGTGCTCGGCGACGCCGTCCGGACCGAGCTCGACCCCCGCGCGGCCTCCCGGCTGCGGGTCGGCACGGCACGCGGCAGCGCCGGTCCGACGACGGACGGGCCCGCACCGGAGCCCGGCCCGTCGTCGTCCGACCGCCCGGGGCCGTCGGACGCGTCCCGCCCGGGTCCGCCGAACGCGGCCCGCCCCGGCCCGCCGTCCGCCCCCGAGGAGGCCACCGCATGACCCGCTTCCTGCTCCGCAAGGCCATCGGCATGCTCGGTGTCCTGCTGGCCCTCTCCCTGCTCGTCTACGCGGTCTTCTACATCGCCCCCGGCGACCCCGCCCAGCTCGCCTGCGGCGAGAAGTGCAGCCCCGCCCAGGTCGCCCAGGTGCGCGAACGGCTGGGCCTCGACGCACCGCTCCACCTCCAGTACGCCCGTTTCCTCCAGGGCATCGTCGCCGGGCGGGACTTCAGCGCCGGCACCGGCCTGCTGCACTGCCCCGCTCCCTGCCTGGGCGTCTCCTACCGGAGCGGTGAGCAGGTCACCGACATGATCACTGCCCGGCTCCCGGTGACGGCCTCGCTCGCACTCGGCGCGATGGTGCTCTGGCTGGTCCTCGGCGTCGGCACCGGCCTGGTCTCGGCCCTGCGCCGCGGCCGGCTCAGCGAGCGCCTGCTGACCGGGCTGACGCTGGCCGGCAGCTCCGTGCCGGTCTTCGTCATCGGCCTGGTGCTGCTCATCGTCCTCTGCGCCCAGCTCCAGTGGCTGCCGTTCCCGAGCTACGTCCCGCTCACCGAGGATCCCCAGCAGTGGTTCTGGGGCCTGCTGCTGCCCTGGGTCTCGCTCGCACTCATCGAGTGCGCCAAGTACGCCCGGCTCACCCGCTCCTCCATGCTGGAGGCGCTCGCCGACGACCACATCCGGACCTTCCGGGCGTACGGCGTCAGTGAGCGGCGCCTGGTGACCCGGCACGCGCTGCGCGGCGCGCTCGCTCCGGTGATCACGCTCACCGCCATCGACCTGGGGACCATGTTCGGGTCCGCCGTGCTGACCGAGTCGCTCTTCGGTCTCGCGGGGCTCGGCAAACTGCTGGTCACCTCGGTCGGCCTGATCGACCTGCCGACCGTCGTCGGCCTGACCCTCGTCACCGGGTTCTGCGTGGTCCTCGCCAACGTCGTCGCGGACGTGCTCTACGCGGTGACCGACCGAAGGGTGGTCCTGACATGAGCCCCGAACCCCTGGTGGACGTCCGGGACCTGGTCGTCGACTTCCCGGTCGGCGACGGCCACGTACGGGCCGTCGACGGCGTCGGCTTCACGCTGGAGGCCGGGCAGGCCCTCGGCATCGTCGGCGAGTCCGGCTCCGGAAAGAGCACCGTCGCCTACGGTCTGCTCGGCCTCCACCGCGGCACCGGCGCCCGGATCGGCGGTTCCGTCCGTGTCGCCGGCGTCGACGCCGTCACCGCCGGGAGTACCGAACTCCGGCGCCTGCGCGGCGGACTGGCCGCCATGGTGTTCCAGGACCCGCTCTCCGCGCTCGACCCGTACTACGCGGTGGGCGACCAGATCGCCGAGGTCGTGCGGGTCCACCGGGAGGTCTCCCGCCGGGCCGCGCGGACGCGGGCCGTCGAGGTGCTCGACCGGGTCGGCATCCCCGACGCGGCGCGGCGCTCGCGCGCACGGCCGCACGAGTTCAGCGGCGGCATGCGCCAGCGGGTGCTGATCGCGATGGCCCTGGCCTGCGAGCCGCGACTGCTGGTCGCCGACGAGCCGACCACCGCGCTGGACGTCACCGTGCAGGCCCAGGTGCTGGACCTGCTGCACGAGTTGCGGGCCGAGACCGGGGCCGGACTGGTCCTGGTGACCCACGACCTGGGCGTGGTCGCCGGGAGCGTCGACCGGGTGCTGGTGATGAAGGACGGCCGGGCGGTCGAGCACGGCCCGGTCGCCGAGGTGCTGGGCACCCCGCGCGAGCCGTACACCCGGACGCTGCTGGCGGCGGTGCCGCGGGTCGACGCGGCGCGTGCGCCGCGCACCCCGCAACCACTGGTCGAACCGACCGGGCCGACCGGGCTCTCCAAGCCGATCGGGCCGACCGGGACCGGCGACCTGCTGCTCGAAGCCACCGACCTGCGCAAGGAGTTCGCCGGCCGCGGCAGCCTCGGCCGGCGCGCCGCCCCCGTCACCGCCGTGGACGGCGTCTCGCTCACCGTGCGGGCCGGCGAGACGCTGGGCGTCGTCGGCGAGTCCGGCTCGGGCAAGACCACACTCGGACGAATGCTGGTCCGCCTGCTGGAACCGACCGGCGGCCGGCTCCACTACCGCGGCCGGGACATCGGGGCACTCGAGGAGAAGGAACTCCGCCCGATCCGGCAGGAGTTGCAGATGGTCTTCCAGGACCCGGTCTCCTCGCTCAACCCGCGCCGCAGCATCGGGGAGTCCGTCGCCGACCCGCTGCGCATCGCCGGCGGAACCGACGAGCGCCGGATCCGCACCCGGGTCGGCGAGCTCCTCGAACGCGTGGGCCTGGACCCCGACTGGTACCACCGGTACCCGCACGAGTTCTCCGGCGGACAGCGGCAACGGGTCGGCATCGCCCGGGCCCTGGCTCCGGAGCCCCGGCTGATCGTCTGCGACGAACCGGTCTCCGCCCTGGATGTCACCACCCAGGCCCAAGTGGTCGAGTTGCTCGGCACGTTGCAGCGCGACCTCGGCCTCGCACTGATCTTCGTCGCCCACGACCTCGCCGTGGTCCGACAGGTGAGCGACCGGGTCGCCGTGATGCAGTCCGGACGGATCGTGGAGCAGGGCGACGCCGACACGGTCTACGACTCCCCCCAACACCCTTACACCAAGGGCCTGCTGGCCGCCGTACCGGTCCTGGACCCGGTCGAGGCGGCCGCCCGCCGCCACCTCCGACTGGCCACCGCCGGAGCCTGACCGGCACCCGTAACGGCCGGGTGCGGGCCTCGGCCCGCACCCGGTGCCGCTCAGCGCGGGCCGGACCGTCCGGAGCTGGTCGGAGCACGGGGTTCATCCGCGGTCATCGCACTTCGCCGCCATTGACGGAAACGGACGTAACACCCGCCCGTCCTCCGTCGATTGACTTGACGGTTCACCGTCATTTGCGAGCCCCTCCTCGCTCCGGACGGTGGCGCCCAGCGTCCGCACCACCGTCTCCCCGCCCCCGGAGACCGCCCCCACGAAAGGACGACCATGCTCCACTCGAAGTGGTTCGCCGCAGCCGGGACCGCCGCGGCCGTCACCCTGCTCCTGGCCCCCACCGCGCAGGCCGTGCCCACCCTCGCGCCGACAGCCGCTGCCGCCGTGACCACACTGCGCTACGACGCCACCCGGGCCCCCGGCTGGGAGGCCGCCGTCACGGCCGGGGTCGCCTCCTGGAACTCCAACGCCCGCAACGTCAAGCTGGTCCCGGCCCAGCCCGGCACCCGGGCCGAGATCCAGATCGTCGCCACCAGCGGCTGGCCGCAGGCCACCTTGGGCCCGGTCCGCCCGGGCGGCCAGGCCAGGGTGGAACTCGGCAGTCAGGCCGTCACCGAGGGCCACGACAAGACCCGCATCGCGGCCCACGAGATCGGCCACACCCTCGGGCTCCCGGACACCAAGCCCGGCCCCTGCTCCCAGCTGATGTCGGGCTCCAGCGCCGGCACCAGCTGCAGGAACGCCGTGCCCGACGCCACCGAACGGGCCCGGGTCGACTCCGCCTACGCCGGCCGCACCGCCACCCTCACGCCGACGGACGGCCGCCTCCTCGTCGACGCCTCCTGACCCCGAGGGCGGCCCGGGGGCCGGGAACCGGCGCATCCCGCCGCACGACCGCCGACCCGCCGTACCCCCGTCCCACTGCTCCTCCGTCCCGCTGTCCGTCCGCCCGGCCGAAGGCACGGGACACCTCGCCTCAACAGCCACGACAGCGGCCGGCGCCGACCGAACCCGGCGCCGGCCGCCTCGCGCAACGGCATTCCCGGATCGGCCGGACTCCCCGCAAGCCGAAGCAGGGCCGACACCCCCGGCCACTCGTGGGGCTACCGGCCCTCGTCGCCCTGTTCGAGGCCGGGCAGTGTCTCGCCGAACCGCTCCCGCGCCTCCTCCGGCCCGCAGCCGAAGGCGCGGCCGATGTACTCCCAGGTCATCAGGTTGCCGCGGGCCCTGCGACCGGCAAGCAGCGCGGTGGATCCCGCGGCCCGCTCGAACCGGGCGGCGGCGCGGGCGGCGGCGTACGGCCTGCTCTCCGTCAGGTCGCAGATCCGGTCCACCAACGCCGCGACCAGCTGCTCGACCTCGTGCGGCACCACCCCCTCGGCCAGGTCGACGTGCCACTCCCAGTCCGCGAACGGCCCGGTCTCCTCGCCCACCGCCTCGGTCGCCGCGTCGTCCCCGAAGTCCAACCGGTGCACCCGCTCACCCCGCCAGCCGCAGCTGCAAGCACCACGTACCGCGGTGGCCCGAGGACCGTCCGCACCGTTGTAGAGCCACCAGGTGGTGCGCCCGTCCGGCAACGGCGCCGGCTCGCCACCGTCCGCCAGGACCGCCGCCGGGAAACCCTGGTGGCGCCCGCTCTCGTCAACCCATGGCATGCCGTGCCCCTCACGTCCCTGGAGTGCAGCACCCAGCGTTTCCCTCCAGTGACGGACTGTCAAGGCTTCGCGACAACCGGTGCGGTACGCGGCCCGGGGCGACGGCGCGGCGCGACGCGACGCGGCCGCCGGTTCGGGCGGGGTGGGCCCGTGCCGACCGGTCAGTACCGGGGCGGGCGTCGGCGGGCGACCGAGCCTGCGCCACCGTCGTCGTCATGGAGCCGTCCCTCTCGCGGTGCGCTTCGACGGCGCCCGACCCGGTCCCGGGTCCCCGGTCGGTCACGGTGGCGAGGTCGGCACGGACTGTTCCGGGGTGACGATGGCCGAGGTTCGTCGAACTCCGGCCAGGTCACGGTCCGAACGGAACACTCCCGCTCCCACGGAATGCGGGTCAGGTGGTCCGGCGGTTTGTCAGTCCTCGATGACGGGCCGGTCGTGGCGCTGCCCGTTCGACTCCCCGGTCACCCACCGGATCCCGGACGGCCGATCGCCGGTCCTGGCCGTTCGGGACTCCCCGACGGCGGCCACCAGGCGGTCGAACGGGACGGCACTGGAAGGGTCGTGGCGCAACACTTCCTTCTTCCACTCATCGGGTGAGGGCCGGCCAGATCTTCCGTCCGGCCCTCGGCGGACAGCCACCGGCGTCAGGCCACCGAAGAGCACGAGGGGAACACGCTATCGGACGCCGGGCCTTGCAGGATCCAGTGCCGGACCGACCTGTCGGCCCCGCGCGCTCGGGGCGGCGGCCGGGTCGTCCCGGGCGTGGGCCTCGCCGGCGGGGTCGCCGGTCCGGCGGGCCGCGGCGACCGCCGACCGGGCCGCCTCCGTCCAGTCCGCCAGGTCCGGGCCGGCCCGGAAGTGGCGCCAGAGCGCCACGGGCAGCCGCCAGGCGCGGCCGTCGAAGCCGTGCTCGGCGGCGCGCCGGACGGTCTCCGAAAGATGCGCGTACTCCCTCTCGCACCACTGCCGCGCCTGGGCGGGCGTGGTGAAGCCCGGTGGCTCGTACCACGGGCCAGGGGCACTGAGCGGGAGGCATGGGCGCCGCGGGGCGAGCAGTCGGGCCGCCGCCTCCGTGCGGTGCAGGTACCACGAACAGAGGCGTGCCCGGGCGGCCGCGCGGTGGGCGGGACCGGTTTCGGCGCCGGCGCGTTCGGCGGCGTAGCAGCGCACCAGGTCGGGCAGGCGGTAGTGGTCCGGCCCGGCGGGGTTGAGCAGATGGGCGGCGACGAGCTCTTCGAGCACCGGTCTGGTCGCGGCGGGGGCCGAACCGGAGAGCGCGGCGGCCGCGGCCGCGCTGATGGTGGCGCCGGGGGCCAGGCCGAGCAGTCGGAAGAGCCGTTGGGCGGTGGGTCGCAGGGCGCGGTAGGAGAGGTCGAAGGCGAGCCGGACGGCGGAGGTGGTGTCGCCGTCGATCTGGAGCGCGGTGAGGCGGTCCTCCGCATTGCGCAGTTCGGCGGCGTGCTCCACCAGGGTGCGGTGGGGCCGTTCCGCGAGGCGGCCCGCGGCGATGCCGAGGGCGAGCGGCAGGTGACCGCAGGCGGCGGCGAGTTCGGCGGCGGCGTGGGGTTCGGCGCGGGTGCGGTCGGCGCCCGTGATCCGGGCGAGCAGTTCGACGGCCTCGGGCGGGGGCAGGACGTCGAGCACCAGCCGCCGGGCGCCGTCGCGGGCGGTGAGCCCGGCCAGCCCGTCCCGACCGGTCACCAGGGTCAGCGAGCCCACCGAGCCGGGCAGCAGCGGGCGGACCTGCTCGGCGTTGCGGGCGTTGTCGAGCAGCACCAGTACCCGGCGGTCGGCGAGCAGCGACCGGTACAGGGCGGCACTCTCGTCGATGGTGCCGGGTATCCGGTCGCGGTCGGTGCCGAGGGCCCGCAGGAAGCGGGACAGCGCCTCGTACGGGGCCAGCGGCGGGCCGAGCGCGTATCCGCGCAGGTCGATGTGGAGCTGGCCGTCGGGGAAGCGCTCGCGGACGCGGTGGGCCCAGTGCACGGCGAGCGCGGTCTTGCCCGTCCCGGCGCCGCCGGTCAGCACACCGATGCCGACGGCGGCAGCCGGGCGGGCCGGGCCTGCCGGGCCGGATGATCCGGTCGGCCCGGCAGGCCCGACGAGGCCGTCCAGGGCACCGAGTTCGGCCCTCCGGCCGACGAAGGTGGCCAGCGCGGGCGGCAGTTGGGCGGGCCTGGGTACGGGGTGCGAATGCCGCGGCGACTGCCGGGTGCGGGGCGGGTGGGCAGCCGGGGCGGGTCCGTCCTTCAGCAACTCCTGGTGCAGGAGCCGGAGTTCCGGTCCGGGGTCGAGTCCGAGTTCATCGGCCAGCTGTCGCGCGAAGCGGCGGTAGGCGGCGAGTCCGTCGGCCTGTCGTCCCGCCCGGTGCAGGGCCCGCACGAGCTGCGTCACGAAGCGGTCCCGGAGCGGGTGTTCGGCGACCAGCGCGGTCAGCTCCGGGACGATCTGCCGGTGCCGGCCGAGCTCGGCCTCCAGGTCCAGGCAGTTCTCCCAGGCGGTGAGCCGCAGTTCGTTCAGCGCCACCGAACCGGCGGCCGGCAGACCGCCGGACAGCCCGTCCAGCACCGGGCCGCGCCACAGGCCCAGCGCCGCCCGGAACTCCGCCACGGCCGCCGCGGGTTCGTCGCACTCGGCCAGTCGGCGCGCCACCGACACCCGGTGGGCGAAGGTCAGGGCGTCCACCCGGTGGCCGTTCGGTGCGATCCGGTAGCCCGGGCCGTCGGTCAGCAGCACCGGCGGCCCGTCCTGGGCGGCGGCGAGCTTGCGCCGCAGCAGCCCGGCGAGGTTCCGCACCTGGCGGCGGGCCGTGGCGGGCGGTTCGTCGCCCCAGACCGCGTCGACCAGGCGGGTCACCGGAACCACGGCCCCGGCGTTGAGCAGCAGGGTGCCGAGCATCCGCTCCTGCTTGGCCCCTTCCGTCCTGGCCCGCCTGCCGTCGTCGGTCCAGACTTCCAGCGGCCCGAGAATCCTGAACTCCACGTTCCCCTCCAGTGACTGGCCGGGGTCGGACCGACCGGCCGGCTTCGAAGCTCGTGACCGTTCCATGACGGGGCCGTGCCGGCTCTGTGCGTCCGGTTGGAAGTCTTCTCCCACCGGCCCCGCACCGGGGCCCACTCCCCCACTTCCAAGGAGCAGTCGGATGAAGCGCATCAAGCAGGCCGCCGCCCTGGCCGTCGCGGTCGGCCTGGCCCTCGTGCCCCTCTCGGCGAGCACCGCGCAGGCCGCCGCCGGGCCGGCCACCCACAAGGGCATGACCTGGCAGGTGCTCGCGAGCGGCCCCGAGGGGACCGTCCAGGTCGGCGGTCCGGCGCACTCGACGCCGAGCGACCCGTACAACGGCGACACCCTTCCGTCCGTGTCACTGCCGGTCCTCTGCATCAACGTGGACGGCAGCCCGGCACCGGACGGCATCAGCATCGGCTTCTACAACGGCTGGGCCGGCGGCACCGTCGCGCTCAGCCAGCCGGTGAAGGGCTCGCGCCTGAACAGCCAGGCCGCCGCGAACAGCGTCTGCCAGGCGTCCTTCGGCATCGGCTGGCGCCAGGCCGAGTTCCACGACGGCCGCTACGGCCCGAACCTGGAGTACGTCGGCGGCTGGAGCTTCTGGGCGTACGGCAACATCGCCCCCAACGCCCGGTTCTGGACCGCCATCAACGACCAGCAGGCCAACCCCTGGAACTGATGTCGACCGGTGGCCGCCGGTCGACGCCGGACGGCCGGGCGCTCCGGCGTCCGGGGCTGCTCGGCAGGACGCGAGGCAGGACGCGAGGCGGGGCGGGAGTCCCGCCGGTCGGCGGTGACTCCGGGGTGAGGTCCGCTTGGCACGGGACAGGGACTCCTCTGCCGGGAAGGTGTCATGACCGCGGTGCGGCCCCCGTCGCGGGGGCCGCACCGGGAGAGACCTTCCCATCCGGCGGCGACCGGGGGCATCCCAGGTTTGCGGGGGGCTCGACGTCCTCCCCCGTGTGATAGGGAGACGGCCTAGCGGCCGGGTCCGCAGCGGAGTCCCAGGTCGGTGACCTGGGACTCCGCCTGCCGCCCCGGGGCCGCGCCGCACCCCTGGGCGGGAGGTCGGGGGCGGGACGCGTCCCCTGGGGCGGGAGGTCGGGGGCGCGGCGCGCACGATCGGGCGGGGCCGGCCGGGCCGGGGCGTCAGACCGGGGGGCGACCGAGTCCGGCGGTGTACGGGGCGGCGAGGAGCGCGACGAGTTCGCGGCGGCTCCGTACGCCGGTCTTGGTGAAGGCCGACTTCAGGTGGTCCTGGACGGTGGCCGGGCTCAGGAAGAGCCGGCGGGCTATGTCCCTGGTGCTCAGGCCCCGTACCGCCTGCAGGACCACCTCCTGCTCCCGGGGGGAGAAGCGGTGTGCCAGCAGGGACAGCGGAATGACGTCGACCGGGCTCGCGGGCTGCGCGACCAGGGCGACGCTGCCCCGCGGGCCCTGGTCGAGCAGGGAGGCGTGGACGGCGACCCACTGGCCGTTGGGGCGGCGCAGCCGGGTCCAGGCGTGGGCGGCGGAGGCCGCGTGGGTGCGGGCCCGCTCGGAGAGGTAGACCAGCGCGGTCGGCACTCCGGCGGGACGGTACTGCCCCTCGGCGAGCTCCTCGAACAGCTGTCGCGCCCCGGCGTCCGCGGAGGTGAGCTGCCCGGTGGGACCGATGACGGCGACCGCGAGCCAGTACGGTCCGTCCTGCGGATCCGCTCGGCCGTCCTGCCCGTCAGGGGTGCCCGCGGCGGGCAGCGCGTAGTCGCGCAGGGCGACGGCCACGGCCCGGGCGGCCCGTTCGGCCAGTCGCTGCTCGCTCGCCCCGAAAGGCGCCGATCCGGCCGCGCGCATCAGCGCGGCGGCTCCCCACCGCCCGCCGCCGACGTCGAAGTTCATCCGCAGCTCGTCGCCCAGTCCGTACTCGGAGAGCAACTCCCGGTAGCGCACGCTGCGTTCGGGGCGGCCACCGGTGGCGCGGTGGACGGTCTCGACGACCCGGCCGGCGGCCCGGATGTCGACGAACCGGGTCGTGTCGTCGGACCACATCTCCAGCCTTATGGCGTGCTCGAAGGCGGTCGGCTGCAGGCCCTCGGCAACCGTGGAGGTCAGGAAGCCGGTGACCGGATCGGCCCCGTGCAGGCAGCCCGCTTCGGAGCCGAGAGCGGGCCCGAGGACGGTGAGGAGCTGCCGGAAGAACTGCTCCAGCGGGAGCTTCGCTGCCGCCAGATCGTCGATCTCTCCCATCATGCGGCGTTCCCTGGCGCGGAAGGAGGTCATCTCCTCACCAGGGCAAGGAGGCCGGCGCGGACCCCGCAGCGATCCCGGGACGTCGCCGGTCGCCACCGACCGACATGGTCCGTCCCACCGGCAGCCGGCGGGCAGATTCTTTGACTGATCATCACCTTTTACTACCCTGAAGTGGGTTGACGAACACCGGACAACGCGTGCTACGCGTCCTGCGGTGCCGGTTCCGCTTCGGCGGGTCGGCGTTCGGGGGCCGTGGGCTCGGGCAGGGTGCGGAAGAGCAGCCAGCTCAGCGCGGGCATGGCGATCAAGGGTGTCAGGGCGGTCTGCAGGGACGTGGAGTCGGCCAGGCGTCCCAGGAGGGGGCTGATCAGGCCGCCGACACTGACGGTGAGTCCGAGGGTGACGCCGCTGGCGGTGCCGATGCGGGAGGGCAGGTAGTCCTGGCCGAGGGTGACCTGCAGCGAGAAGGGGACGTACAGGCCGGCGGAGGTGAGGGCCACGAACAGGAACAGGGCCGGCCCGGGCGCGCAGACCACTCCGGCGACGGCGACGACCGAGACGAGGTAGGACCAGCGGGAGACCCGGACCCGGTCGTAGCGGTTGGCCAGGGAGCCGCCCAGGACCGAGCCGACGGCACCGCCGAGGAACAGCAGGAACAGGGCCGCGGTCCCCGCGGTCGCACTTCCGTGGGTGCGCTCCCGGGCGTAGAGGGAGACGAAGGTGCTCAGGCCGGTGAAAACGATCGAACGGAAGACCACGGCCAGGGACAGCCTCACGAAGGAGGCCACGTCGTCGGGCCCGACGGCCGGCGTCCCGGCGGACACACCGGCCCGGCGCCGGCCCAGGGTCCGGAGCACCGGGACGCACAGCGCGGTGCCGACCAGGGCGGGCAGGACCAGGACCGGCGTCCAGCGCAGTGAGCCGTGTCCGACCGCGGCCGACACCATGAGCGGGGCGAGCGCGAAGCCGATGTTGCCGCCCAGCGAGAACCAGCTCATCGCGCTGTGACTGCCCCGGCCGACCAGCCGGGCCGTGCGGGCGGACTCGGGATGGTAGGCGGCGACCCCGATGCCGGAGATCGCGACGAAGAGCAGCGTGAGCGCGTACGAGCCGCTCAGACCGCTCAGGCCGATGCCCGCCCCGCTGAGCAGGGTGCTGACCGGCAGCAGCCACGGCATCGCCCACCGGTCGGTGAGCGCGCCGAACAGCGGCTGGGCCACCGACGACAACAGGGACGCGGCCAGCACGATGCCGGAGGCGACGGCGTAGCCGTAGTGGCGGTCGGCCACGAAGTAGGGGATCAGCGCCGCGACGGCGCCCTGGTAGACGTCGACGCAGGCGTGCCCCACGGACAGCAGAGAGATCGTTGTGTTCCTTCGCACCCGCCCATGCTGCGAGAGGCGGCAGCTGTCCCGCTTTCGATAGATTGCCAGATGATGAAGGAAATCCGCCACGAGTCCGTCGCGCCGACCCGGACCCAGCGTCTCGCGTCCGGCGGCGAGATCGACGCGCACCGCCACGACGACCACCAGATCGTCTACGCCGGCCGGGGCGCCGTCGCCGTCACCACCGACGCCGGCTCATGGGTCGCCCCCGCCACCCGGGCGCTCTGGATCCCGGCGGGCACCGCCCACCGGCACCGGGCCCACGGTCAGCTCGACCTCCACCTCGTCGGCCTGCCCGTGACCGAGAACCCGCTCGGCCTCGACACTCCGGCGGTCCTGACCGTCAGCCCTCTCCTCCGCGAACTGATCGTCGCCTGCACGCGCTCCCCCGACGACCACAGCCCGCCCCAGCTGCGCCTGCGCGCCGTCATGCTCGATCAGCTCAGGGTCTCCCCCGAACAGCCACTGCACCTGCCGACCCCCACCGACCCGCTGCTCCGGGAACTGCACGACATCCTGAGCGCCGACCCGGCGGACAACCGCTCCCTCGACGAGCTCGGCCGACAGATCGGCGCCGGCGCCCGCACCCTCTCCCGCCGTCTCCACGACGATCTCGGCCTCACCTACCCGCAATGGCGCACCCAGGTCCGACTCCACCACGCACTGGTCCTCCTCGCCGACCGGACCCCCGTCACCACCGTCGCGATCCGCTGCGGCTGGTCGTCGGCAAGCACCTTCATCGACGTGTTCCGCCGCGCCTTCGGCCACACCCCCGGGTCCCGCCCGACGGCCTGACGCGACGGGACCTCGGCCGCGGCCCGTCCACAGGTGCGGCCCACCGTTCCTGGACCCGCCCGTCGCCGACCTGCGCCCGGCGGGCGTCCAGGGCGGCGTCCGGGGCGGCGTCCGGGCACGCACGGCCCGCGACCCGGCGGGCGGGCCCCGTCAACCCGCGACGCGGGCCATCCACGCCTCGACCTCGTCCGACGAGCGCGGCAGGCCCGCCGACAGGTTCTCGGCCCCGTCGGCGGTCACCAGCAGGTCGTCCTCGATCCGGACCCCGATGCCGCGCCACTCCTCGGGGACGGTGAGGTCGTCCGGCTGGAAGTACAGGCCCGGCTCCACCGTGAGGACCATGCCCGGCTCCAGCACGCCGTCGACGTACTCCTCGTTGCGGGCCTCGGCGCAGTCGTGGACGTCCAGGCCGAGCATGTGGCCGGTGCCGGCCATGGTGAAGCGGCGCTGGAGGCCGAGCTCGTACGCACGCTCCGCCGGGCCCTCCAGGAAGCCCCACTCGACCAGCTTCTCCGCCAGGTGGCGCTGCGCCGCCACGTGGAAGTCGCGGTAGGCGGCGCCCGGCTTCACGGCGGCGATGCCCGCCTCCTGGGCCTCGTACACCGCGTCGTACACCTTGCGCTGCACCGGGGTGAACGAGCCGCTGATCGGCAGCGTCCGGGTGACATCGGCGGTGTAGAGCGTGCGCGTCTCCACACCCGCGTCGAGGAGCAGCAGGTCGCCGACGCGCACCGGGCCGTCGTTGTCGGTCCAGTGCATGATCGTGGCGTGCTCGCCGGCGGCGCAGATCGAGCCGTAGCCGACGGCGTTGCCCTCCAGGCGGGCACGGCGGAAGAAGGTGCCCTCGATCCACCGCTCCGAGGAGGCGACGGCCCGGGAGAGCTCGCCCACGCAGTCGGTGAAGCCGCGCACGGTGGAGTCCACCGCCTTGCGCAGTTCGTCGATCTCCCAGGCGTCCTTGACGAGACGGAGTCCGCTCAGCGCTTCCTCCAGTCCGGCGTCGCGTTCCGGGTCGGTGGTGACCGCCGCCTCGAGGGCCGGGTCGATGCCGCGCACGATGCGGGTGGGGACGTCGGGAGCGGCTGCCAGGTCGCTCGCCGCCGTACGGACGTCGCGGCAAGCCAGCCCGAGCACGCGCTCCGACTCCGCGAGCGAGCGGCGGCGACCCATCCACAGCTCGGCGGTGTAACCGAGCCAGAACTCGTCGGTGTCCCGGCCGTCCCGCGGCAGTTGGTAGCAGTACGCGTCGTGGCCGCCGTCCCGGCGGGGTTCGAGCACGAGGGCGCAGTCGCGGGCCTGGTCGCCGGTCATGTGGACGTAGCCGGAGTACGGGCGGAACGGGTAGGTGTCGTCGTTCGAGCGGGTCCTGAGGCCGCCGGAGGGGACGACCAGCCGCTCGCCCGGGAACAGCGCGGACAGAGCGGCGCGACGGTGGGCCGTGTACGGGGCCTGCTCGTCCTGCGCGAGGTCGTGCTGTTCGGTGTCGGCCCAGCCCGTCCGCATCAGGGCCGACAGCTCGGCGGAGACTCCCGGGTAGAGACCGTTCTTGCGCGCCTTCGCCACGTCGTTCTCCTCTGCCTTCACTACCGGACCGCGTTCACCCGCCGAGGAGCCCCGGCAGCCCCCGGACCGTACTGCGGGGCGGCGCTTCCGGGAGTGCCACCGGTGCCAGTGGCACTGATCGGCCACCCGGCCCGGTGGTCCTCGATAATGCGGTGCATGGCGAATGCGAAACTGGGCGAGGCCCTGCGGATGCTGGGGATCGGCTCCGCAGCCGGCCGCGTGTACCTGTCGCTCCTCGAGCTGGCCCCCGCCCCGCTCACCGAGATCGGCGAAGCGACCGGGCTCGCCGGTGCCGAGTTCGCCGCGGCGTACGGGGAGCTGGTCGACGCCGGGCTGGCCGACGCCGCCACCGAGGGCACGGACGTGGTGGCGCCGGTGCCTCCCGCCGCGGGGCTCGAGATCCTCGCGCGGCACCGGGCGGCCGAACTCGAAGGGTCGCGCATCGCCGTGGGCGGGGCGTTCGAGTCGTTCCGCCGCCGGCGGCTCACGGTGCACAACGACAACCTCGTCGAAGTGGTGACCGGCGACGCCGTCGGCCCGCGACTGCGCCAGGCGTGGGCCAGCGCCCGCGAGCAGATCCGTCAGCTCGAATCCCCGCCCTACTTCCCCCAGGGCGAAGCCGTCGAGGACGCGCTGGCGACCCTCGCCCGCGGTGTGACGCAGCGGGTCGTCTACTCGAAGGCGTCACTGGAGATGCCCGGGCGGCTGGAGTCGGCCATCGAACCGTGCGTCGAGGCCGGCGAGCTGGCCCGGGTGGCGCCGACGGTACCGGTCAAGCTGGTGATCATCGATGAGGCGTACGCACTGGTGTCCCTGTCGATCAGGGAGACGGACGTGCACAACACCATGCTGGTGGTGCAGCCGTGCGGCCTGCTCTCCGCACTCCTCGCACTCTTCGAGCAGACCTGGCAGCAGGCGCTCCCCTTCCACGGCCGCGCCACCCGCCCGGCCGGCCTGCTGCCGGCCGACCGCCGCCTGCTCCGCCTCCTCGCCGGCGGTGCGAGCGACGAGGTCATCGCCCGCGAACTGGGCATCAGCCGCCGCACCTTCTTCCGCCGGCTCCAGACCCTGATGGCCCGTCTGGGCGCCGAGAACCGCTTCCAGATGGCCCTCCAGGCGCAGCGCTCCGGCTGGCTGTAGCTCCCGCCCGCCGGCGCACCCGCCCCCACCGGCCGCGGACCGACGGCAGACCGGCCTCGGACCCGCCGCGAGGTCGGACGCGGGTCGGACGCAAGGTCGGACGCGGGTCGACAGCGCCCTGACCAAGCCTGATACCTTTCGATCGCCGTGGTGTTCGGGAAACCGGTCGAAGTCCGGTGCGGCCCTCGCCACTGTTGCCGCGGAGTACCGCGGCCCTCGCTGACCGGCTTCCCCCGCGGTCAGGACCACTGGGCGGCCGGACGAGCCACCCGGGAAGGTCGGCCGCGGCACGTCGATGCGGAAGCCAGGAGACCGGCCACGGCACGACATGTTCCACGAGGGTCTTGGAGAACACGTGCCCAGCGGTCTGCTGCATCCGTTCCGTTCCATATGTTCCGTTCGTCCTACTCTTCCCGCACGCATCGCACGCCCGCCACGTGCCGGGCGAGCGGCCGCCGCCGTCCTGCTCGTCGGCGTGCTCGGAGGGTGCGCCGGCGCCCCCGCTCCCGCCGCGTCCGGCGGCTCGACCGTGAGTGGCGCGCCGGTCGACCTGGACAACTGCGGGACCACCGTGTCGGTCGGTACGCCGCCCGAACGGCTGGTGACGCTCAACCAGGGTGCCACCCAGGTGGCCCTGGCCCTCGGCCTGGAGTCCCGGATGGCCGGTACCGCCTACCTCGACGACGCCGTCCCGGAGAAGTGGAAGGCGGCCTACGACTCCGTCCCGGTGCTCTCCAAGGAGTACCCGACGAAGGAGAAGCTCCTCGCGTCCCGCCCCGACTTCCTGTACGCCTCCTACGCCAGCGCCTTCACCGACAAGGCCGTGGGCTCCCGGGAGGAACTGCGCGGCCAGGGCATCCCGTCGTACGTGTCCCCGTTCGGCTGCTCGGACAAGAGCAAGGTCGCGCCGACGACCTGGCAGGCGATGTGGGGCGAACTGAACGACGTCGCCAAGGTCTTCGGCGTCACGGAGCGGGCCACCGCGATCCAGCGGGGGCAGGAGCAGCAGCTGGCACAGCTCGGGGCGACGGCCGCCGGCAAGGGCCTGAAGGTCCTGTGGTTCGACTCGGACACCAAGACGCCGTTCGTCGGCGCCGGTCACGGCGGGCCCCAGCTGGTGCTCGACGCCGTGGGCGCCGCCAACGTCTTCGGGGACCTGCCCGGCGGCTGGCAGAACGTGAGCTGGGAGAAGGTCGTCGCCGCGGACCCGGACGCCGTCGTGATCGCGGACGCCGACTGGGACACCGCCCAGTCCAAGATCGACTACTTGCAGGGCGACCCGGTGCTGAGCAAGCTCACCGCCGTGCAGCGCAAGGCCTTCGTGGTGGTGCCGTTCTCCGAGTCGACCCCCGGTGTGCTGCTCGCCGACGGCGCCGCCCGGGTGTCCGCGGGACTGAGCCGGCTGCACCAGGGTTCATGAGCACCGCGCCCCACCCCGTCGCGCGGCCCGCCGGCCGGGGCCGCGCGACGGCGGCCCTGACCGTCGGCGCGGCCCTGCTGCTGGCCACCGTGCTGCTCGGCCTGGCCGTGGGCTCGCAGCACGAGCCGGTCCCGACCGTGATCGACGTCGTGATGCGCCGGCTCGGGCTCGGCAGCCCGGACGTGACGCTGCTGGACGACCGGATCGTCTGGCAACTGCGACTCCCCCGGGTGCTGGGAGCGGCTGCCACCGGCGCCGGGCTGGCGGTCTGCGGCGCGGTGCTGCAGACGCTGACCGGGAACGACCTGGCCGATCCCTTCCTGCTCGGGATCTCGGACGGAGCCGCCGCCGGCGCGGTCACCGTGATCGTCCTCGGCGTCGGCGTGACCGGTGCCGTGGGCACCGGCGCGGTGGCGACGGCGGCCTTCGCCGGCGCCCTGCTCGCCGCCACCGCCGTCCTGGCACTGGCCGGCGCCCGCAACCGGTCGCTGCCGACCACCCGGACCGTGCTCGCCGGCATCGCGGTGGGACAGATGTGCGGGGCCTTCACCTCGTTCGTCGTGATGGTCCTCGGGGACCGCAACGCGGCGCGCGGCGTCATGGAGTGGACACTGGGCTCCGTCGCCGGCGTGCGGTGGCCCACCGCCGTCTTCCTGACCGCGGTCGCGCTGATCGGCGTGACGGTCCTGACCTCCTCGGCCCGCGACCTGGACGCCTTCGCCTTCGGCGAGACCTCCGCCCGCTCCCTCGGCGTCCACGTGGAACGCACCCGCTGGCTCCTCGTCGCCACCGCCGCCCTGGTGACCGCGTGCCTGGTCGCCAACACCGGCGTCATCGGCTTCCTCGGCCTGGTCGTACCGCACGTGGTCCGTCTCGCCTGCGGACCGCGCCACGCGCTGCTGCTGCCCGTGTCGGCGCTGGTGGGCGCGTCCCTCCTGGTGGGCAGCGACATCGTGGCGCGCTCGATCCTCCCCGATCGGGAGATCCCCGTCGGCGTCGTCACGGCCGGGCTCGGAGCGCCCTTCTTCGCCTGGCTGCTGTGGCGCCAGGGGCGGGCCGACGGGAGCGCCCTGTGACCGCGACGCCCCCCGTCGAGCTGCGCGTGGAGGGACTTCGTGTGCGCGTCGGCGCGGCCACGCTGCTGGACGGGATCTCGCTCGTGTTCGGCCCCGGCCGGATCACGGGCCTGCTCGGGCCCAACGGCGCCGGGAAGACCACCCTGCTCCGCACGGTCGCCGGGCTGATCCGGCCGACCGCGGGGCGGGTCCTCCTGGACGGAACCGACCTCCACACGCTCACGGCCCGCCGACGCGCCCGGCAGGTGGCCTTCATGGAGCAGCAGGCGGACACCCGACTCCCGCTGACGGCCCGCCAGGTCGTCGAGCTCGGACGCACACCGCACCGCGGCCGCTGGCCCGTACCGGCGAACGCCGCCGCCGACGCCCACGAGAAGTCCGTTCTCGCCGGCGCCGTCGCCGCCGCCGACGTCGGCCACCTGCTCGACCGGCCCTGGCCGACGCTGTCGGGCGGCGAGCGACAGCGTGTCCAGCTCGCGCGGGCGCTGGTGCAGGAGCCCGGCGTGCTCCTGCTCGACGAGCCCACCAACCACCTCGACCTGCGCCACCAGCTCGGCTTCCTGGAAACCGTCCGCGGACTGGGCATCACCACGGTCGCCGCGCTGCACGACCTCGAACTCGCCGCCGCCTACTGCGACGAGGTCGTCGTCCTGCTCGACGGCCGACTCTTCGCCCACGGGCCCGTCGCCGAGGTGCTCACCTCCCCCACGATCGCCCGGGTCTACGACGTCGACGTCACCGTGGAGCGGCACCCCCGGCACGACAGACCGCACATCCGGTGGAACGGACTGCTCCCCGAAAGGACGACCCCATGACTTCTCCTGCCCAGGACGGCGCCGCCCACGGCAGTGCCGTGCTCCTGGTCGGCATGTCGATCGGGGAAGTCGTCCGCCGTGACGAACTCCTCCGGACGGCGGCCTCGCAGCGGGCCTCGATCGCCTTTCTGCAACAGGGGGACCCGTCCCTGTCGGCCGAGCTGACCAGGCTGGCCGACGCGGGCACCGGGACCGTGGTCGTGATCGGTGTCCGCCTGGCGGCCTCCGGCCCGGCCCATTCCTGGCTGCGGCGGATCGCCGCGCACTGGTGGCGCGAGCGGGCGGGCCACCGTCCCGAACTCCTCGTCGCGACCCGCCTCGCCGATTCGCCGGACGCGGTCACCGCGGTGTCCTCGGTGACGAAGGCCATCACCGGCACCGAGCCCGGCCTCACGTCCGCGGCCTGGGAGGAGGTCCCCGGGCACCGGCACCAGGTCATGGTGTGCCGCGGCCCGCGCTGCACGGCCGTCGGCGCCGAGGCGGTCCAGCGGGAGCTGGTGCGGAAGCTGGCCGAGCTGGGCCTCGGCGACGACGACGTGCTGCTCACCCTGACGGGGTGCCAGTTCCCCTGCAACCAGGCTCCCGTCGTCAGCGTGCAGCCGGACGACGTCTGGTACGGGAGGATCGACCCGGCTGCCGCCGACCGCGTCGTCACCGAGCACCTCGCCGGCGGACGACCGGTCGAGTCCCACCGACTCCCCCGCCACCGGAAGGAGCGGGCGGCCCCCTCCCACGGCTGACCGGGATTCCCCACGGGGCCGGCGGTCGTGCAGGGGACACCGTGGCATCCCGGTGGGTCGGACCCTGTCGGGACCGGCCCACGGGGCCGGCGTCAGCCGTAGTCTGCGGTCTTCCGCACCTCGCCGAAGCGCGGGAAGACCCGCTCCACGGTGAACTCGTGCTCGTCCGCCGCCAGTCCGGACATCGCGTCGGCCACGAACTCCAGTCGGTAGCCGTGGTCCGCCGCGGCCCGTGCGGTGGACTCGACGCCCATCGTGGTGACCAGGCCGGCGATCACCAGGGTGTCCGCACCCAGTTGGCGCAACCGCTCGTCCAGATCGGTCCCGTAGAACGCGCCGATGGTGCGCTTGACCACCACGACGTCGCCGGCGTGCACCAGGCCGTCGGCGAAGCCGCTGCCCGGCGGCTGCTCGGCGACGTTCGGACGCTCCACCCGCACCAGCACCACCGGCCGGCCACTCGCCCGGAACGACTCGGCCAACCCGCGGCAGCGCGCGAGCACTTCGTCACCGGTGTGCGGGGCGAGGGGAAGAGCGACGATGCGCGGCATCAGGTCGACGAGGATCAGTGCGGAGGTCATGGCGACGATCGTAGGGGCCGTTCGGCGCACCGGGAGCCGGGTCACCCGTCAGTCACCCGGTGCGCGATCGGCCCCCGGGGCTCCGGCGGCCCCGGAGGCCGGCGCGCGTCGGGTCAGCGGTCCGCCTGACAGCCGTTGATCTTGGTCAGCGGACCGCGGCTGTTGTCCTCGTGGATCGCCTGCATCTGGACGTCCCCGTAGATCTGGAACAGCTGCTTCGCCGGGTCGGCGGTGGTCGGGTTGCACCTCGGGAATCCGGTGTACCAGTAGATGCTGGCCACCCCGCTCACCGGGCACCGACCGGGTGAGGACGCCGAGTGTGAGCAGAGCGAGTGCCGGCAGCACGGCGACGATGATTCCCATCGGCAGGGCGTCGGTGGCGCCACCCGCGCCGGCCAGCGGAGCAAGTGCCCCGCCGATCATGAACTGGCCGAAGCCGAGCAGAGCGGCGGCCGACCCGGCGTGTCCGCCGTGGTCGGCCAGGGCCTGGGCCGCGGCGTTCGGCATGACGAGGCCCACGCTGGAGACCAGGACGAACAGGCCGATCAGGAGTGCGGGCAGGGGTGCCCGTGTCAGCACGGCGCCCAGGACCGTGGTGCCACCGGCTGTCGCGCCCAGCAGACCGGCGAGCAGCAGCACGCGGGCGCCGGCCCGGGCCACCAGCTGGCCGCTGATCCGGGCGGCCGCAATGAGTCCGGCGGCGTTGACGGCGAACACGGCGCTGTACTGCTGCGGTGACAGGCCGTGGATTTCCTGCAGGACGAACGGCGAGCCGGAGATGTAGGCGAACATCGCCGCGAAGACCAGGCCGTTGGCCAGGACGTACCCGGTGAAGACCCGGTCGCCGAGCAGCTGCCCGACGACAGCCGGCAGCGGCTGGCGTGCCGCGGAGGACCGGGTCTCCGGCAGTCCTGCAGCGGAGGCCGCCAGCATCACGGCGCCGAGTACGGCCAGGGCCACGAAGATTCCAGGCCAGGCCGTGACGCGCAGTAGCTGGCCGCCGAGGACCGGCGCGAACACCGGCGCCAGGCCGGTGATCAAGGTCAGTGCGGAGAAGACACGTGCGGTGCGGGTTCCGGAGGTGCGGTCGCGGACCATGGCGTTGGCGATGACGATGCCGAACGCCCCGCCGATGCCCTGGACCAGGCGCAGGCCGACGAAGGTCCGGACGTCGGGCGCCACCGCGCAGAGCGCGCTGGCGATCGTGTAGAGGGCGAGGCCCGCCAGCAACGGACGCCGCCGGCCGTAGGTGTCGCTCAGCGGCCCGGCGATCAGCTGCCCGACGGCCAGCCCGGCCAGGCAGGCGGTGATGGTGAGCTGGGTGGCCGCGGCGCCGGCGCGCAGGTCGCCGGCGAGGTCCGGCAGTCCGGGCAGGTAGCCGTCGATGGACAGTGGTCCCAGGGCCACGAGCGCTGCGAGCAGGACGATGAATCGGGTCTGCCGGCCGGCGGCGTCGTTGCTCATGGCTCAGTACGCCACGGTGATGCGGCGGCGGATCGCGGTGCCGCTCTCGATCGTGTCGGCCAAGGCGATCGCGTAGTCGGCGTACGAGATGCGGCTGTTGCCGTCGTCGTCGGTGAGCAGGGTGTCCCCGGCGCTGCGGTAGGCCCCGGTCCGCTCGCCCGCTCCGATGACTGCGGCGGGCGACACGTACGTCCAGTCGAGGTCGTGCACGGCGCGGTAGAGGTCGAGCGCTTCGGACTGGGCCTCGGCGTTGGCCTTCCACAGCGCGGGGAAGTCCGGGTCGTCCATGACCCGGGCGCCGGTCGGCGTGCGGAGGCTACCCGCACCGCCGACGGTGACCAGGCGGGTGACGCCGGCTCGGCGGAGTCCGTCGATCAGCGCACGGGCGGCACCGAGGATCGTGGCGCGGTCGTTCTCCTGGCCGATCCGGGGGCCGACGGCCGACAGTACGGCGTCCTGGGAGGCGGCGAGGCCGGCGACCGCGGCGGCGTCCGTGACGTCACCGGTGGTCACGGTCAGGGCCTTGTGCTCGAGTCCGTCGATGTGGCCGGCTCGGGTGACCGCGGTGACGGTGTGGCCGCGACGCAGTAGTTCCTCGGTGGTGGGCCGGCCGATGTTGCCACTGGCACCGAACAGGACGATCTTCATGTGCTGCTCCTTGTTTCTGATGGTCAGAGGACGGACTGGCCGTCGGCGACGATGGCCGCGGTGATGCCGCGCTCGTCGGCGGCGTGCTGGAAGCGCTGCTCGATGTCGGGTTGTTCGGTGTAGAAGGGCGGGTTGTGGAACAGGCCGTAGTGCATGGCGCAGACGGTGCCGGCGCCGAGTGCGACGGCGGCCTCGACGCCCTGCTCGGGGGTCATGGTCGCCGGGACGTTGGCCGCGTAGCCCTCGAAGTGGGCGATGACGCCGTTGACCGGGACGAACGCGACGTCGAACGGGCCGTGGTCGCGGGCGATCTGCCACCAGCTGCCGTGCCACTGGGTGTCGCCGCAGTGGATGACCCGCCGGCCGGCGCCTTCGACGACCCAGGCGACCTGGTCACAGTCGTTGCCGCGCCAGTCCAGCGAGGTCACCGGGGTGACGGTCAGCTCTCCGATGCGGCGTGACCGGCCCAGGTCCTGGGCGACGGGGGTGATGCCCGCCTCGTGCAGCGCCGCCGCGCTCGGGGTGTGGCAGCCGATCGTGCCGGTGGCCGCGATCCGGGCGATCAGGTCGTGGTCGTAGTGGTCGGGGTGCAGGTGGGTGATGAGGGCGTGGGTGCCGGGCGGGGCATCGACCGGGTCGACCGGCCGGTGCGGCGGCCCCATCACCGGCGCCAGCGGAGCGACGTTCTCGAGCGGGTCGATCAGCAGGCGGGTGTCGCCGAGACGGATCTCGACGCCGGCCCAGGACAGCCGACGCACGGAAAGGGTGGAGGTCATGGGCAGTGACGCTAGACCGGCGTTGTTGAGAAAGTCAACAAGAGAGTTTTGAATCTCAACACCACGAGGTAGGGTGGTGGCATGCGCACCTACGGGCAGTACTGCGGCATCGCGAAAGCACTGGACACCATCGGCGACCGATGGACCCTGCTGATCGTCCGTGAACTGCTCGCCCTGGGTCCTTGCCGGCACACCGACCTGCGCAACGGGCTGCCCGGGATCGCCAGCAACCTGCTGGTCGACCGGCTCCGCGAACTCGAGGAAGCCGGCCTGATCCACCGCGAGCCCGCGCCGCCGCCGGTGGCCACCACCCTGTTCTCCCTCACCGAGCGTGGCCGCGCGCTGGAGCCGGTGCTGCAGGAGCTGAGCCGGTGGGGCGTGCCGCTGTTGCGTGAGCCGGGCGGCAACGACACCTTCCGCACCCACTGGCTGGACGTGCCCGCCCGGGCACTGACCGACCACCGCCCCGACCAGCCGGCAATCGCCCTGCAACTGCACGCCGACGGCAGCGAGGACCTGGTCATCGAGGTCAAGGACGGCTCGGTGCACACACACGCCGGCCGGGTCGACCACCCCACCGCGTCCCTGACCGGACCGCCGCACCTGCTGGCTGCGACTCTGCTCGGCGACCTCGATCTGAGCGCCGCAGTACAGCAAGGCCTGCGGCTCAGCGGCGAACGCGAGGCAGTAATGCGCATCCTGCCCCGCTGATCGACCGGCCGCTCGCGGGCCTGCGATCCCAAGCCCTACCGAGTCTGCGCGGTCTCAAAAACGGTCAGTTGCGAGAGTTCTGCAAGGCCCCCGGACCGTGTCCGGTTTGCCCGAATCTCCGTTCGCAGAACATCTCTCGGACGGGACGGGCGCGATGTTCTTCGCCGTGCTGGCCGCCGCCGCCCGGATCGAGCGCAACTACATCCGGGAGAAGACGCTGGAGGGCCAGCAGACCGCCGCGGCCAAGGGCAACCACGGCGGCCGGCCCAAGGCCATCGACGACGACATGCCGACCTTCGCCCTCGCCCTCAAGGCCAAGGGCGTCCCGGTGCCGGACATCGCCGGGAAGCCGGTCGTCAAGACCGGCAAGAACGCCGGGAAGAATCCCTCGGTGGCCTCCGTCCACCGGGCACTGGCCGAGGCCGAGGAAGCCGCCGCGGCCCAGGCCGACGACGACCCGCCCCTGCGGCCCACACCCGTCCGGCTCCACCGGCCCGGCGACCCGCTCACCGCCGAGGACCTTCAGCTGCGCGAGCGCCTGGTCGCCCAGCGCGCCGAACTCACCGCCGCCGACCGCGAGGAGGTCTCCCGGTGATCCCAGCCCGCACCGGACGAAGGGCGGCGCGCTGCTGCTCGCAGCCGAGGAACCCGGGCGGTCCGGCCCGTCCGGTACATGGGCCGACAACCCGGAGCCGCCGTTCCCCCGCTCCGGGTGGCTCCCCTGCCCGGCAGGACGGGGCGCCGTCCGCCGGTGCGCGGGCCGAAGGGCCCGGTCGCTCAGGTTCCGCCGGGTTTGCCCGTCGAGACCAGCAGGAGGACGGACGAGCCCGGTGCCACCGGTCCTGCGCCGCCCCGGGGGGCACTGCTGATCACCTGCCCGGCAGGAGCGTTCCAGTCCGTGTGCCGCATGATCGTGCAGCTCAGTCCGAGTCCGCGCAGCAGGCTTCCGGCCTGTTCGACCGGCATGCCGGCCAGGTCCGGCAGCGCGACGCCCGCTCCCGCGGTCTGCTCCTGCTCCTGCTCCTGTGTCGGAGTCGCATCGGCGCTTCCGCCCTTGGGGGTGCCGGTGGCGAGCAGGGTGCACGCCCCGTTCGCCGATGGGGGCAGGGACAGGGAGGCGCCGGGCGCGGGCGGTACAGGCTTCAGCGCGAAGAACCCCACCGTGGCGCACGCCAGCACGCAGCACGCCGCAGCGGTGCCGAGGAGCGCCCGGCGGGTGCGGCTGCGGCCGACGACTCGCTCGATCGCGGCCGCGTCGACGACCGGCGCCGTCGGCCCGTCGGCGAAGGAGGCCACCGCGGCACGCAGCTCGGCTTCGAGGCCCGGATCGAACGGGGCGGGTCCGGACGACGTGTTCCTCACTTCGTACCTCCGAAAGCGGCCGACGGGGTGTGCGGCGCCCGGGCGCCCGATACGGAATCGCGCAGCTTGGCCAGGCCGCGGGCGAGCTGGGACCTCACCGCACTCGAAGAGATGTCCAGGACATCGGCGACCTGCCGGGCGTCCAGATCGTGCAGGTAGTACAGGACCACCACGCTGCGCATGCCCATCGGCAGCCCGAGCAGTGCCTCGATCAGTTCCGCGCGCAGATCCACCTGCCCGAACCGGTCCCGGGGGTCGGCCGTCTCGGGCACCCCCGACAGCCCGGGGCGCTCGCCCAGGCGCGACAGCCGCCGCCAGCGGTCGTTGGCCAGGTTGACCAGCACCTTGCGCACGTACGCCTCCGGCGAGTCCGCCACCGCGACCTTCCGCCACTGTCGGCACGCCCGCTCCAGCGCCTCCTGCACCAGATCCTCGGCCACGTGCACGTCACCGGTCAGCGCATACGCGGTGCGGAACAACGCTCCCGACCGCTGTGCGACGAACTCCGTGAATCCGTTGCCCGGACCGCTCCTGCGAAACCTCACCCGCCGACCTCCTCTCCTCGTCCCGTCCCGATCACTGCCCCTATGACGGCGGAACGGGGACGGGTGCTGCACCGGGCCGCCGGCAGTGACGTGAATCACAGCCGGGACGGAAGGGTGTCCCAGGACCTCGCGCCGCTGCCGCCCGGAGTGGGGCGGTGCCCGGCGTCCCGCACGGGCGGAGCGGAAGCGGGCTCGGGCTCCGACCGGCCGCCCGTCGTCACGGAACGCGGGCCGGCCCTCTCCCGGGAGGCGAGCCGGCGAGTCCGGCCGTCCGGGGGTTCAGTCCTCCGGGATGCCCGGCCCGCGCCTGCTCCCGTCGCACGACCTGCTCGTCGGGATGGACCGGCCCAAGGGCTGCGACACTTCGCCCACTGGCACCAGCTCCGCAAGCTGCGCGTCAAGGCCGACACCGGCCCGCTGAGCGTCGGCACCGCCAGCCGACCACCCAGGCCGGCGCCTTCCTCACCTGGCTCACCCACCGAGGCAGCACGCCGGCAACGGCAACCCAAGCCGATCCCGACGCCTGGCACACCGAGAACTACGCCACCCGCCGTGCGGCGCAACCCTTCCTGTGCTGGTGCATGGACACGCAGCGCATGCCGCGCCTGGCCATCCCCTACCGGGCGACGGCCAACCCACTACCGCTGGCCGCACCAGCGGTTGACCGCCCTCCGTTGCGTCCTCGGCAACGAAACCGCGCCGCTGAGGGCCCGGGTCGCCGCCAGTCTCGTCCTGCTGTTCGCCCAGCCCCTCACCCGCGTCGTCCGCCTGACGACCGGCGACGTCCTGGACGACGGGCAGGTCGTGGAGCCGATGGGCCGGGCGCATCACGTCGTGGGCCGAGTCCATCACGGTGGCCGGGTGGCAGGGGTGGCGGCCGACTGTTCACACACATCCCGTTCGAGGAAACGAGGGCGTCTCCCGTCCGGATCATGGCAGCGGCTCGATGCGTTGGACCCACGGGCGGGGTGACGCGCCTTGAGGCACGGGTCGTGTCGACGCCGCCCGCACAAACAGCCGCTGGAGGTCATGGCGGCCGGGAACGGCGGCGCCGAGCAGACCCGTCGTGCACCAGCCGGCCTCGACAAGAGGGGCCTACCCCTCAGGTCGCACCCTCGGAGCTGCCCGCCTCCGATTGCGCCACCTCCGAGGGATCGGCCAGCGATGGAATGGTTGAGACCGGTGAAGTGGCGAGGCGTCAGGAAAGTCAGCAATTGGTCAGCATTGATCCGACCAACGCTCTCACAGACGCTCACACCTGAGAATTCGGAGGCCTCCGCCCGGGGCGCCGAGACCACACTCCACGCCACTCGACCACTGACGCACGGCACCCCTCGACAAGTCGTCGCAGCACCAGGGACGACCAGCCCCCCGCAGGCCCGGGCGAGCATATATCCGCAGGTCAGCGCACTCGGCCGCGCGCCTTCAGGGGGATGTCGGGGAGGGCCGGGGCGTGCAGGCGGGCGCCGTCGTAGCCGTGGACCTCGCCGAAGCGGGTGCCGGCCTCCCAGTCGTTGCGGGCCTCGAGGATCTCGGCACCGGACCGGCCGATGAAGTTCCACCACATGACCAGCTTCTCCTCGAAGGGTTCGCCGCCGAGGAGCAGGAGGGTGGCGTCGGTGTCCGCGTGGAGGGGGAGGGTGCGGCGGCCGGTGCCGAGGTAGAGCATGGCGCCGGGGTCGAGGGGGACACCGTCGACGGTGGTGCGGCCGGACATGGTGAGGACGGCGTACTCGAAGTCGGGGTCCAGGGGGAGCCGGAGGTCGGTGCCGTGGGCGAGGGTGAGGTCGGCGCCGACGATCGGGGTGTGGGTGGTGCCGGGGGAGGTGGCGCCGTCGAGGGTGCCGAGGATCACGGTGGCGTGCAGGCCGGGGGCGGTGACGGTGGGCAGGTCGGCGTGGTGCTCGAAGGCGGGTTCGCGGTGGCGGTGGGCGTCGGGGAGGGCGACCCACAGCTGGGCGCCGTGCAGCAGCGGGGCGTGCGGGCGGGGGGACTCCTCGGAGTGGGAGATCGCCCGGCCGGAGGTCATCAGGCCCAGTTCGCGGGGGCGGACGGTCTGCAGGCTGCCGAGGCTGTCGCGGTGCAGCACCTCGCCCGCGTGCAGCCAGCTCACGGTCTGGAGGCCCATGTGGGGGTGCGGGGGCACCTGCATACCGGGCTCGTCCGCGATGTCGTCCGGACCGTAGTGGTCCACGAACGCCCAGGCGCCGACCATGCGGCGGCCGAGGTTCGGGAGGAGGCGGCGCACGACGGTGCTGCCGCCGAGCGCGGCCTCGCGCGGGGCGAGGAGTTCGTGGACGGGGCTGCCCGGGGTCTCTGTGCGGCCGCCGCGGGCGGAGGGGCTGGGGACGTCGGCGTCAGGCATGGTGGGCTCCGTTCGCGGTGCGCGGGGCGGCCGGGACGATGGGGGTGCCGGCGGAGACGGCCCGGGTGACGGGGGTCCGGTCGGCGATGTCGAGCAGACGGGCGCGCTGGGCCTCGTCGAGGTCGCCGATCAGCTCGATCCGGCGGGTGATGCGGACGGCCTTCTCGGGGCCCTTCTCGTAGCCGAGGTGGACCCGCACGGTGGTCAGCGGCCACTGCTTGCGCTGGGCGTACATCCGCAGGGTGATCGCGGTGCAGGAGCCGAGGGCGGAGAGCAGCAGGCCGACCGGGGTGGTGGCGGTGTCGGCGCCGCCGGCCGATTCGGGCTCGTCGGCGGAGAGCCGGTGGCGGCCGGAGCGGATGTCGACGCGGTAGTCGTCGTCGGTGCTGGTCGCGACGGCGGCGGCGGAGCGGACGAAGACGGGTTCGCTGTCCGCCGGTCCGGCGGCCGGACCCGCGCCGGCGGGCTCGGCGCTCACAGGCCGAACCGCTCGTGCTGGGCGGCCGGGACGAGGTCGAGGTAGTCCGGGTGCTTGGTCAGCCAGCCGCGGATGAAGGGGCAGTACGGCAGGACGGCGAGCTCACGGGCGCGGGCGTCGTCGAGCACCGCGCGGGCGAGGATGCCGCCGAGGCCCTGGCCGCCGAAGCGCGGGTCGATCTCGGTGTGGATGAACGCGATCTCGTCGTCGCCGTGGCGGAAGTACTCGGCGAATCCGGCGAGCTCGCCGTCGGCGGTGATCTCGTAACGGGACTTCTCGGGGTTGTCGGCGACGGCGGTCGTCGTCATGGCTTGCTCCTCGGGGGTCGGGCCCTGGCGTCGGAGTTAATTTATCATTCAACTAATGGTGGATCAAGGACCGCCGGAGGGAATCCGGCGGTCGGCGCCCCGGGCGGACGCGCGGCAGGGCTCGAGCGCGGCTCGGATGCGGCTCGAGCGCGGCTCAGGAGAGGGTGACCGGCGGGGGCAGCGGGTGGCAGCCGTCCCAGGACGCCACCTGGCCGGGCGGGCAGGAGGCCGGGCGCGGCGGCAGGGTCGGGACCGGGCGGGGCGGCACCGTCCACTGGCCCGGGTCGGTGCCGTCACCGGGGTCGGCGGGCGGCTTGGGGGGTGCGGGAGGTGCGGGAGGCGCCTTGGGGGGTGCCGGCGCGGGCGCGGCGGGCGGCTCAGGTGCCGCCGGGGGCGCGGGAACGGCCGGGGCGGCGGGCGCGGACTTCGTCGGTGCGGCCGGGCGTGGCGAGGCCGGTGCCGCAGGCCGCGTGGCCGGTCGCTCGGTCGGCGGGGCGGTGGAGGGCGCGGTGGACGGGGCGGCGGAGGGCGCGGTGGACGGCGCGGTGGACGGCGCGATCGGGGTGGCCGTCGGCTCCGGGGCGACCGCGGCGGTCGGGGTCCCCGGCACGGGTGCCGACGGGGTCGGACCCGCGGTGGGATCGGCCGTTGTTTCGGCCGTCGCTTCGACCGTCGGGGAGGCGGCCCGGGTCGGCGAACCGGTCGGGGCCGGATCGCCGGAGTCGGACCCGCTCATCGCCCAGCCACCCGCGCCGACCAGCGTGGCGGCACACAGACCCGCCGCCACACCGATGGCGATCCGTCGCCGCCGCACAGCGCCGTCCCCGCCCGCCCGGTCGTGCTCACGCAACTCGTCCTGCACCGCGCCCGCCCACCCTGTTCGATCGTTGTTCGGAATGCGCGGATGCTAGCAGTGCGTATGCGGCGGTGCGCAGGTGTCCGCCGTACGTGCGCCTCGGCGAGCGCGCGTCAGTCCTGCGGGCACGGGGCAGCGCTGACGCCGGCTCGCCCCTCCTCGGCGCGACGGAAGGTACCGTCCCGCCGCAGGCCCGGCGTGAGCAGCGCGGTAGCCGCCAGCGAGGCGGCGGCGGTCACCGCCATGGCGGCACCGGCCGACATCAGTTCGGCGAAGGCGCCCGCCGCAGCCGCGCCGACCCCCTGCGTCGCCAGCATGCCGGAACCGTGCAGGCCCAGCGCCTGCCCGCTCAGCTCGGGCGGTGTCAGGGCCACCAGCCGTTCCTGGAGCAGCAGCCCCGCCCCGTACCCGACGGTGGCCACCGCGACCAGCGCGACCGCGACCGGCAGGCCCGGCTCCAGCGCGAAGCCCAGGTACGGCGCGGCCAGCAGGACGCACAGCGGGACGGCCGTCCGCGCCCGCCGGTGCGCGGGCAGCACCCGGCCGACGAGCACGTCCCCGACCAGCATGCCCAGCGCCCCGACCGCGAACAGCAGGCCCGCCGCATCCGGGCGGTACGGCACGTAGAGCGCCTCGACACCCACGACCAGCCCGTTCGGCACCCACAGCGCGAGGTACACGCGCCGGCGCGGAGCGGAGGACCAGAGTCGTGCGTTGACCCGCCGGGTCGCGGCGACGGACGGCCGCCCGGCGGCCCGGGGCGGGCGCCGACGCAGTCCGGCGCGCGCCGCACCGGCGGACAGCAGGTGCAGGGCGGCGGCCGTGAGCAGCGCTCCCGACGGCGTGAGGGCGGCCACCAGCGCACCGCCGATCGCGAAGCCGCCGATCTGGACCGGACCGGACGCCAGGCCCAGCGCGGAGCGGCCCAGCAAGTAGCCGTCCCGGCTCAGCAGTTCGTGCAGCAGCCCGTAGCGCACCCCGCCGCCCGCCGCGCCCGCCACCCCGAGGCCGAGCAGCACCGGGACCAGCGCCCGGACCGGCAGACCGGGCACCGCCTGGACGGCCGTACCGAGGGCGAGCAGCACGCCGAGACCGGTCAGCGCGGCACGCGGCGGGAGCCGGTCGGCGGCCGACAGGACCGTGGCCGCGCCGAGCAGTTGGGCGAACGCGGGGCCGAACATGGCGAGCGCCGCCAGCAGCGGGGAGTCCGTCCGGCGGAACACCAGCACGCCGAGTGCGAGTCCGGCGACGGTCTGGGCCGCCGTCTGGGCGGCGGAGAACAGGAACAGCGCGGTGAACTCGCGCTCGCTGAACAGCTCCCGGTAGGTGCGCATGCGGCGGAGTCTCTCCGGCCCGGGCGGCGGGGCGTCAGCTTTTCGCCGACGTGCGAAAGCCGGCGCGCGAGGCCGACGCCCGGAGGCTGTCGCACGGAGGCTGGCGTACGGAGGCTGGCGTACGAAGACTGTCCCGGAGTCGGCCGTGCGGGTGGTGCGAGAATGCGGGGATGGAGACCTCGGACGAACTCGCGGCCCTGCTCCGTTCACTCGCGGTCGGTCCGCGCGTCCGTGCCGCCTGCGGTCCAGTGGCGGGCATACCGATCGCCGAGCGTGTGCTCGACCTGGCCGAGCGGGTCCGGGCCGACCGGCCAGCCGTACGCGGCGCGGGACCGGCCTCCGTGCCGGAGGTCGCCGCGGCGCTGGACCCGGTGAACCGTTGGGAGGCGACGGAGATGGCGGCCGACATCGCGTCCGCCGAGCTCGTGCACGGCGTCCCGCTCCAGAACCGGGACAGCGCACGCCGGGCCGCCGGTCGGATTGCCGCGATCCTCGGCGAGGACGCCGACTGGTTCACCAACCGGGAGGGCTTCTGGGGAGCCGGCGGCCAGTGGAATCCCGTGACCCACCACGGCATCGATGTCGTCGTCGCGGCGACGAACGGCGAGCTCTTCGTGGTCCTGCTCGCTTTCGGTGACGACTGAGGCTTCGGGTGAACGAACACCGGGACGCAGGGAACGAGCGGGAGGGGACCGGGCATGAGCCGATGGCGAGTGGACGCGGAGACGCTCGCGGGGAGCCGGTTCGTGGTGTCTCCGCTGGCGGAGACGGTGGCCGCGCTCAAGACCCTGCACGGAGGCGCGGGCTCCCACCCCGGTGAGCAGCGGTGGTTGGCCACCGCGCTCCCCCGGTACCGGGAGCGGCTGGCCGCCGACCCGGTCACCGCCGCGCTGGTCCGGACGGCGCTGGGTCCGCGCTGGAACGCGACCTTCCTGACGCCGACACCGGGGGCCGCGGGGCCGACGGCGGACGCGGCGGCGCTGTTCGCCCGCGAGCTGGCGGAGGTCCGGGCGACGCCGCCGGCCGTCGTCCGGGCCGACCTGGCCGAGACCCTGGGCGCGGCCGACGAATCGGCCCTGCCGTCAGCGCTGTTGGGGCACGAGGACCTGGCCGGTCAGGCGGCCGGGCTGCTGTCCTGGGTGTGGACGGAGACCGTCGAACCGGACTGGGCGCGCCGTCGGCGGATCCTCGAGGCGGACGTCCTGGCCCGCACCGCCGCCCTCGGCTCCGGCGGCTGGGCGGCGGCGCTGGACGACCTGCGGCCGGGAATGCGCTGGCTCGGCGGCGACGGCCTGCGGACCGGGGCCGCACCCGCCGCCGAGGCGCGTGAACTCATTGCCGCCGAGCTGCTGTTCGTTCCGGTGACGCCGGGTCGGAGCTGGCTCTGCTGGGACGTGCCGCCGGTCGACGGACGGCGCGCGCGGCCCGGCCGCCGGTACGCGGTGGTCTACCCGTGCTCGGGCGTCCTGGTGGACGAGGGCCGCCGTCCGGTGCCGAAGGCACTCACCGCGCTGCTGGGAGCGGGCCGGGCCGAACTGCTCACCCTCCTGGATCCCCCGAAGACCACCAGCCAGTTGGTCGCCCTGACCGGTCTCCCGCTCGGATCGGTCGGCCGCCACCTGCGGATCCTGCGCGAGGCCGGGCTCGCCCTGCGCCGTCGGGCGGGCCGCTCGGTGCTCTACCACCGGACGGCGGCGGGCCAGGTCCTGGTGACCGCGGCCGGGTCCGGGGCTCAGGACCCCGGAGCACGGGTTCATGGGTCGACAGGTGCCTGAGCACCGTCCGGTCGCTCCTCCGCCTCGACCTGCATCGGAGGGGCCGGGAGCGGGGCCGGGGGCGGGGTGAGGAAACCGACCGCCGCACCCGCCACCGTGGCCGTCAGGGCGCAGACGAGCGCCAGACCGGAAGCCTGCGACCAGGCCGACAACCGGTGCCCCGCCCACCACAGGTAGGGCAGCAGCGCCACCGCCACGACGGCCGCCCCGCCCGTCGCCAGGGGCTGCAACCGGCTGCTCGCCCGGTCCGGGCCGTGCCGCAGGGCCCAGAGAATCGGGAGCAGTCCCACCGTCAGCACACCCGCCACCAGGAACCCGGGCACCCTCCAGACGAGTTCTCCGCCGCAGAGCCAGGCCGCGAGCCACACCCAGAACAAGCAGAGACCCTGACGGAGCAGCAGGAACCACAGTTCCCGGCGGCGCCCGGCCGGGGCGGTGGTGCGCAGCAGCCAGACCGACGCGACCGCCAGCACCCCCGCGAACCCCGCGGCCGCCGCGACCGGCAGTCCCAGGAACCAGTGTCGGGGCGGCTCGGGGGCGACGAAGGTGCTGAGAACGGGATACTCCTGCTGCGCCCACGCACCGTCGGGCGTCCCGCGCAGCAGTCCGGAACCCGGGTAATTGACCAGCACCACCCAGCCCTCGGGCGCCTTGAGGACGAGCAGCTCGGCGCCGTGGGGCTCCAGGAGGTCGGTCGGTGACACGGACGGGGAAGGAGTGCCGGACGGGGAGACGGTCCCGGACGGGGAGGGGGAGCCGGACGGGGAGGACGAGGACGGCTCCGAGCCGGGGGCCGGACGCGAAGGCCGTTTCCACAACGTCCCGGGGTCGTAGACCATGTGCCAGCTGAAGCCGCCGTCCGCGCTGACCTCCACCGGTGAGGTCGCGTCGCGGAGCCGGTAGCACAACCGAGGCCGGGACTCCGTGCACTGCCCGCTCTGCGGCTGGCTGCGGTCGGGACGGGGCGGGTCCGAGCGGCTCTGCTTCGCCTGTCTCCAGGTTGTGCCGCCGTCCTCGGTGATCCATCGCTTCCCCGGGAGGTCGAGCAGTGTCTGCCCGCCCCTGCTCCACAGCACAGGCCGCTCCGGGCCCGTCCGCGGCGACGACGCGGTGGCCACCATCGCCACCACGGCCAGCGGCACGGCGACGGCCGCCGTCCAGCGCCAGGACCGCCGTCCGGCCCGCGAACGTTTCCACAGCCACCAGGAGACCCCCAGCGCCGGCAGCGCCACCAGGTCGCTCCGGTCCCCCTGGATCCGGCTCGGCACCCCGCTCCACGACCAGACCGCCGAGGCGACCTCGCCGCCCCACGGTCCGGACTTCGCGAAGGCGAACATCGCACCCGTCGCCGCGATCCCCGCCACCGCGGGCCGGTCGCCGCCCGGCCGCAGCCGCAGCACCGGTACCAGCGACAGCACCCCGGTCAGCAGCAACGCCAGGACCACCGGTGACACCAGCATCCACGCCAGGTCGCTGACCTTCCCGGTCACCGCGCCCGGCCAAAGCCGTTTGCCCAGGTGGTCGTTGAACAGCAGCACCGCCACCGCGGCCAGCGTCCCCGGATGCCCCGCCCAGCGGACGACCGCCCGCACGGCTCCCCACTCCCCCGCCCTTCGCATGCCCCGCAGTCTCCCCCGCCCGGCGCGCCCGCACGCCGCGGGAGCGTAACGGTTCGCGCTCGACGGGGACCGCTGCCGGGCGGGCGGCGGGTCAGAGTACGGCGAGCCGGTCCACCAGCAGCTCGACCCGGTGCCCGGTGTGCTCCGGCGGCAGTCGTCCGGCCCGGGTCAGGGTGGCGAGCCCGTGCAGGGCCGCCCAGACCGTCTCGGTGAACAGCGCCGGGTGGACCCCCTCCCCGGCGACCTCCCCGAGGCTCTCCAGCAGGGCGGCGAAGGCGTCCTTCAGCGGCGCGGGGGTGTCCTCGCGCGCGAACGCCAGGCCGCCGTCGAGCTGGAACATGGCGTCGTAGACCGCCGGGTTGCGTTCGGCGTACTCGAGGTAGGCCCGGGCCAGGGCGACGACCCGGGCCCGGGGGCCGTCCGCGGCCGCGGTGGCGGTCCGCAGCGCCGCGGCCATCTCGCCGGCGCCCTCCAGCGCGACGGCGCCGATGATCTCGCGCTTGCCGCGGAAGTGGCTGTAGAGGACGGGCTGGCTGTACTCGATGCGCTCGGCGAGGCGGCGGGTGGTGACCGCGTCCCAGCCCTGCTGCTCGGCGAGCTCGCGGGCCGTGGCCACGATGAGCCGCGCGCGGTCCGCCCGTTCGCGCTGCTTGCGTTCCTGTAGCGACATGAGCGAATTCTAGCACTGCTAGACAATCGAGCGGCAGCAGGTCTAGCGTTGCATCGACAGCTAGCAGCGCTAGATCCCAGGAGGGGCCGTCATGCTCAACGCACTCGAGGTCGTCACCACCGTGGTCGTCGGCGTGATGGTGGGGGTGGAGTTCTGCGTCGCCTTCGTCGTCAACCCGATCCTCGGCGCCCTGCCCGAGGACGCCGGTCAGCTCGGCCGCGCCCACGGCGGCCGGATGCTCGGCGCCCTGATGCCGGTCTGGTACATCACCTCGGTCGTCCTCAGCGCGGTCTGGGCCGCGGCCGGGTGGCAGCGGCCCGGTGCCGGGCTGGTCGTCGTCGCCGCGGCCCTGCTGGTCCTGAGTGTCCTCATGTCGGTGCTGCTGCTCGTCCCGATCAACAACCGGAGCAGGACGTGGACGCCCGAGAACCGGCCCGCCGACTGGAAGGAGCAGCAGGACCGCTGGGACCGCTACCACTACGCCCGGGTCGCCGTCATCGTCGCCGCCTTCGCCCTGCTGGCCACGGCCCTCGCCTGAGCGTGTGGCCACGGCCCTCGGCCGAGCGTGCCGGCGGCCCGGGGCGGTCCGCCGCCGCTACGACTCCGCGGCGCGGCGGGCCGCCTTCACCCGGGCGGCCAGCTGGTCGGCGGGGAGGCGGCGGAGGGTGGTGCCGTGCCGGGCGGCCAGCTCGTCGGCGGGCTCCGGGGAGGACTCGACCGTGTCCAGCACCAGCATCGAGTGCCCGTCCTCCACCTCCTCGCCGAGAACGATCAGGCCGGCGCCGCCCTCGTGGTCGCGCCAGGTCTCGGCGGCGTTGCCGAGCGCGGTCCCGGCCACGAAGCCCAGCAGGACGCCGATCGGGCCGCCGAGCAGCCCGGCGATGCCGCCGGCCACCCCCGCGCCGACCGTCGTCACACCCGCGCCGCGGACCTGGCTGGCCGGGAAGTCCAGGGTGCCGTCCGCCCCGCGCTCGACGATCGCGGACTGCCGCAGGCCGGGCAGGTGCTCGGCCTCGTCGAAGGCGGCGCGGCAGGCGGCGGCGTCGGTGAAGTCGAGCAGCAGGACGTGGTGGTTCTCGCTCATGGTCGCGACGGCTCCTCGTTCGGGGGCGGGGCGGCACCGGAGCGGCCGGAGGCCCACGCCGGGGGCGCCCCGGAACGAGTCCAGCATCGTCCGGGCCGGGGCTGCCCGCCACCGTCCGTGGGCCTACCGGGCCCGGCGGGGCCGGACCCGGCCGCGCAGGAGGAGGCCGGGCGGACGGCGGCCGACTCAGTCGGCGGGGAGGGTGCGCCGCACGGTCCCCTTGTAGTCAGCCAGCAGGTAGCCGCTGTTGTGGTACTCGTTGGACAGGTAGACCCGGATGCAGGCGTAGCCGTCGGACCACATGTCGATCAACAGGTAACGGCTGGTCGGGTTCGGCACGTTGAGGGTCTCGTTGGCCTTCTTCAGCAGCGCCGGGACGGTGTCCCAGTCGTACTGCGCCAGATCGACCGTCTTCTCCTTGGCCATCGACCCACCGGGTCGCTTGGCGATGTTGCCGTTGCGGTAGTCGTACCAGTCGTAGCCGCGACCGTCGGCCGTGGGGACCTGGGCGCTCGCGTACTCCGGGTAGACGGAGAGCTGCTTGACCTTGGTGGTGCCGCTCTGCGCGGTGATCGCGGCGACGACGGTGCGGATGCCGTCCGGGGTGAGCAGGTCCTTGGCCGGTGCGGTGCTCTTCGGCGCGCTGGGCGAGGGCTTCGCCGTGGGGGCGGCGGAGGCGGTGGTGTCCGGGCCGGTGGGCGCGGCGGTTCCGGTCGATGCCGGGGGGCCGCCGGGGTCGGCGGGCGCGTTCGTCCCCTTGGGGGCGGAGCCCGCGCCGGTGCTGCCCGTGGTACCGCCCGGACCGTCGTTGTCCGGCCGGAGGTTCCAGGCCAGCACGCTCGCCAGCGCCACCCCGGCGACGGCGAGCGTCACCGTGGCGCCGGTGCGGCGGCGGGCGGGCGGCGGGGGCACGGTGGGTCCGGTGGCTCCCAGGTACTGGGCGCCGGTGGTGCCGACGTGCCCTCCGTCGGTGGCGGCTTCACCGCCGTGGGCGGGATTCGGGAGGGGGTACTCGGTCTGCGCGGTGCCGAACGCCGGGTTCGGCGTCCCGAAAGCGGGGTTCGGGGTGCCGAAGGCCGGGTTCGGGGTGCCGAAGGCCGGGTTCGGCGTCCCGAAGCCGGGGCTCGGCGCCCCGAAGGCCGCGGTCGGGTCCGGACCGGCCGGCGGGCGCGGGGTGTCCAGGAAGGTCGGCTGCCAGGAGCCCTGCGGCTGCGCCGGACCGGGACCGGCGCTCGCCTCGGCGGCGGCGAGGGCCCGGTCGAGTTGCGCGGCGTCGGGCCGCACCGCCGGATTGCGGGCCAGCACCGCGGCCAGCACCGGCCCCAGTGAACCCGAGCGGGTCGGCGGCGGCAGCGGCTCGTCCAGGACGGCGGCGAGGGTGGCCAGGGTGGTGCCGCGGCGCAGCGGGTGGTGGCCCTCGACGGCGACGTACAGCAGCATGCCGAGCGACCAGAGGTCGGAGGACGGGTTGCCCTCCTCGCCGCGTATCCGTTCCGGGGCGATGTACTCGGGCGAGCCGATCAGCGCGCCGGTGGCGGTGAGCGCGGTGTTGGCGTCCTGCATCGCGGCGATGCCGAAGTCCGTGAGGACGGGCGTGCCGTCGGCGCGCAGCAGCACGTTGCCGGGCTTGACGTCGCGGTGCTGGATGCCGGCCGCGTGGGCAGCGCACAGCGCGGACAGCACGCCGCGGCCGATCCTGGCGGCCTCCGGGACGGTGAGCGGGCCGCGGGCGATCCGGTCGGCGAGGCTGCCGCCGCTGACCAGCTCCATGACCAGCCAGGGGTGGGGGTGGTCGGGGGTGTCGACGATGTGGTGGATCACCGCGACGTGCGGGTGCTGGAGACGGGCGAGCGCGCGGGCCTCGCGCAGGACCCGCTCGCGCAGCTCGTGGGCGGCCTCGGGGTTGGCCGCGGCCATGGCCGGGTCCGGCGGGCGGACCTCCTTGAGCGCGACCTCGCGGTGCAGCATGGTGTCCCGGGCGCGCCAGACCAGGCCCATGCCGCCGCCACCGAGGCGTTCCAGCAGTTCGAAGCGGTTGTCGATGAGCCGTGTCTCCGGCCCCCCAGTGTTCATGGCCGCCATCGTAGGGGCCCGGGCCGTCAACGGGCCGACCGGCCGGGGCGGCCGAACGCTCCGTGGACGCCCGGTCCTTGTCCGGTCCGGCCCGAGCCGCAACCGCCGAGGCCGGCGCGGCGGGACGTCCGACGGCTCCGGTGGCGGGGCAGGTGGCGGGGCGGGTCACGGAACAGGTGACGGAACAGGTGACGGGACAGGGGCGGGACAGGGGTGGGAGCCGTGGCCGGGCGGATTCCGGAGGGCACGGGCGGCGCGGTGATTGCACCCGCCCGAGCGAGCCGGGGCAGCCTTCCGGGTGGCCGTGGGCGCGCGCGGTCGGCCGGCGCCGGATCGGCTCGTTGTGCCCGGTATGCCTGCACACCCCGGAAGGGTCGGCTGGACCGCGCTCTCCCTGCTGATCCTCGTCCTCCCGGCGACGGCCGCCGGGACCGACCACCCTCCACCGCAGCCGGAGCGGCACGCCGGACCTCCGCCGCAGAGCGCTCCGCGCGGCTGGGTGGTCACGGTGAACGCCGCCAATGTCCGGCGCGAGCCCTCGGTCGACGGCGCGGTGCTGGGCCTGGCCCACTGCGGGGAGCGGGTGGAGATCGTCGACACCTGGATCTCGCCGCTCGGGACGCGCTGGAGCCGGGTCGTCGTGGTGCGCAACGGGCTGACGGGGTGGGTGCTCTGGTCGCTGCTGGGCCACCCCGCCCCGCCGGGGCACCCCGCCGCGGTGTGCCCGAGTCCCCCGCCGGGCGGGGAGCGGTGAGCGGCGGGAGGACAGCGGCCCCCGGGGTCCGGGTCCGGGGCCGGGACCGGGGCCGGGACCGGGGCCGGGGCCGGGAATGTGACTGGGGCCGGGGACGGGCACGGGCACGAGGACCGGGTCCGGCGCACGGGGCGCGGAAGGCGGACGGACCCGGACGCGCCGCGCCACCACCGTGCGGGCCTCCGGGGCGGAGCGGCGGTGGGCGTTCCGCCCCGGATCCGGGCGGGTAGGGGCCGCCGGGGACACCCGACGCGGCCAGGCGGGCGCCCCCTGAGACCCGGCCCGGTCCCCCTTTCCCCGCCCGTTGATCCCCCTCGCCCAAGGAGACCTCCAGGTGCACGGTTCCCCCAGTCCCCTGCCGCCGACCGGGGCTCCCGGCGCGGAGCCGTCCGTCGTCGGCGCCTCCGTCACCGGAGTGCCCGACGGGTCCGTCCCCGTCGCCGCCGCGCTGGTGACCGACACCCTCGGCCGGGTCCTGCTGCTGCGCCGCCCGGACGGCCGCTGGGAGCTGCCGTCCGCTGCGGTGCGCCCGGGCGAGGACCCGGCGCGGGGCGCCGTCCGGGCGCTGGCCGAGAGCTGTGGGACGGCCGGGGTGGCGGAGCGCCCGGTCGGGGTGTTCGAGGACACCGCGGAACCGGCGCTGCGGCACGTGTACGCGCTGTCGGCGCACGCGCCCGGCGCGCTGGACCGGCTCGCCCTCCCCCGGCACAGCACGCATGCCTGGTTCTTCACGGACAACCTCCCGGGCGTCACCCCCGCGACGGTGCGGTTCCTGCGTGCCCACGGCCCGGCGCGACCGCATCTGCCGCGCGCCCAGTGGCTGGCCACCACCCCGCGCTCGTGGCTGTGCACGGCTGCCGTGGTGACCGCCCCGGACGGGCGGCTGCTGATGGTCAAGCCCCGGGTCCGGGAACCGGACCGGCGGCCGCGGACCGCGGCCTGGAACTTCCCCGGCGGCGTGCTCGACACCCACGAGGACTCGCCGACCGGGGCGGCCCGCGAGCTGCGCGAGGAGACCGGTCTCGACCGGCCTGCCGGGCCGCTGCTGGCGGTGTTCTGGCGGCACCCCGAGCCGGGCGCGGACCACCCGATCGTCCAGTTCTTCCACGACTTCGGCACGGCCGACCCCGAGACCGTCCGGCTCGGCTGCCGGGACGGGGAGATCACCGACTGGGCGTGGTTCCACCCGGACGGCGGGGAGTTGGACGCCGCCGCCGGTACCGATCGCGCGGACCGGGCCCGGCAGGCGCTGGCCGCCCGCACCTCCGGCCGCACCGTCACCGGCACCGGGCCCGGGCCCGCCGTCGCGGAACCGACCGAGCCGCGGCCCACCGGCCCTCGGGCCACCGACCCGCAGCCGACGGCCGGCTGAACCGGCCGCCCCTCGGCCACGACGGTCCCGTGGCAACGGCACGGGTGACGGCCGTGTGCCCGAGTGGGCAGACGCCGGGGCAACCCGGCACCGGCCTGTCGTACACGTCCGGACAGTCGCCGACTCCGCTCCGGAACAAGCACTTCGGGGTCGCCACCTGTGCGGTCCCGATGCCGCCCGACGGCGGGGCCGGTGCCCGTCGGGACGCATCCTCCGCCGCATCCTCAGATTTCGCTCAAGGGGTCGCCGGGCGGCCACCGGGCGCCCCTATGGTCTCCGTCGACGGAGGCGGCCGCGCACTCACCGGAACGCCGACGGCACGCTCCCCGGCACCCGTCCGTGCCGGCGTTCCCCGGCGCGCCCGTGCTCCGTCCGCCCGCTTCCCCGTTCCGGAGAGGACCACCGTCCCATGCGCACCGGCCACCTCAAGTCCGTCGGCGTCTTCGCCGCCGCCGGCTCCCTGCTCGCCTTCGCCCCCGCCACCGCGACCGCCGCCACCCGAGCTCCCCAGCACTGCACGGTCAGTGTCGAGGGCGGCGACCTGCGCTGCTTCGACACCTACCGGCAGGCCATCGCCGCCGCCACGGGCGGTCTGGTCGCCGACGCTCCGCTGGACGTCGAGACCGCGATGGCCGACCCGTCGTTCGCCGACCGGATCGACCGGGCGGGCGAGGCGGTCGGCAACCGGGCGCGGGACGCACGGCCCGGAGCGGCGGCGGCCGCTGCCGCCGTCGTGCTGTCCACCGAGTACGAGCACGGCAACTTCGGTGGCGCCAGCCTGAGCGTCACCGGCCCCTCCGCCTGCGGCAGCGCCCGCTGGCAGCTGGCCCTGGGCGCCGACTGGAACGACCGGATCAGCTCCTACAAGACCTTCAACAACTGCCAGGTGCGGCACTGGGAGCACACCGACTTCTCCGGCGCCAACACCGGCTACCAGGTCGGCGACCAGGACTGGATCGGCGACCTCAACGACCGGGCCAGCTCGATCGACTTCACCTACGGCGAGTCGCCCACCGTCGCCCAGTTGCTGAAGGACTGCGGCAAGGCCACCGAGAGCTGCGACTTCCGGCCGACCGGGAACGCGAGCTACACGTACGGCGGCGCGCACGAGGTGGCCCGCGGCTACAACTGCTCCTCCACCCCGCAGACCAGGAAGATGACCTGGACCGAGCAGACCAGCGGGGAGAACACCGTCTCGACCGAGATCTCGGTGACGGCCGGATTCGACTTCCTGGAGAAGTTCGAGGTCACGTTCAAGGCCACCTACGGCCACAAGTGGGCCTGGGCGGACACCTTCGCCGAGGAGACCACGCTCCAGGTGCCGGCCGGGCAGGTCGGCTGGGTCGACCGCAACACCCACCTGCAGTCCGCCAGCGGCACCTACGAGCTGCACTACAAGTCGAAGCACTGGGGCCACTACGTCTGGTACGTCAAGAACTTCTCCGGCACCGGACCGGTCCCGCAGGAGGCCGGCGTGGTCACCTGGAACGCCCGCAAGATGACCACTGCCGAGAAGAACGCCCAGTGCAAGGGCCGCGCGGCCTTCGTCACCGTCACCCCCGGCACCGAGGGCGGGCCCGCCCCGGCCGCCACCGCGACCGCCGCTCGCCCGGCGGCCTCGGTCTCCAGCGGCCGCTGACCGCGGGGCACTTCCCCGGCCTCACCCGACCCGGCCCGATCCGCCCCACCCCCGCCCGGACGCCCCGGTCGGCGCGCACCCGGCGCGCCGGCCGGGGCGATCGCGGCGGACACGCCGGACACGCCGGACGCGGGCGCGGCGCCGGAGGCGGAGCCGGCCACAACGCCGACCACGACGCCGGGAAGGACGCCCGGGCAGCAGCTCCCGCCCGGGCACGGCGGGCCGTCCGCGCGCCAGGGCGCGTCCTGAGGTCCGCGGGTCGTCATGCCGGCGCCCTACCCCCCGGTCCAGGGCCGTCATACCCGGTCCACTCGAAAGTGTGCTCCACGAGTAACGCGCCCGAGGGCGGGTAGCGTCACCGGCCGTGGAGGACTCCCTGCCGATCCGACCGATCCGACCGATCCTGCCGATCCGATGGCCCGTCGACCCGGCGGACGCCGCGGACGCCCCGGGCCAGGACGGTCCGGTCTGGTACGCCGCCTACGGTTCGAACATGCACACCGAGCGGCTCGCCTGCTACCTGGGCGGCGGGCGACCGGCCGACGGCGCCCGGGAGTACCCCGGCTGCCGGGACGGCCGGCCGCCGCGGCGGTCGGTGCCCGTTCGACTGCCCGGAAGTCTCTACTTCGCCCTGGAGTCGCGGGTCTGGGGCGGCGGCATGGCGTTCTACGACCCGTACGGACCGGGCACCGCGCCCGCCCGCGCCCATCTGCTGACGGCGGGGCAGTTCAGCGACATCGCCGCCCAGGAGACCGGCGGCGGGCCGGGCACGGACCTCGACCTGGGCACCGTACTGCGGACCGGCCGCGACCAGCAGGGGCCCGGCCGCTACCGGACCCTGGTCTGCCTCGGCACCCTGGACGGCCTCCCGGTGCTGACCGTCACCGCCCCGTGGAGGCTCGCCGAGGCCGAACTGAACGCCCCGCGGGCCCGCTACCTGCGGGCCATCGCCGCCGGACTGACCGACGCGCACGGCTGGTCCGCACGCCGGGCGAGCGTCTACCTCACCACCCGGCCGGGCGCGGCCGGCCACTGGACCGTCGAGTCCCTGTACGCCGCGCTCGCCCCGCACACCGGAGGATCCGCCTCCGCGACGGGTTCCGGCCGCGATTGACATGACCATCCGTCATCATCGGGTGTGTATCCGCCAATTCGGTGGGCAAACGGCAGTTCGATGACGGATGATCGGCACGCGGGCCGCTCCGACCGGGCGGTTCCGGGCGAACGAACGGGGGCAGGGACGACATGGAGGCGATGCGGGTCTTCGCACTGGTGGCGGCGACGGTCACCACCGGACTGACCGCCGGACTGTTCTACACCTACGCCTGTTCGGTGACGCCCGGGCTCGGCAGCACCGGGGACTTCATGGTCGCCCAGGTGATGCAGCGGCTCAACGTGGCGATCCTCAACGGGTGGTTCCTGGTGGGATTCGTCGGCGCGCTGGTCTTCACGAGCGTGGCCGTCGTGCTGCACCTGCCGAGCGACGGCCGTCGGGTGCTTCCGGCGGCGGTCGGCGCGCTGGTCTGCTACACCGCCTCCCTGGTGGTGACCAGGATGGTGAACCTCCCGCTGAACCAGGCGCTGGCGGAGCAGGCCGGAGAGTTGGGTCCGGCCCGGGAGTCGGGCCCGACCGCCCGACCGGACCGCACCGGGCAGGCGGCGCGGATGTACGGGCCGTTCCGGGCCAGGTGGGTGCGGTGGAACGCGGCCCGGGCGCTGCTGTCCACGGCGGCCCTCGGCTTCCTCTGCTGGGCGCTGGTCCTGCACTGCCACCTGCGGCCGAGCTGAGAACCGGGCCGACGGCGTCGCGGCACGGCCCCGCACCCGCACCCGCACCCGCAACACCGACCACCGACCGGTCAGCCGGCGGCCAGCACCACCGTGGTCGGGACCGCGGCCGACCGCGCCGCGGGCGACGGCCCGGCCGGGGCGTCGCCCGCGGCCTCGCCCTCCGCTCCGCCCGGCAGGCCGACGGCCGCACCGCCCGCCTCGGCTTCCTCGCCCGCCTCGGCGGAGGCAGCCAGCCGGCGGTGCTCCTGCGGGGTCAGCCCGCGCACCCGCTTGAACGCGGTGCTGAGCGCGAACGCGTCGCCGTACCCGACCCGGCGGGCCACCGCCGCGACGGTGAGCCCAGGGTCGCGCAGCAGGTCCGCCGCCACCGCCAGCCGCCAGTTCGCCAGGTACGCCATCGGCGGCTCGCCGACCAGCGCGGTGAACCGCCGGGCCAGGCCCGCCCGGGAGACCCCGACCTCGGTGGCGAGCGCAGCCACCGTCCACGGCCGGGCCGGATCGTCGTGCAGCAGCCGCAGCGCCGGGCCCACCACCTCGTCCGCCTGGGCGCGCAGCCAGCCGGGCGCCGAACCGTCCGGGGCGGCGAGCCAGCTCCGCAGCACCCCGACCACCAGCAGGTCCAGCAGCCGGTCCAGCACCACCTCCTGCCCCGGCTCGGCACGGGTGACCTCGGTGGCGAGCAACCGGACCAGGGTGTCCTCGGTGGTGTCCGCCCCGGCGGGCCGCACCAGCAGTGTCGGCAGGTGGCCCAGCAGCCGGCGGCCGATCTCGTGCTCGGCCAGGTAGGTGCCGGACAGCATCACCGAGGGGCGGTCGTCGTCCGGCCGGGTCTCTCCCCAGGTCCGCACGCCGAGCGCCATCGAGGTGGCCACACTGGCGCCGTCCCGGGAGCAGATCTGCCCGGGGCCGATCAGGATGTCCGGCTCGCTCCGCGGGTGGTCGGCGACCGTGTAGGCCTCCGGCCCGCGCAGCAGGGCGAGGTCCCCCGGCCGCACCAGGACCGGATCCGCCCCGTCCGGGAGGATCCAGGCCTCACCGTCCAGCATGGTGATCAGCGACAGCGGTGCGCGGTCCTCGATCCGCAGGGCCCAGGGCGCGCTGAGGACGGAGCGCAGCAGGAACGCGCCGCGCGCCTTGGGGCCGTCGAGCAGCCCGGTCAGGGTGTCCATGAGGGGACAGCCTAGACGCGGCGGTGGTCCGGGTGCCGGTGACGTCGGTCGGACCGGGCACAGGTGACGGGCGGTCAGCGGCTCGCGGACGGTCCACCGGCCCGGGGCCGACCAACCCTCGGCGGCCGGGCCCGCGGCGGGAAGGCCCGCGGCGGGAAGGCCCACGGCCGCCGGGCCCACGGTGGGGAGGCCGACCGCCGACGGCCCCCCGTCAACGGGACCCCGGGCGGCGGTGCAGCAGCAGCGCGCGGGTGAGGGCGACGGCGGCGGCCGTGCAGAGCACCGTGCGGGCGATGTTGGCCGTGGTCCAGGTCGGCTCGAAGGCGGCGCGCACGGCGGCGAGGTCGGTGACGGCGGCCGGGTCGCCGGCCGCGGCGAGGCGGTCGTTGAGCGGGACGTTGACGGCGGAGGTGAGGACGAGCGCGGCGAGGTAGAGCAGGGAGGCCACCGCCGTCCACAGGGTGGCGGCGCGCTGCCCGGAGCGGTGCAGCAGCCAGGTGCCGACGGCCGGCAGGGCCAGGGCGCCGGCGAAGACCGCCCCGAAGACCGGATTGAGGATGGACGCGTTGATGTGCTGCATCGCGGTCACGAAGGTGCGGTCGTCGCCGGCGGCGAGGCCGGGCATGACGGCGACGTCGAAGGCGAAGAAGAGGCCGGCCATCAGGCCGGTCGCGGCGGTGGCGGCGGCCAGCACCGGTCCGACGGCGCGGGAGGCGGTGGTGGTCGCGGCGGCGAGGTCACGGACGGGGGCGGCACCGAGGGCGGCGGACATGGCGGGCTCCGGAGGATGTGGAGGGCGGTCGAGGGCACGGAGTGGCGGCGGGCGGTCCGGGGATCGCGGTGAACGGATCCCCGGACCGGGAGAGGCGGCAGGACTGGGCGGGGGGCAGGGCCGGGCGGGGCCGGAGGGTTCAGACGTTCCAGACACCGGTCGCCGCGGCGGCCCGCGCGTAGTCCGCGAAGTCCCTCGCCGGGCGGCCGAGCGCGCGCCGGACGCCGTCCGCCAGATGGGCGTTGCGTCCGTCCAGGACCATCGAGAAGAGGTCGGCGAACTCGCCGGGCAGGCCGACGGTGGCCAGCAACGCGCGGTACTCCTCCAGGGAGACGGCCGTGAACCGGATCTCGCGCCCGGTGGCCGCCGACAGTTCGGCGGCCACGTCCGCGAAGGAGAGCAGGCGCGGCCCGGTCAGCTCGTACACCTCGCCGTCGTGGCCGTCCTCGGTGAGCGCCGCCGCGGCGACCTCCGCGATGTCGTCGACGTCGACGAACGGCTCGACGGCGACCCCGGTCGGCAGCGCCAGTTCACCGGCGAGCACCGGCTCCAGGAAGAAGCTCTCGGAGAAGTTCTGGTCGAACCAGGCGCAGCGGACCACGGTCCAGCCGGTACCGGCCTCGGCGACCGCCGCCTCGGCCGCCTGCGCCGCCTCCTCGCCGCGTCCCGAGAGCAGGACCAGGCGGCCGACGCCCGCCTTGGCGGCCCGCCGGGCGAAGGCGCCGACGGTCTCCACCGCGCCGGGGAAGGCGAGGTCGGGGTAGTAGGCGAGGTAGGCGGCGCCGACGCCCTCCAGAGCGGCGTCCCAGGTGGTGTCGTCCTCCCAGTCGAACGGGATCGGTGCGGTGCGCGAGCCGATCCGGGCGGTGTGGCCGAGGGCGGTGAGGCGCTCGGCGACCCGTCGGCCGGTCTTGCCGGTCCCGCCGGTGACCAGGACGGTCCGGGCGGCGGTGGGAGTGGTGGTGGCGGCGGGCTGCTGGTTGCTGTTCGTGTTCTCGTTCATGGGCATCAGTCAACTCCGCGCGCCACCGCGCCGACATGGTCCTCGCGCTCAGCCGCATGTGTGCGCGTCTACGGCACCGCGGGGGCGTCCGGGCCGGACCTCCGCCGTGGGGCCGGACCGCGGCCGGCCGCCGCGGTCCGGCCCGGGTGGCTACGGCGTCCCGAGCGGCGGCCGCACGGCCGTCACCACCGTGGCGTCGAGGTCCTCGTCGTGGCCCAGGGCTGCGGTGAGCCCGGCCGCCGTGACCACCCCGAGGGCCGCTCCGGCCTGCTGGTCGCTGGTCTCGAACAGCAGCGCACCGCCCGGGGCCAGCCAGTGCGGGGCCTCGGCGGCGACCCGGCGCAGTACGTCGAGGCCGTCGGCGCCGCCGTCCAGGGCCGGCCGGGCCTCGTGCACCCGGGCCTCGGCCGGAAGGAACTCGATGTCGGCGGTGGGCACGTAGGGGACGTTGGCGAGCAGGACGTCCACCCGGCCGCGCAGGCGGGTCGGCAGGGCGTCGAAGAGGTCGCCCTCGAACACCTCGGCACCGGGGGCCGCGGACCCGGCCAGGTTGCGGCGGGCGCAGCGCACGGCGGCCGGGTCGACGTCGGCCGCGCACAGCCGGACGGGGTGGCCGGCCGTCGCGGCGAGCGCCGCGCCGAGGGCTCCGCTGCCGCAGCACAGATCGACGACCTGCGCGTGCTCGCGCGCGAGCGCGGCGGCGGTGCGGACCAGGAACTCGCTGCGCCGCCGGGGCACGAACACCCCGGGGTCGACGGCGATCCGCAGACCGGCGAACTCGGCCCAGCCGACGACGTGTTCGAGCGGACGGCCGGCGGCGCGGTCGCGGACCATGGCGGCGAGCCGGGCGGGGGTGTCGGCGGCGGAGAGCAGGATGCGTGTCTCGTCCTCGGCGAAGACGCAGCCGGCGGCACGCAGCCTGGCGGTCACGGAGGAGCGGAGGGAGGCGGACGGGTGGACAGGCAAGGGAACCCCTAGGAGCACAGGTGGGAGGACGTCGTCCGACCCGGGGCTCTCCGCGCACATCTCGCCGGACGGCGGACGCTCCCACGCGGTACGGCCGGCTTCAGGGCCGGGCGTGCACCTGTGCGGGGGCGCCGTGGTCACGGCCGGGGAGCACCCGATCCGGCACAGCGGTCATGGGTTCTCACCTCCCCGTTCTTCGTGTTCCGCTACGGCGTCCGTCACCCTACCGCAACCGGCGCGGGCCGGGCGTACGGTCCGCCGACGGGTGGCGGCGGACGGTACGCCCGGCTCCGGAGGCCCGGGGTCCCGGGGTCCCGGAGGCCCGGGGTCCCGGGGTCCCGGGGTCCCGGAGGCCCGGGGTCCCGGGGTCCCGGGGTCCCGGGGTCCCGGGGTCCCGGGGTCCCGGGGTCCCGGGGGTTCGGGGTCCCGGGGGTTCGGGGCCCAACTGCCCAACTGCCCGGCGGCCGGGCGGCCCGGCGGTCAGATGCCGTCGGCGAAGCTCTTGAACGCCGCCCGGGTACCGGCACCGGCGATGCCGTCGATCGCACCGCTGTAGCCCCAGCCGCCGTCCTTCAGCAGCCGCTGCAGCGCCTTGACCGTCTCGGTGCCGGGGATGCCGTCGATGGCTCCGGGGTAGCCCCAGAACTGCTTGAGGTTGCGCTGGAACGCCTTCCAGCTCTCGGTGCCGAGCTGCCCGTCGATGGCGCCGTTGTAACCCCAGTTCTGCTTCAGCCAGTTCTGCACGTTCCCGGCCTGCGCGGAGCTGAGCCCGAAGTTCTGGACGGCGCGCACGGCCGGCGCGGCCGCGACGGAGGTGGTGGTGGCGGCGGCGGTGGTGGCCGCGCCACCGACGGCCAGGCCACCGACAGCGATGCCGAGGGCCAGGCCGAGGGCGACGAGCGGCCTCGTCGTCGTGATGGATCGCATGGGGTGCTCCCCTTCGAGCGGAGGGACGGCCGACGCCCGGACGCACACGGATGCGGATGCCCAGCGTGTCCGGTCGGTCACCGTAAGTTTCGGTCCGACACTAACCATCGGCACCCCGCGGGGTCGAGCGGGTATCCGGCCACCCGGCGACGGGCGACACGCGCACGCGGAGGCCCCCGACACCCGCCACACACGCCCGCGGGCCCGGCCGCCGAAGGGTCCCGGACCTCGCACGAGAATGGCCGGTTCGTGCCCGGAGCATCACGGGCGCGCGAACGGGGCGCGCGCCGCAGGTGGTTCACCGACCGCACGCGGCGGCGCCGCCCGCCCCGGCCCGTGCGGGCGGGACGGGCGGCGCCGTCGCTGTGCGGTTGTCGGTGGGCGACCGTCAGAAACGGCGACCCGACTCGCGCTCGGACTTCTCCAGCTGGTCGATCCGGCGCTGGATGGCGTTGGCCTCGGCCCGGGCCTTGGCGGCCTCGGCGTGGGCGCCGTAGTGGTCCAGGGTGGCGGCCTTCTGGCGCAGGTCGGAGACCTGCTGACGCAGCTGGTTGATGTTCACCTTGATCGAACCGGCCGCGGCGGGCTGGGCGGTGGCGACCTGGGCCACGGTGGCCAGGCCGCCGCCGGCCAGGACGGCGGTCAGGACGAGGGCGGGAATGCGTCGACGCATGGTGCTTCCTTACGGTCGTGCGAGGTTCACTGACGGGACATCACGCGATAACCCGTCAGTAACATCATTACATGATCTTGACCTTCGACTGCATCCGGCCCACCCGGGCGACGCCCCCGCACGGGCCCGCAACAGGCCCTGCCTCAGCGGGTCGTGGGCGCACCGTCCTCCGGCTGGACGGCGCAGACGGCACTCGTGGTCGCACCCGCGAAACCGAGCAGACTCCCCAGCATCTGGCGGCAGACGGCGGCCTCCTTCGCGTTGTGCGGGCCCTCGGCGGCGGCCGGCTGCGCGGTGGCGAGCGGCAGCGCGAGCAGGGGGGCGGCGAGCAGCAGAACGGAGCCGACGGCCCGGGCGGCGGACTTGGCGAAGGTCATGACGAACCCCTTTCGGGTGGCGATGGGACGAGCCATTGAGTACCCGACCCGTCGCCCCCGCCGTCGGACCCTGCGCCGTTGGTGAGCGTGTCCCGGACAACGGGGCACGCCCACCGCGGGCGGGGCGGCCTCAGCCCATGGTCTTGGCGCCGTCCAGCGACTCCCGCAGGATGTCGGCGTGACCCGCGTGCTGCGCGGTCTCGGCGATCACGTGGAGCAGGACCCGGCGGGCGGACCAGCGGGCGTCCGCCTCGAACCACGGGGCCTTCGGCAGCGGGTGCGAGGCGTCGAGATCGGGCAGCACGGCGATCAGCTCGTCCGTGCGGCGGGCCGTCTCGGCGTAGTCGGCGAGCACGCCCGCGAGCGTCTCGCCGGGCAGCAGCTTGAACTCGTCCGTGCGGCGCTCGAGGTCCTCCTGGGTCATGTTCGCGAAGTCGGGCATCGCGGAGGGGCCCTCGAGGATGAAGTCCACCCAGGTGCGCTCGCAGTTCGTCACGTGCTTGACGAGACCGCCCAGACACAGTTCGCCGGCGGTGGTCCGGCGCGCGGCCTGCTCGTCCGTCAGGTCCCGGGTGGTGAAGCGCAGGAACTCGCGCTGCTTGGTGAACTGCTCCAGCAGGTCGGCGCGCTCGCCGGTGGCCGCGACGGTGGTGGTGGTCGTGGTGCCGTTCATGGTGCTCCGCCTTCGTGGTTGCCGTGGTGCGTCGGGCCGTTCCGTCCGACGTGGACCACGATAGGAGCCGTGTAGGTCAGGTCATGACCTAGATCGCGGCGCCCCGGCATCGCTGCCTTCCCCGGCCGCACCCCGACCGCCCGCCCGGTCCGCCCTGGTCGCGGGTGCGACGGGAACGGACCTGGCGGGCCGGGGACGGCGCCCCGGTTCAGTCCTCCGTGCAGGAGGCCCCGGGCGAGGCCAGCACCCGCGCCGCGCAGCGGTGGCCGCGCGCCGCCGCCTCGCGCAGGCCCGGCGCTCCCTGCGCACCCGGCTCGGCCCCCGTCAGCCGCGCGTCCAGGAACGCCGCGAGGAACCCGGCCGCGAAGGCGTCGCCCGCACCGGTGAGGTCGCGGACCTCGCCCACCGGCGGGACCGGCACGGTGACCGGGGCCGAGCCCGGCACGTCGATCGTGGTCGCCTCCGCCCCCGACTTGGTGACCACCGTGGTGGCCCCCAGCCGGGCCCGCTCCGGACCGGGCCGCCCGTCGACGAGCAGCCCCAGGTAGGCGGACTCGGAGCGGTTGGCGAACAGCAGGGTCGGCGCCAGCTGCTCGGCGAGGGCCAGGAAGCGCTCGCGGCCGAAGCCCTCCAGCATCCCGGTGGAGGAGGCGTCCAGGGAGGTCGTCCCACCGGCCGAGCGGACCCGGCGCAGCGCGTCGACGGCGGTCGTGCCGACCGGTTCGCCGTCGAAGGAGTAGGCGGGCACGTGCAGATGGGTCAGGCCGTCCAGCCAGGCGTCCGGGACGGTCTCCAGCAGGGTGGCCGCGCCCCGGTCGGGCAGCATGGTGCGCTCGCCCGCGTCGTCGATCAGCACCACGATGCTGCCGGTGCGGCCCCGGTGCGCGACCCGCACGTCCACACCGTGGCCGGCCAGTTCGGCGGCCAGGCCGCCGCCGGCCGGGTCGTCGCCGACGCAGCCGAGGAAGCGGACCGGGCACTGCCCGGCGGCGAAGGCCGCGACGTTCGCGGCGCTGCCGCCGCGCTGCCGGAAGACCCGGGCGGCCGAGTCCGTGCCGTGCCGCAGCGGTCCGGCCACCCAGACGACGACGTCCTCCACGAGGTCGCCGAGCACTCCCAGCACCGGTCAGCCCTCGTTCCGGGCGGCGGCCAGCGCGGTGGCGATCTCCCCGCCGAGGCGGACGTTGCCCCGGTAGACCTCGATGTTCACGTCCAGGCTGCGGCCCTCGGTGTCGCGCTGGATGAAGTCGAGCAGGAACGGCGTGGCGGCGTTGCCCTTGATGCCCCGGGTGTCGGCCTCGGCCCAGGCGCGGGCCAGCAGGGCGTCGAGCTCGCGCGGCGGGAGCTGCTTGTCCGGGTCGACCGGGTTGGCGATCAGCACGGCCTGCGGCAGGTCGAGGCCGTCCCGGGCCTCGATCACCCGCGCCGCCTCCTCCGGGGTGTCGACCCGGTAGGCGATCTCGTGGCCGGAGTCGGTGACGTAGAAGCCGGGGTAGCGGCGGGTGCGGTAGCCGATGACGGGGATGTTGAGGGTCTCGAAGCGCTCCAGGGTGGCCCGGATGTCGAGGATCGACTTCACACCGGCGCTGATCACGGTCACCGGGGTGGCGGCCAGGGTGGTCAGGTCGGCGGACTCGTCGAAGCTCTCGGAGGCGCCGAAGTGGACGCCGCCGAGGCCGCCGGTGGAGAAGACCCGCACGCCGGCCCGGTGGGCGAGGAAGGCCGTCGCGGCGACGGTGGTACCGCCGTGCCGGCCGAGCGCCGCCACCACCGGGAGGTCGCGCAGGCTCGCCTTGTCGAGGCCCTCGGCCGCCGACAGCTCCTCGATCTGCGCCGTGGACAGGCCGACCGTCGGCACGCCCGCGTGGACGCCGATGGTGGCCGGGACGACGCCGGTGGCGCGCAGCCGCTGCTCCGCCTCCAGCGCGACCTCCAGATTGCGCGGCCGGGGCAGCCCGTGGGTGAAGATCGTCGACTCCAGGGCGACCACGGGGGCGCCGGCGGCGACGGCCTCGGCGACTTCCTGGGAGATGCGGATGGGCAGTCCGGTCATGGCGTTCGCTCCCTGTGAGGCTGCCACCACGGTGTGGCAGCGGTGGGCTCAGCCTAGGGAGCGATCACATCGGGATCCAGAATGAATACCGGCCCTTCTCATAGACTCCGGACTATGAGTCGGGCTACGAGTCTCACCCTGCGCCAGCTGGAGGTCTTCCTCGCGGTGGCCGACACCCTGCACTTCGGCCGGGCGGCCGAACGCCTGCACATCTCCCAGCCGACGGTCAGCCAGGAGGTCGCCCGGCTGGAGCGGACGGTCGGGGTGGAGCTGTTCGACCGCAGCCGCCGGTCCGTGCGGCTGACCTCGGCCGGGGAGGTGATGGCCGCCGAATCGGCCCGGCTGCTGGAGCAGGCCGGCACGCTGCTCGCCCGGGTGCGGCTGCACGAGGAGACCAGGCTCGGCACGGCGCGGATCGTCGCCTCCCCGACCGTGGTCAACCGGCTGCTGCCGGCCGTGGTGAGCCGGGCCGAGCGCGAGCTGCCCGAACTCGTCCTGGCCGAACTCTCGGTGGACACCGGCCGGGTGTCCGCCACCCTGGCGGGCGAACTCGCCGACCTCGGCCTCGGCCGCTTCCTCGACGACGTCCCCGGCTACCGGCGGGAGCGGATCGCCGACGAGCCGGTGCACGTCGCCCTCAGCCGGGACCATCCGCTGGCGGGGCGGGACGCCGTCCGGCTGGACGAGCTCGGCGACCTGCCGCTGCTGCTGTGGCCGCGCGAACAGAGCCCGCGCTACTACGACCACGTCCTGGGGCTGTGCGCCGAACGCGGGGTGGAGCCGCCGGTCCTGGTCGGCCCGGCCCGGATCGTCGGCTCCCGGCTCTACCTGCTGTCGCAGAGCCGGGCCTTCTCCCTCGTGCCCGCCTCGATGACCGGCCACCTCACCGGGGACGTGGTCACGGTGCGGCTGGCGGGCCGGGCCACGCTCCCGCTGGAGCTCCAGTGGCGCCTGGACGACCGCCGTCCCGGGCTCGCCGCGCTGCGCGAGCTGGTCCGGGAGGAGGCGGCCGCCCTGGAGACCTGCTGAGCGCCCGGCCGGGCGGTGGCCGGAACCGCCGGCCGCCCGGCCGGGCGCCGGTCAGAACCGGAGCGACCAGCTGTTGATCGTGCCCGGGAAGTAGCCGCCGACGTCGGTCACCCGCAGCCGCCAGACCCCGGCCGCCGTGTGCGCGGAGGCGTCCACACCGAACAGGCCGACGAAGTTCGAGTAGGCCTCGCCGATGTCGGTGTCGTGCAGCAGGAACGCCGCGCCGTCCGGGGCGACCAGTTCCACCTTGAGGTCGCCGCGCCACCAGTAGTCGATGTCCACGGCCACGTCCAGGTCGCGCGGGGCCTTCCCCGCGACGCCGGTGACGGTGACCGGGGAGACGAAGGTGCCCTTCCCGTCGAAGGTCACCGGCGCCGGCTGGGCGAACAGCGGGCCGCGCGGTCGGTTCGGCACCGTGCCGGTGTACAGCAGCCGGTCCGGGGAACCCTGGCCGAGCTCGCGCAGCGAACCGACGGTCGCCGCCGAGGTCAGGGCCGCGGACACCTGGGCGGGCGTGGCGGCCGGGTGGGACGACAGGTACAGCGCGGCGGCCCCCGCCGCGTGCGGGGCCGCCATCGAGGTGCCCGACATCTCGACCCCGAAACCACCGAGGTCGCTCACGTACCAGGCCGAGGTGATGGCCACACCGGGCGCGTAGAAGTCCACCAGCGGGCCGTAGTTGGAGAAGTACGCCTGGGTGTCGTCGCGGTCGGTCGCGCCGACGGTGATGGCGCTGGGCACCCGGGCCGGGGAGTGCTCGTTCGCGTCGACGCTCTGGTTGCCGGCCGCGACGGTGTAGGTCAGGCCCGTGGCGATCGAGCCCGCCACCGCCGCGTCCAGTGCCGGGTCGGGCTCGCTGCCGAGGCTCATGTTGACCACCGCCGGACGGACGGCGTGCCTGGTCACCCAGTCGATCCCGGCCACCACCTGCTCGGTGGTGCCCTCGCCGTCGTCGTTCAGCACCCGGACCGAGACGATCTTCGCGGCCTTGGCGACACCGAACGAACTGCTCGCCACCGTGCCCGCGACGTGCGTGCCGTGGCCGTAGCCGTCGTCCGCGACGTCGTCGCCGTCGATCGCGTCGTAGCCGTACGAGGCCCGCCCCTCGAACTCCTCCGAGGTGATCCGCACCCCGGTGTCGATGATGTACGCCGTCACCCCTGCGCCTGCGGTGTCCGGGTAGCTGTAGCGGTCGTCGTAGGGGAAGCGCCGCTGGTCGATCCGGTCCAGCCCCCAGGAGCCCGGCGAGGTCTGCACGCCGTCCGCCCGCACCCGGCGGTTCTGCGAGACGACCGCCACCGACGGGTCGGCGGCCAGCCGGCGCGCCTGCCGGGGCGTCAGCGCGGCCGAGAAGCCGGGCAGTGCCGCGTCGAAGCTACGGCGCACCGTGCCGCCGTACGAGCGGGCCAGCGCCGCCGCCCTGTCCGCGAGCTGACTGCGCTGCGCGGCGGCCGGCTCGAGCACCACCAGATAGGTGCCGGGGACGGCCTCCGAGGAGCCCTCTCCCTGCACGATCCCCTCGGGCGCCGCCGCCGAGGCGGGGAGCGCCCCACCGGCGCCGATCGACAGCGCGACGGCCGCGCCGAGCACCGCGCAGATCCTGCGCGGGCGTATTCCTGAGAACACCGTCCTACCCCCTCCGGTCCGAGGCCCGGAACCCGGCGCCTCGCTCCCCCAAATCCTGACGCATCGTCAACCAACCGACAACGTAAAGAGGTTGTGCTTCGTCGGCGACCGAACCCGGACCCGGGCGGACCGGATGCGCACGGCGCTCCGGGACTGACACCGCGGCGGGCGGTGCGCTATGTTCCGTACGGAATCGCCCCGGTCGGGGCGGGTTGCCGACCGGGTGGGGGCAGGCAGCATGGACAGCTCGCGCGACCGGACCGGGGCGGCGGGGCGGGCAAGACCCGGCACCGCCCCGGTCGTTCCCTTCGAACGCGGCCCGTTCACCGGGCTCGGCACCGACGACCTGCGGACCCTGCACGGCCTGGGCACCAGACGGGTCTACTCGCACAACGAGGCCCTGATGATCGAGGGCGAGCCCGGCGACCGGGTCGTCGTCCTGCTGAGCGGCTGGGTGAAGGTCGTGGCCGCCACCGAGGACGGCGGCGAGGCCCTGCTCGCCATCCGCCAGCCCGGCGAACTCGTCGGTGAACTGGCCGTCCTGGACGGCGAACCGCGCTCCGCCAGCGTGCTCGCCGTCCGCACCAGCACCACCAGGGAGATCGGCGCCGCCGCCTTCCTCGACTTCCTCGCCGACCGCCCCGCCGCCGCGCTCGCGCTGCAGCGCTCCGTCACCCGCAAACTCCGCCTGGCCACCCGCTACCGGATCGACGTCGGCCACGGCACCGGCCTCGCCCGGCTCGCCCGCACCCTGCTCATCCTGCTCGACTCCTGCGGCGTGCCCACCGAACAGGGTTCGCGGATCGACATCCCGCTCAGTCACGCCGACCTGGCGGCGCTCGCCCGGCTGTCCGCCGCCAGCGTCGAACGCTCCCTGCGCACCCTCCGGGACCAGGGCGCCGTCCGCACCGGCTACCGCGGGCTCGTCGTCCGGGACCGCGCCCCGCTCGCCGCGGCGGCCGGACTCGCGCTCCCCGCCGACCGGGGCGGCCGGGCATGAGCGGCGCCCTCTCCCCCAGGCTGCGCCGGGTCGTCCTGGTCGTCGACATCGAGGCGTACGGCGGCCGGCCCTACTGGGTGCAGCAGGCCGTCCAGGAGCGGCTGGACCGCGCCCTGGACCACGCCTGCGGGCGGGCCGGCGTCGACCGGGCGCGCTGCGAGGCCCAGGACCGGGGCGACGGGCAGCTGCTCCTGCTGCCGCCCGACGTCGACGAGGCCAAGGCGCTGCCCGGTCTCGTCCTCGGCCTGCGCGACGCCCTGCACACCCTCAACCGGGCACCCGGGACGGCGGGACGGCTCCGGGTCCGGGCTGCCCTCGCCCAGGGCGGGGTGCAGCGCGCCGCCCTGGGGTACGTGGCCCGCGCCGTGGAGACGGCCTGCCGACTGCTCGACTGCGAGCACGCCCGGTCCGCGCTCAAGGACACGCCGGACACCGATCTGGCGCTCGTGGTCACCGACGACCTGTTCGCGGACGCCTTCGCTGCGGGCGCCGGCGGCCTCCCCGTGGACGACTTCACGAGCGTCACGGTGGCCGTCCCGGCGAAGCGCTTCAAGACGAAGGCCTGGCTCGGCACACCCCGGCACGGCGCGCTGGTGGTGCTCCCCCCGCCGTCCGCGCCCGGCACCCCGCGCCGGGACCGGCGCTCGGCGCTGCTGCGCGGCCTCGGCGACGCCGCCGCCGGGATCGCCCTCGGCGCGACCCCGCCGGCCCGCCACCACGACGACCCGCCGCCGCACCACGACGGGGACCCCGACGGGCACCACGGGCACCACGACCACGGGCACCAGGACCACGGCCGGCACGGCGGGGACGGGCACGGGCACGGCGACCACGACGGGGAGCACGGCCACGACGCGCACGGCGGTGACCACGACGGCGGTGACCACGACGGCGGTGACCACGACGGCTACGGGGACGAGCCGCACGGGCGGCACGGCGGGCAGCACTCCCCCCACCAGGACGGGACGCCGCTCCACGAGGACACCTGGCACCACGACGGCTGGGGCACCGACGCCTGGTCCACCGACCCGCACCACCACGGCCCCCACCACGAGGACACCGGCACCCCGTACGGCGAGGACCACGGCGGCCACGACGGGCAGCACGGCGACCACCACGACCCCTTCGCCTCCCCGGACCACCCCGACCACGACCCCGGCGCCGGCCACTGGTGGCACGGCCCGCACCACTGAGCGCCGGTCAGAACGCCCGGCCCCGGCTCACCAGCCGTCCTCGGCCGACCGGTCGTGGTCCGGAGCCGGGTCGGGCTCGTGGCCGTCGTCGCCGTGGTAGTAGTCGGACGGGGACTCGTAGGCGGTGTGGTCGGCGGCCTCGATGACGTCCTCGAGGTGGAGGCGGCCGTCGTCCCAGGTCCGGTCGGGGTCCGTCATGGGGTTCCTTCCGGTGGAGTGGCGAAGTAGATGGCCTCGCACAGTTCTCGGGCGATCCGCGCGTACCGGCCGACGTCGCGCAGCGGGCCGTCCTCCAGGCGGCGCCAGTCGCGGGCGGCCCGCGCCGCCGCCCGGCGCAGTTCGGCGGGGGTGGTGTCCTCGGGCAGCCGGAGCCGGGCGGCCGGGGTGCGGCCGGTGGCGAGGGCGATCAGGGCCCCGCTCGCGTCCTGGTCGAGTTCGATCCGCCGGCCGGCCACGGCGGCCAGGGCGCGGGCGAGTTCGTGGCGGCGGAGCTCCGGGTGCCGGCGCAGCTCGCCGATCCGGGCGCGGGCCTGCCGGATCAGGTCGGCGGGGAGGTCCTCGCCGGTGCCCAGGGCCGCCTCGACGGCGCCGAGGGCCGCGGCCGAGCGCAGCACGTCGGCGGTGTCGACGAAGCGGCGGCCCAACTGCTCGACCACGGCCGCGATGCCGGACGCGGCGCGGAACTCCGCCAGCAGCGCGGCGGCCCCGATCGGCCGCCCCTCGGCGCGGTGCCGGCGGGCGGCCGCGAGGGCGGTGTCGATGCCGTAGACGCCCAACAGGCCGAACAGCCGCTCGCGTTCGGCCCGGGTGAGTGTGCCGGTGTCCTGGTCGAGGAAGCGCCGGCCGGAGTAGAGGGCCCGGCGCAGTTCACCGGCGGGTGCGTCGGCGAGCCGGCGGACGAGCGCGGCGTCCGGTTCGGTGAAGTCGTCCCCGAGGGCGGTCTGGGCGAGCAGCCCGACCACCGGCAGGACCTCGTCGACGAGGCCGGCGAGCCGGCCGGCGTTGGTCGCGGCGACCTGCCGGGCGCGCGGCCAGGGGTCGCCGTGGCCCTCGCCGAGCAGGTCGATCCGGCTGAGCACGCCGACGGCGTTGAGCGCGGTCATCCGGCCGTCGGCCTGGGCGCGCAGGGCGCCGAGGGCCTCGGCGTCGCCGGCGCCGGGGTGCGGCATGACGTAGATCATCGCGTCCGCGCGGGCGAGGGCGTCCAGCGCGGGCCCGTCGAGGCCGCTGAGCGAGTCCAGGCCGGGGGTGTCGACGAGTTCGCAGTCACCGACGGGGCGCAGTCCGGCGGCCTCGACCACCACCTCGGCGATCTGCTCGACGGGCAGGCCGAGGTCCCGGGGGTCGCGCGGCAGGCCGCCCGCCCGCCAGCGCGCGGTCCCGTCGCGGTGGCGGACCTGGATCCGGTTGAGCGGTCCGGGCCGGAACCAGGCCACCACGGTGGTGCACTCGGTGGCGGCGGACGCGGCGAGCCGGCGCCCGAGCAGGGCGTTCACCAGGGTGGACTTGCCCGCGTTCATCCGGCCGCCGACGGCGATCCGCAGGGCGCCGCCGGCCAGCCGCTCGCGGGCCGCCCGCACCGCCGCGGCGGGCGGTCCCGGGGGCAGCTGCTCCTCCAGCCCGGCGGTGAAATCGGCCACCAGCGGCGCGAGTCGGCCGCTCTGCGGCGGGGCGGCCGTCATCGGGCGGCGGCCGAGACCGGTGCGTCCGCCGGGGGCACGGTGCCGCGCTGCTCGCTGTCCAGCAGCCGGGCCAGGCGGCGCGCCGGGCGGCCGAGCCGGGCCAGCTCGGCCTTCTCCTCCCGACCGACGCCCTCCCAGTACTTGAGCCGCTTGGCCGCGCTCTCCACCCCCTTGAACCAGGAGACCATGCTGTCGATCCCGTTGGCCTCCTTGCGCAGGTCCTTGATCAGCGCCTTGGTCGACCCGAGGCTCTCGGCCACCTCCTCCGCCCGGTGGGTGAGCAGGGTGGACAGGCACCACAGGACGGGCACGGCGACGCCGCGCGTCGTCGTGCCGCAGGAGACGGCGACCGCCGTCCCGCGCACCCGGCCGCCACTGACGAGCAGTTCCTCCAGGGGGGCCGCCGCGGCCCGGGCGCGGGCCCAGTCGGCGGGGTCGGTGACCAGGTCGGCCTTGGTGTAGACGAGCACGACGGGCAGCGGTGCCGGCTGCTCGTCGACGGCCCGGTGCAGCAGTACCACGGTGCGGCGCACCTCGTCCTGGGACTCGGGGTCGGTGACCAGGCGCTGGGTGTCGGCGAAGACGACCACCGCGTCCGCGTGGCGGAGCCGATCCAGCAGTTCGGCGGTCTCCGGGTCGTCGGCGGCCGAACCGGTGAGCGCCCCTCCCCGGTAGTCCGTCCAGTCGAAGCCGAGGACCTCGCGGCGGCCGAACTCGAGACCGGCCGACAGCTCCGTCCGCCGGGAGGACGGCGGCGGATAGACACCGCGCCCCAGCAGCTTGCCGGTGGTGGTGAGTTGACGGGCGAGGGTGGCGTCGGCGGTGACCAGCCGGAAGCCCTTGCGGCCGGCCGCGAGACGGGTGTACATCGCGGCGAGGTAACTGCTCTTGCCCGCGCTGCTGTGGCCGAGGGCGACCAGCCGCAGTTGGGTGAGGTCCATGGCGGTCAGCTCCGGTCCGGGTCGGGGCGGCCGGTGGCGGCCAGGCCGTGCGCGAGGGCGAGGCCCTCGTCGCGCAGGGTGGTGAGGGCGCCGATCCGGCGCTTGGTGCGGTCCCGGGCGGCGGCGAGTTCGGCGGCGGAGGCGGCCAGGTTGCGCCGGTGCTCGGCGAGTCGGCGTTCCAGCCGGAGCCGCTCGTCGGCGATCGCCCGGTCCAGCGCGAGGCCGAGCCGGTCGGCCAGTTCGTCGACGTGGTCGGTGATCTGCGCGGGAATCTCGGTGCTCAGCTCGGTCAGCACCCGGTTGAGGTGGCGGGTGGCGTCGCCGCGGACCCGGCCGAGTTCGGCGCGCTGGCGCCGGCGGCGGGTGAGGACGGCGAGCATCGCGTAGCTGGCCACCGCGGGCAGCAGCACGCTGCTGGTGAGCAGGCCGATCACGGTACCGAAGGTGGCGGCGGTGCCGACGCTCGGGATCACGTTCTCGATCATCCCGAGCGGGCCGCCGTCGCGGTGGGTGGAGTGCACCATCTCCGGGAGCAGGGTGCCGCGTTCGGCGCGGATGACGGCGCCCTCCTCGACGAGTGCCAGCTCGGCGCCGGGCCCGGGACCGCCGGCACCTCCGTCGGCGCGCCCGTCGGGGTTCCCGGTGTCGAGCACGGTGGAGCACTCGCGGCGGACGCGCTCCTCCAGGACGGCCAGACCGCGGCGGGCCGCGTTGTCCAGCTGCAGCCAGACCGCCTCCACCTGTGCCTCCAGCTCGGCCGGGAACTCCTCGGCCAGTGCGGCGGGTTCGGAGGTGGCGATCTTCGCCTCGGCGACCCTGCGGATGTCGTTGAGGCTGCGCCGGAAACCCAGCTGGAGGGTGTTCTTGAGGTCGCGGGAGCCGGTCGTCAGGGCCCGCCGCCACTGCGCGCTGTCCGGCTGGAGCAGCCGCAGCGCCTCCTCGGCCCGCTCGACCTCGGCGGCCAGGCCCGGTTCCTGCTGGAGCGACCGGAGCCGGAGTTCCTGCTCGGCCAGCGGCACCGCGAGCGCCGCGAGCGCGACGTGCACCACGTTGGCGAGCCGCAGCTCGGCGGCGCGGGCGGCGATCCGGCGGCGCAGCAGCGCCTTCAGCGGTTCGAAGCCGCTCTCCTCCAGGAGCTCGGCCGCCTCCTGGAGTTCGCCCGAGTCGGCGGCCGCGACGGCGTCCCGGCGGGCCCGGTTGCTGACCGGGAACCAGGGTGCCTCGGCGTGCCGCGGCGCGTGCCGGGCGAGCAGTTCGCGGTTGCGCTCGACGACCGCGGGCCAGGCGTCGTAGCTGTCGGTCTTGGTGAGCACGAACACCGTCTCGGCGGTGCGCTCGGTCGCCCGGCCGAGGAACTCCAGTTCGGAGCGGGTGAGTTCGCTGGATCCGTCGACCACGAACACCAGCGCGTCGGCGTTCTCCAGTGCGGCCAGGGCGAGTTCGGCGTGCCCGCCGACGAGACCGCCGACGCCGGGGGTGTCGACGAGTTCCAGTCCCGCGGCCAGCAGCGGGACGGGCAGCTCGACCTCGACGTGGTGGACGTCGAGTCGGCGCGGACGGCCGGTGCGGGGGTCGACGGCGGCGTACTCGGCGATCCGCTCCAGCGGGACCGGCTCGGCGCGCGGCGGGGCCTCCGGGGCGTCGCCGTCCGAGCGCAGGTGGGCGACGGCACGCGGGTGCTCGCCGTACCGGACGGCGATGTGGACTCCGGTGGCGACGTCGGCGTCGACCGGGAGCAGGTCCGGGACGCCGACCAGGCTGTTGATGGTGGAGCTCTTGCCGCGCTTCTTCTCGCCGACCACGACCAGGGTGGCGGCGCCGTCGGCGGCCCGGGCGGCCTCGTCGCGGAGGCGCCGGACGCCGTCGCCGGGGTGGGAGGCGGAGCCGTTGTCGGGGTCGGAGCCGTTGCCGTTGCTGCTGCCGTTGCTTCCCCCGCCGTCGGACGGGGCCTCGGCGACGGCGGTGCGGGCGGCGCGTTCGAGGAGGTCGGCGGTGCGGGCCGCGAAGTCCAGCACGCGGGCCCGGGAGGGGGCTTCGGGGCGGGGCGGGGTCATGAGGGTTCTCCCGTGGCGGAGTCGTCGGTCGGCCGGGGGTCGGGGGCCTCGGAGCGGGCCTGCCGCGGTTCCGAGGGAGGAGCGGGCGGCGGGGTCTCGGGTTCGTCGAACTCGCCGAACATGCCGGAGAGGTCGGCCTGCTGGGGATCGACGGCACGGGCCTGCCGGTACGACGGGGGCTGTGCCCGGTGGCCGGGGGCGGCGCGGCCGCCGGGCCCCCGGTCGGTGGCGTCCCGGTCGAAGGGCCCCGGATCGAAGGGCCCCCGATCGGCGGACCCCGGGCCCGAGGATTCCGGGCCGGTGGACGTCGGGCGGGCGGACGGCGGGTGGACGCCGCCGGGCGGCGCCGGACGTGCGGGTGGCTGGGGCGGGCCGGCCGAGGGTCCGTCCAGGTCGCCGTAGTAGCGGCGGCCGGTGACCGGATCGTCGCCGTAGCGCCGGCCGCGGGCCCCGGAAGACTTCCCTCCGGGCGGCCCGGACCTCGCGGGCGGCTCCGAGGACGCCGGCGATCCCGGCGGCTCGGGTGTCCTGGCCCTCCCGGCCGCCCCGGCTGCGCCCGCCGGCCCGGCGGAGTCCGGCTCGGCCGGGAGGAGGCCGCGCGCGACCCTTCTCAGCGCCCGGCGGCCGGCCCGGTACGCCTCCCCGATCAACGACTCCGGGTCGGCGGACCCCCCGGACCCCCCGTCGTGCCCGGCCGGACCCCCCGCGGGGCCGTGCCCCGGCCCGGGCACGGGTCGCGGCGGCGGGGGCGGCGGGGGTGGCGGCGGGGGCCGCAGCAGCTCGTACCCCCGGCAGTCCGCACTGGTCAGATGGGTGAACCGGTGGGCGTCCGCGTCGGAGCGCCGCCGCCAGCCGGTGGCCAGCAGGCACCGGTCCCGGCTCACCGCGGCGGCCGCCCACAGACCCGCCGCGTCCGACTCGGGCAGCAGGTGGGTCCCGGCCGAGTGCGCGGGCAGCCAGACCGCCGCCGCGGGCGCCGACGCCGGCAGCCCGCGCCACGGGGCGGCGACCGGCCGGGTGGTCGTGGGCTCGGCCTCCTCCCGGCCGACCGCCTCCCAGGTCGGTGTGATCCACTCGGCGTAGACCGGCCCCGCCCACTCGGCCAAGTGCTTCGCCAGTTCGGCGAGTTCGGGGATCCGCCCGACGGCCGCGCCCGGCTCCGCCGCCCGGTACCAGCCCACGAAGCCGTACAGCGGGCGACCGAACCGGTCGTGCACCATGGTCCGGCTGATCAGGCCCAACTCGCAGGCGGCGCCGACCAGAACGCCGCGGGCGTCCCGGTGGAGCAGGAAGCGCGGTCCGGCCTCCAACCGGTTGCCGCCCGCGACGGCGGCGCGCACGGCGTCCGCCACCGCGCCCTGCCGGTCGACCCCGGCGGGGAGCGCCCGCCACCACTGGTCGACCTGGAGGGTGCGGCCGTACACGAGTGCCGACCAGCCGCCCGGCGCGGCCGGGCCCGCTGGGGACGGGCCCGCTGCGGACGCCTCCGGGACGGCGGGCTCCGGTGCGGCGGGCTCCGGGACGGCGCCCTCCGGTGCGGCGGGGCCGGGTGGCGGGAAGGGCCCGCCGACCGGATCGGGTTCCGGCCCGTGCTCTGTGTTCGTCATCGCGTCATCCCGTCCATGAGTCGCTCCGTCGGTCCATCGCTCCACGGCCCTCAACCCGTCAGCAGTCGGCCGTCACGGAAGATCGGGATCCCCCGCAGCTCGTCGTCCAGTTCGCGGCAGCGGTCCTGCGCCTTCTGGAGGTCGGCCGCGGTCGCGGAGCTGCTCGCGACCAGTCGGTCGATCTGCTCACGGGCGCTGTTCTTCTCGGTGCCCTTGAACAGCCCGCCGAAGAAACCCTGGCTGAGCGCGGCCAGTTCACCGCGCGAGGCGTCCAGGCTGGCGGAGAGTTGGGACATCTGCTGCCGGTTCCGCACGATGCCCTCGCTGAGGTAGTGGCGGAGGCTGAAGATGATCGGCAGGTGCAGGTTCTTCGGGGCGATCCGGCTGGCGTCCACGGTGCTCTGGGCCGCCGCGCCGAAGTTGCCGAGCTGCACGGCGCAGAGCGCCATCGTCACGCCCTCGGCCTCGTCACCGGCCAGCCAGGGCAGGAGGTTGCGGAGGTTGCGCACCACCGTCTGCAGCGCCTCCGAGGCCCGCATGCCGGTGCGCTCGGCCAGCAGGTCGGCCTTGGTGAGCAGGACGGTCACGCCGGGCACCGGATCGCCGTCGGCCAGCCGGGCGCTGAAGACCTCGGAGATCGCCCGGCCGAAGCGGGAGATCTCCATCGGCTCGCCGAAACGCTCCAGGTTGCCGGGGGTGCCGTGCCGGATCCACTCGGCGACGTGGGCGGAGTCGAGCGCCACGATGATGCTGTCGGACTCCGCGATCCGCTCCTGCAGCATGACCACGTCCTTGGCGGTGCCGCGGCGGTCCAGGGCGGCGTTGCCGCGGAAGTCGACGCAGTCGATGGTCATGAGGTCGCGCATGCCACGCCGGAACACGAACTCGTAGCCGATCGGCTCCTCCGAAGTCGCCCTGGGCATCGTGCCGTTGCGGCGGAGCTGGGCCCAGTGCTCGGCGAGGTCGAGGTCGAGGTCGGGATCGGTGGCGTAGAGGTAGTAACCCTGCACGCCCATCGAGAGACGGTTGTACATGCCGTGCAGGTAGGCGGTCTTGCCGGAGCCGCTGGCACCGAGCATGGTCAGGGTGAGCTCGGGAACGTCCATGGTGCGGGGTCCTCTCGCTGAGCGGGGCAGGTCGGTCGGTCGGTTCGGGTCGGGCGGTGCGGGCGGGTCGGGCGGTACGGAGCCGGGAGGGTCGGTTCAGAACGAGAGGACGTCCTCCAGCAGTTCGCCCAGCCGGTCGGCCGGGGCCACCAGTGGCTCCAGGCGCGAGAGTTCGGCGGCCGCGCGGGCCTGGTCGCGGTCCCGGATCGAGGCCCAGGAGGGCTCGTCCTCCCACCAACTGCTGATCCGGTCCCACAGGGTGTCCCGCTGGTCGGCCTGGCGGGCCGAGGCCATCAGGCTCTCGATCGACGCGGACAGCTCCATGGCCCGGCCGACGATGCCGAACCGGAGCGTCCACAGCACCGGGAGCGCCACGCCCTCCGGCTCCGGCCCGCAGACCAGCGGGATGAACGCGCCCTGGATGTGCCGGGTCTCCTGCACCGCCTCGATCAGCGGCAGGAACGGGACGAGGAAGCGCTCCTCCGCGTCGTCGGCGCCGAGGTCGACCAGGTCGGTCTTGGTGAGGGCGATCACCAGCGGGGTGAGGTTCTCCTCCCGGTCGGCGACCGCCTGGTGGACGCGGACGACGAGCCGGCGGACGTCCTCCGCCGCCTCCGGGTCGGTGTCCAGCCGCAGGGCGTCGACGAACAGCACGATCCCGTCGGCCCGGACCAGGTCGTCGTGCAGCCGGGCGGCCTGCGGGCTGGAGCGGCGGTGCTCGGTCAGCGCTCCGCCGCGGTGGTCCGTCCAGCGGAACGGGAAGATCTCGTCGCCGTCGTGGCAGAGCACGAACTCGTAGCAGTGGGGCCGGTCGCTGGCTCGCGGGTAGCGGCCGTTCAGGATGGCGCGGGCGTCGGCGAGCAGCGAGCGGTGGGCGTCGCGGTCCGCCGTGCGCAGGGTCATGCCCTCGACGCCGTCGCACATGGCGGCGTACATCAGGGAGAGGTAACTGGTCTTCCCGGCCGCGCTGTGGCCGAGCATCACGATGTCCATGCGGTTCCTCGGATCGGGTCGGGGCGGGGCGGGTCGGGACTGATCGGAGCGGGGCTGATCGGAGCGGGGCGAGGCGGGGGCGAGACCGGACGGATCGGCGCGGGGTACGGCGCAGCGGTGCGCCCGCAGGTGCGCGGAGCCCGGTCGGGGCCGTTTCCGGGCAGGGCGGAGCGCGGAGCGGCGGTGCGTCCGCGCCCACCCCGCCGGCCGCCCGGCAGGGCTCAGTCGTAGTCGAACCAGGGGTCGACCTCGTCCGGGTAGTGGGCGACCGTCCAGCGGTCCTGGCCGGCCGGGTCGGATCCGGCCTCCCCGGCCGTGGCGCCGTCGGGGGGCGGTGCGGCGGGCGGATCGGTGAGCGCGCCGAGGGCCACGGCGGCCTTCGGGTCGGCCGCCGGCTCGGGGATCCGGCCGAGCCGGGCGGCGATCAGGTCGGCCACCGGCGGTGTCCGGCTGGCCGCCCCGCAGAGCACGACGGCCCCGAGCTCGGCCGGGGTCAGACCGGCGCGGGCGACGGTCCGTTCCAGCAGTACCACCGAGGCGGTGAGCGCAGGGGTGACGGCGGCCCGGTACTCACCGCCCTGCACGACGAACGGGTCCGGGTAGCCGGGCACCGCCAGGTACACCGTGCCGGTGCTCGACAACGACTCCTTGGCCAGGGTCAGTTCACGTGCGAGCTGGGACCGCTGATGGGCGCCGGCGGAGGTCCGGTCGCTCCGGAGCCGTTGCCAGGGCTCCGGGTCGAGGTCCAGGGCCCGGTCCCGGAGCAGTTCGAACAGGGCCTGGTCCAGGTCGCGGCCGCCGAAGTCCGGATTCCCGGCCACCGCGACGGCGCGGTAGCCGTCCCCCTCCCGGCGGAGGACGGCGGTGTCCACGGTGCCGCCGCCGAGGTCGTAGACGGCGATCGGCCCGGCCTCGCCGGCCTGGGCGGTCGCCGCGTGGAAGCGGGCCGCCGCGACCGGCTCGGGCAACAGCTCCGGCGCGTCCAGCCCGGCCCGCCCGGCGGCCTCGACCAGCCGGTCCAGGTCGGCCTGCGACCAGTCGGCCGGGTGTGTGAGCACGGTGCGGGCCGGGGCCGTCCCGCCGCACCGCACCCGCGCCTCGGCGGCCACCCGGGCCAGCACGACGGCGACCAGGTCGACGGTGTCCACCTCCCGGTCGTCCAGCAGGACGGCCGACTGCCGCAGCAGCGCCCGCTTGGGGTGGTGCTCGGCGCGTTCCGGCCGCTGGGAGGCGAGTTGCACGGCGGCCCGGCCGGTGAGCAGCCGGCCGTCGTCACCCAGGCAGACCAGTGACGGCAGGTAGCGGCTGTTCTCGATCTCGACCGCCGCCGCCCCGCTCCCCGCACCACCGGACCCCGCACCGGACTCCACGCCGGGCCGCGCGCCGGATTCGCTGCCCGGCTGCTCGACACGGACGGCCGCGGTGGTGAAGCAGGTACCGAAGTCGATGGCCAATGACCAGTCAGACACGTTTCCTCGCAAGGGAGTTGCGGCGCACGAGGGCGTACGGGCGGGGGCCGGAGGGCGATCCTCCGGCGATCCCGCGCAGGATGCTAGGGCCCCGGAGGCAGTTGTGGAGAAATTCGGTACATCTTGTAACAATGGCATGGTCATTGCCGGTTGGACCGGGGCGCCGGCAGCCGGTGGCACCCGACCCGGAAGCCGGCTCGGGTGGCACCCCGCTCCCCCGGACCGGGGTGCCGCGACCAGTCTCGGCACACCGTTCGACCGAGACACCGTCAGCTGACCGAATCCGGCCCCGACTCCGCCGACTTCACGGACTTCACCGGTTCCGTCGAAGCCGCCCGTTCCGCCCGTTCCGCCCGTTCCGCCCGTTCCGCCGATTCGACCGCGCGGCCGGTCCGTGCGAGAGTCGGAACGAACGAGCCGGGGTACACCGCGGCCCCGCCGAGGGAGGTCCCGATGAACACACCCGGCCCGGTCCACATCCCCGAGGCCTTCGCCGCCCCCTACCGCGCACACGGCGCCGCCGAACGCCGGTGGATCCGCGAACTCCCTTCCCTTGCGGCCGAGTTCCTCGACCGCTGGAGTCTGCTCCCGGACGGTCCCGCCGCCCACGGCATGGCCTCCCTGGTCCTCCCGGTCCGACGGCCCGACGGCACGCCCGCCGTCCTGCGACTGCAACAGGTCCGCCCCGAGACCGCCGGGGTGGCGGCCGGACTCCGGGCCTGGCGTGGCCAGGGCACCGTCCTGCTGCTCGACCACGACCCCGACAGCGGCACCCAGTTGCTCGAACGCCTGGACGCGGCCCGCCCGCTCGCCACGGTGGCCGACGACGACACCGCGCTGCGCCTGCTCGCCGCACTGATGGCCCGGCTCACCGCCGTCCCCGCCCCACCGGGCCTGCGCGGGCTCCGCCGGATCGCCACCGCGATGCTGGACGAAGCACCCCGCGCCACCCCGGCCCTGCGCGACCCGGACGAACGCCGGCTGCTGCGGGACTGCGCGGCGGCGGTCGCCCCACTGCTCGACGAGCCCGGCGACCGGCTGCTGCACTGGGACCTGCACGACGGCAACGTGCTGGCCGGCGAGCGCGAGCCCTGGCTCGTGATCGACCCCGAACCACTGTCCGGCGACCCGGGGTTCGAACTGCTCCCCGCCATCGACCAGCGCTGGGACACCGTGCTGGCCGGGGCCGACGCGGGCCGCACCGTGCTGCGCCGCTTCGACCTGCTCACCGAGACGCTAGGCCTGGACCGCTCCCGCGCCGCCGGCTGGACCCTCGCCCGGGTGCTGCAGAACGCCCTCTGGGACATCGAGGACGGCCGCACCGCGCTGGAGCCGACCCAGGCGGCCATCGCCACCGCGCTGCTGCGCCACCGCCGGGGGTAGGGCCCGCCGGCCCCGCGAGGGCACCAGGCTCAAGAAACGCTCAGACCCGGTTCGTCGACGGCCGACCTGCCGTACGATCCGGGGCAGGGCACGCCGGTTCCGTCGGCGCGTCGGGGACAAGGGGGAACACCGATGAAGCGCATCGTCTCGGCACTGTCGTCCGTGCTGTGGTACCTGGGCCTGGGCGACCGGAAGCGCACGGGCCAGCCGTACTCGCCGGAGGGCGACAACTACCGCCAGACCGGGGGCGGCGGCTTCCACCTGTGAGTGTGCGGGCCGTCGCGGTCGGACGGCGGTGAGGGCCCCGCACCCGGGGTGGTCGGCGCCGACCGGCTGAGCCCGCCGGTCCGACGCCGGGTCCGGCCGGGAGCCCGCCGACGCGGTGTCACATCCGGGACCTCAGCACGTCGACCTCGCAACCCGGCGCGAACGGGTCGAAGCCGTGCTCGACCAGCCAGCGGACCACCATCAGGCCGCGCAGGGACCACCACGCACGGACGACGTCGAGGTCGACGTCGGCGCCGTAGCCGTCGAGGAGGTCGCCGAGGTGCTCCTCGTGTCCGAGCGTCAGGGTGGCGAGGTCGAACACGGCGTCGCCCCGGCCCGCTTCGGACCAGTCGATGATCCCGGTGACCTCGTCACCGTCGACGAACACATGGGTGATCTGCAGGTCCCCGTGCGTGAACACCGGGGTCCACGACCGGAACGCGGCCTCGGCGACCCGGCGGTTGCGGCCGACCAGGTCCGCGGGCAGCACGCCGTCGCGCACGAGCAGCGCGCACTCGGCGTCGAGATCCGCGGCCGAGGTGCTGCCGCCCCGGCCGGACCAGGGCGGCGGGGGCGCGTCGTGCAGCTTCCGGACGGCGGCGCCCGCCGCGGCCCACGCGGCCGGCGAGCCGGTCGACGGTGCGCCCAGGCGACCGAGCGCCGTCCCCGGGAGGGCGGCGAGCGCCAGTACGGGCGGCCTCCGCCAGAGCACCTCCGGGGTCGGGACCGGTGCCAGGGCCATCGCCTCGACCTCGGTGTCGACGCGCGCCCGGTCTCCGTCCACCTTCAGGAAGACGTCACCGACCCGCAGGGTCGCGCGCTCGGAATGGGCGACCACGATCTCGACCTCGTCCATGGCGGCCAGTCTCCCGGGGCCGCCGCCCGTCGTACACCGGATTGTCACCGGCCCACCACGACCCGGCCGGAGGTTCGCGCCGGGCGCGGACGGGGGCGGGGCGCAGGCGCGGACGGGGCGCAGGCGGGGCGCACGGGGCGCGCGGACGGGTGACTGGCATCGGCCACCCGGCCCCGGACCGGAACCGGCCGGGTGACTCGCCGGTTGCACTCGCGTGAACCACCTCCGCCGCGCACTTCGCGGTACCGCACACCTCGTCACCCGGCTCTGCAGCACCGTCGAGCACCTCGACACCCGCGCCGACGCGGCCCTGCGGGCGCGGCTGCGCCCGCTCGTCACCCGGCTGGCCGCCCTGGTGAGACGGATGGCCGCGGCCAACTGCGGCGACGCGCTCGCCCGCCACCTCCCCTGCCGTGCCCGCGACCGCGACCGCAAGCACCCGCACGCGCGCGACGACGAACACGCTCGCACCCGGCGCCGGAACGGTTCCGCGCTCGACGACTGACGCGCGGGCGGCCCCGGCGGTCGTCCCGGCGGACGGTCCGCCCCGGCCGGGCCGGACGGGGCCGGGCCGGCCGGGGCGGGGGCGGCGTCAGGCGCGGCAGGTCCCGGTGGCCCAGTCGACGGTGGCCGCGGCCTGCGAGTACTTCCACTCCGGCGCCAGAAGCTCGCGGTCGAGCTGGGCGGCGGCGTTGCCGTCCTCGACGATGTAGCCGAAGTCCTGCAGCCAGGCCGGGTAGAGGTTCTTCGACCCGATGTAGAAGGCCGAGCCGTCCACCGCGACCAGCTTGTGGTGCAGCGCGTACGGGTGGCCGTCGGCCCAGGTGGCGGTGGGCGCGGCGCGGAAGGTGGCGAGCTGCAGGTTGCCGCACAGCGCGGCGGCGGCCTTCCCCTTGTCGCCGGTGAGCGCGGTCAGCCGGGCCTTGAGCAGGTCGCTGATCTCGGCGAGGGACTTGATCTGCGAGTAGCCGCCGCTGCCGACCGCACCCCGGTTGGCCGGGTCGCTGACCACGATCCGCACCTTGACCCCGTCGGCGAGCTTGGCCGCGAGGGTGTCGTAGAGGCGGGCGTCGTAGCGGGCCAGCGGCGGGCAGGTGGCGTTGAGGTCCTGCTGGGAGATCTCGATGTGCTCGCGCGCGCTGCCCACGAGGGCGCGCAGGGCGTTCTCCTCGGGGTTGACCGTCTCGTAGTCGCGGTCGGCGTTGGTGTTGTCGTGCAGGGTGAGCACGCCGCACCTGGCGTCCGCCGCGCCCGCCACGGGCCCGGGCCGGTACGCGGACCGGGCGTCGACGTCCTTGATGCCGACGCCGAGGCCGCCGACGGCGATCACCGGGACGCCACCGGTGGCGGCGGCCGGCGGGTTGAGCTCGCGCTCGACCGACGGGCGGCACGCGCCGCCGTCCGAGGAGGCGAACCACGCGTTGTCGAACACACCGGTGCGCCCGCAGGTCCACTCCCAGAGGGTGTCCAGGTAGCGGCCGGCGGAGGTCGCGGCCGGGCCGTTCAGCGCGAGGTCGACGTCCGACACGGGGTGGGCGGTGTCGAGGTAGTCGTTCTTCCAGCCGTTGATGCCGCCGGAGATGACGGTGCGTCCGTCGACCACCAGGATCTTGGAGTGGTTCCAGGAGAAGGCGGTGCGCGAGGCGGTCATCGAGGCGATGTTGAGGCTGACCGAGGAGGCGGCCGGGCCCAGCTTGGCGACCAGTTCGTCCCGGTAGCGGGAGGGCAGCACATTGGCGTGGTAGACCGGCGCGGCGCCGACCAGGATCCGTACGACGGGACGGTTCCCGGCCGCGACGGCGGCCTTCAGACCGGCCACGATCGCGTCCTCGAAGCCGCCCTCGGGGAACGGCGCGAGGGTGGAGATGTCGACCGTGCGGGTCGCGGCGGCGATGTCGGCGGTCGTCCTCGCGAGCAGGGCGCGGGTGCCGGGCCGGTCGGCGCAGGCGGGGTCGCCCCAGCAGCCGGGCGTCTGGAGCAGCCAGTCGGCCGGGTCGGCGGCGTTCCCGGCGCCGGGCAGGCTGTTGCCCTCGGTGCGCTGCCACACGGTGCCCTCGAGTCCGGGGGACACCTCCCGCAGGACGCGTTCGACGGCGTCGAGGTGGGTGGCACCGCCCGGGGCCGCCGGTGCTCCGGAGGCCGCGTGGGCGGGCGCGGTGGGGACGACGGCGAGCAGGGTGGTGGCCGCGGCGGCGGCGAGGGCGGTGCGCAGCGCGCGACCGGGGCGGCGGGAGCCGGGTCGGGACACGTGATGTTCCTTCAGAGCATGGCGGGCGGTTCGTGGTTCACCCGTCGGACGCTGCAAGATTACCCAGAAGTAACTTCCGGTCCAATTTGCACATGACAATGAGCCAGCGGCCGGAATCCCACCCGCCGTTCGGCCCCCGCCACCCGACCCCCGCCGTCCGTCGGGGACATCACCGCACGTCAGACCGCCGTCGGTGGCCTGCGGCGGCCGACCGCCGCAGCCGGCCCGTGGTGCAAGCTCTCCAAGATCCGCTCATGATCGTTGTCCCCGGACACCTCCCGCTTCCCTGTCCCCGCCACCGCAGACTGGCAGGACACCGGCGGCCCCGCCGGACGTCGCACCTCGTTCCCGGCCCACCCCGGCCGCCCCCAGGACGGACCACCATGACCCCGCGTGTTCTCACTCCCCGCAACCGGGGCTTCCTCTTCCTCGACGCCCACCCGGCGGGCTGCCGGCAGCTGGTGACCGACATGTGGGAAACCTGCCCCGCGCCGGACCGGCTGCCCGACGGTGACGGACCGGTCGCCCTGGTCATCGGTTCCTCGGCCGGCTACGGCCTCGCCGCCACCGTCGCCGGGCTCAAGCGGGCCGGTGTCCGCGGGATCGCGGTCTCCTTCGAGAAGGCCCCGACCGAGCGGCGCACCGCCACGGCGGGCTGGTACCGCACCGCCGCCACCGCCGAGCTCGCCCGCGCGGCCGGCCGGGACCTGGTGTTCCTGAACGGCGACGCCTTCTCCGACCCGGTGAAGGACCAGGTCGCCGATCTCCTCCAGGAGCGATTCGGCGGCCGGCTGGACCACCTGGTGTACTCCGTCGCGGCGCCCCGCCGCACCGACCCCGACACGGGGACGACCTACGCCTCCGTGCTCAGGCCGATCGGCGCGGCGAGCCGCACCAGCACCCTGGTCTTCGACGACGAGGGCGCCGCGGAGGTCCGCGAGGTCGAGACCGCGCCGGCCGGGGGCGACGACGTCGAGCAGACCGTGGCCGTCATGGGCGGCGCGGACTGGGAGCGCTGGATCGACCACCTGGCCGGCCGGGGCCTGCTCGCCGAGGGCTTCAGCACCGCCGCACTGTCGTACATCGGCTCGCCACTGACGTCCGCGATCTACCGTCGGGGCACCATCGGCGCGGCCAAGATGCACCTGGAGGCCACCGCCCGGACCCTGGACGAGCGGCTCGGCGCCGCGGTCGGCGGCCGCGCCGTGACCTCCGTCAACGGCGCCGCCGTCACCCAGTCCTCCACCGCCGTCCCCGGCATCGCCCTCTACACCGGTCTGCTGCGCGGCGTCCTCGGCGAGCGCATGGTCCCGCCGGTCCACCAGCTCGCCGCCCTGTGGGACGGGCTCACCGGCGCCGCCCCGCTCGCCCTCGACCCGGAGGGCCGGGTCCGCCTGGACGGCTGGGAACTCGCCGACGCCGTCCAGGCGGCCGTGGCCGAACGCTGGCGGGCCGCCAGCACGGACACCGTCGCCGGGCTCGCCGACCTGGACTGGTTCCGCGCCGAGGTCCAGCACCTCTACGGGTTCGCCGTGCCGGGCGTCGACTACGCCGCTCCGGTCGCCACCGACGTCCCCTGGCCCGTTCCCACCGCCTGACCGTCCGCACCGGCCGGGCGGTCGGCCCCCGCCCCGGGCCTGTCGTCCGCACCGGCCGGGCGGTCGGCCCCCGCCCCCGCCCCGACGTCCGCCACGGCCACGGCCCGGTGTTCGCGCGGGGTGATGCCGTACCGCTCGCGGAAGGCGCGGCTGAAGGCCGTGTGGCTGGAGAAGCCCCAGCGGGCGGCGACCGCCCGCACCGACCGCTCGCCGAGGTCGCGGCGGGCGAGGTCGGCGTGGGACCGCTCCAGCCGACGGCGGCGCACGGTGGCCGAGACGCTCTCGGGCCGGTCCTCGAACAACGCGTAGAGGGCACGCAGGGACAAGTGGTGACGCTCGGCTATCAGCCGGGGTGTGAGGTCAGGATCACCGAGGTTGTGCTCGATGAAGGCGAGGACGCGTTCCAGGGTCAGCCTGGCGCGGGCGTCGGCCGGCACCTCGTCCAGGACTCCCAGCTGGTGGGCCAGACAGGCACCGACCAGATCGACCAGCACCGGTCCGAGACCGGCCAGCTCGTCCTCGGCGCAGTACGGCGCCTGCTCGGCCAGGGTGTTCAGGAAGCCGGAAAGGATCGCCCCGCTGCCCCGCCGGGCGGGGATGCGCCGGGCGAGCAGCCGGTCCACCCGGTCGGGGCGCAGCGGCACCGCGGACCGGGGGACCTGGAGCACCAGGGCCCGGACCGGTCCGTCGGCCCGCACGCACTCGGTCACCATCGGCCGTGAGGTGTCCGCCAGCACCATGTCCCCGGCGATCGGCTCCTCCCGGCCCAGGTGGGAGAGCCGGAAGCAGCCGCGCGACACCAGGGTCAGCTGGTAGTCCTCGGGATCGCCCTGCCGGACGTGTGCCGCCGAGCGCCGCGCCACGATCGGCGAGTAGGCGAACGACGCCATCCGGACCGGCCCCAGCTCCACGCCCGCGATGTCGGCGTGGAAGTCGCCGACGTGGTCCGAGCTGACGGACAACGGCATCACCTCGGTGGCGACGGCCTCCCGGAACCACTCGAACCGGTCCGCCGCCGGTACGACGGCCGCCGACACGCTGGACCACCCCATGAGACCCCCCACCGCTGCGCCGTGTCGGGTCGCCGATCGCCCGGCCCCCCGACCTCGGACGACGACCTCCGTCGCCGTCCACCCATGATCCACCACGGCCCGCCGCCGCGCGGGCGGGAGGTCACGGGAGGTCACGGACGGCGACGGCGACGGCGACGGCGACGGCGGCCGGCCGCGGGAGCCGGGAGGCCGGGTGCGGGCCGCCGCCGGGGGGCGGCGGACCGCACCCGGGTGCCCTACAGACCCCGCGTCAGGTGGGTGGTGAGCAGCCGGGTGAAGCGGGCCGGGTCGGGCAGGTCACCGCCCTCGGCGAGCAGCGCGCCGCCGTACACCAGCTCGGCGATCTCGGTCAGCGCCGGGTTCGCCGGGTCCGCCGCGTGCGAGGTGCGCAGGGCGGTGATCAGCGGGTGGCCGGGGTTGAGCTCCAGGGTGCGCCGGACCGGGGGCATCTCCTGCCCGGTCGCCCGGAACATCTTCTCCAGGGTCGGGGAGATGTCGTCGGCGTCACCGACGATGCAGGCCGCCGAGGTGGTCAGCCGCGAGGACAGCCGGACCTGCTTCACCTGCTCGGACAGCGCCGAGGTCAGCCAGGGCAGCAGCTCGGCGAAGTCCTGCTCGCGCCGCGTCCGCTCGGCCTCGGCCTCCTGGTCCGCGCCGGCCGCGTCGTCCAGGTCGACCTGGCCCTTGGCGATGGACTGGAAGCGGTGGCCGTCGAAGGCGGGGATCCGGTCGGCCCAGATCTCGTCGATCGGGTCGCTGAGGACGAGCACCTCGTAACCCTTGGCGGTGAACGCCTCCATGTGCGGGGAGTTCTCCACCGCGGTCCGGGTCTCGCCGGTCAGGTAGTAGATCGCCTCCTGCCCCTCCTTCATCCGCTCCACGTAGGCACGCAGGGTGGTGGGCCGCTCGGCGTCGTGGGTGGAGGGGAGCGACAGCAGCTCCAGCAGGGCCTGGGAGTTGTCGGGGTCCTCGACCAGCCCCTCCTTCAGCGCCCGGCCGAACTGGTCCCAGAGCTTGGCGTAGCGCTCGGCGTCGTTCGCCTGCACGGTCTTGAGCGCGCCGAGGACCTTCTTGACCAGCCGCCGACGCACGGCCTGGATCTGGCGGTCGTGCTGAAGGATCTCCCGCGAGATGTTCAGCGACAGGTCGTGGGCGTCCACCACTCCCTTGACGAAGCGCAGGTAGTTCGGCATCAGCGCTTCGCAGTCGTCCATGATGAACACCCGCTTGACGTACAGCTGCACGCCGCGCTTGGTCTCGCGCGAGAACAGGTCGAACGGTGCCTGCGCGGGGACGAAGAGCAGCGCCTCGTACTCGAAGGTGCCCTCGGCGCGCATGTGGATGGTCTCGGCGGGGGCGAGCCAGTCGTGGCTGATCTGCTGGTAGAACTCGGTGTACTCGGCCTCGGTGACCTCGCTGCGGGGCCGGGCCCAGAGCGCCTTCATCGAGTTGAGGGTCTCGACGACGGGCTCCGCGGCGGCGTCCCCGCCGGTCCCGCCCTCCTCGGCGTCCTCCGCGGCCTGGCCGGCCTGGGCGGCCGCGGTGCCCTCGGCGGCCATCCGGATCGGCCAGCGGATGAAGTCCGAGTACTGCTTGACGATCTGGCGGATCTTCCACCCGGCCAGGTAGTCGGCCAGACCGTCCTCGCCGTCCACCGGCTTGAGGTGCAGCGTGACCGAGGTCCCCACCGGCAGGCCGTCGACGGCCTGGAGCTCGTAGGTGCCCTCGCCGTCGGACTCCCACTGGGTACCGGCGTCGGTACCGGCCCGCCGGGTGCGCAGGGTGACCTTGTCGGCCACCATGAACGCCGAGTAGAAGCCGACGCCGAACTGTCCGATCAGGCTCTGCGCGGCGGCGGCGTCCTGGGACTCCTTGATCTTCTCCAGCAGGCCGGCGGTGCCGGACTTGGCGATGGTGCCGATCAGGTCGACCAGGTCGTCCCGGCTCATACCGATGCCGTTGTCACGGACGGTCAGCGTGCGGGCCTCGCGGTCGACCTCCAGCGCGACGTGCAGGTCCGAGGTGTCGGCCCCGACGGTGGAGCCGGCCAGCGACTCCAGTCGCAGCTTGTCCAACGCGTCGGAGGCGTTGGAGATCAGCTCCCGCAGGAAGATGTCCTTGTTCGAGTAGATCGAGTGGATCACCAGCCGGAGCAACTGCCTGGTCTCGGCCTGGAATTCCAGCGTCTCGACACTACTGGCCACTCTGGGGCCCCTTTCAGCACGACAGCATGACGGTCTTGAGGGTATTGACGGTACTGACGTCGCCCACGTCGCCCCGTCGACGACGGTGGCGACGGTGACGACGGACCGACACCGTGCGGCTCCGCACGGAGACGTACCGGCCACCGGAATCGTAGGCCCTCCGCCCGGCGCGCCGGAGCGGAGCAGGGGCGGCGGCGGACCGTACCGTCGGCGCATGTCCTTCGGCCTGCTCGCGGCCCTGGCCGCCGCCCTGCTCACCGGCTCCGCCACCGTGCTCCAGGCGGTCGGGGCCCGCCGTGCCTCGGCCGGGCTGCCGCCCGGCGGGGCGGCGGCGCTCGCCGGGGCGTTCCGGCAGTGGCCGTTCCTGGTGGGCGTCGGGATGGACATGCTCGGCTTCGGCGCCGAACTCCTCGCCCTGGAGCGGCTCCCGCTGTACGAGGTCGAGGCGGTGCTGGCCTCCGCCCTCGCCGTGACCGCCGTCGGCGCCGCCCGGGTGCTGCACGTGCGGCTGCGGCGCAGCGAGTGGGCCGGGGTGGCGGCGGTCTGCGCGGGGCTGTGCGTGCTCGCCGTGAGCGCCGGGCGGGACGGGCCCGGCCACGGCGGCACGGGGCTGCGGCTCGGTGCGCTGCTCGTCTCGCTGCTGCTGATCGGTGCGGGTTGGGCCGTGGTCCGCTTCACCGACCACCGCCGGGCGCCGCTGCTGGGTCTGGTGGCGGGTCTCCAGTTCGGCGTGGTCGGCGTCGCCGTCCGGGTCCTGCCCGACCCCCGGCTGCCGGACCTGCTCACCGAACCCTCCGCCTACGCGGTCGCCCTGGCCGGGCTCGGCGGTTTCGCCGCCCTCACCTCGGCCATGCAGACCGGGTCGGTCACGGCCGCGACCGCCGCCATGGTCCTCGGCGAGACCCTGGGGCCGGCGGTCGTCGGTGTCCTCCTCCTCGGTGACCACACCCGCCACGACCTCACCCCGCTCGCCGTGCTGGGCTTCGCCGCCGCTGTCCTCGGCGCCCTCACCCTGGCCCGCTTCGGCGACGCCGAACAGCCCGCCACCGCCGGCCCGGCGGGCTGACGACGGGCGGGCCGTCCGGTGTCGCCGCGCCCTGCCGGCCCGCTCGGCCCGCCGTCGAAAAGATTCCCGGGACTCGGTCGCAACCTGCGCGGGACCCGCCCGTCCTTAGGAGTACAGGCCACCGGAACGGCCTGCGGCACACCACCCTCCTGGGGAGAACAACCATGCGAGCCCGCTCCGCCATGACCACCGCCGCACTCACGGCGCTGGTCCTGACCCTGCCCGTCACCACTGCCTCGGCCGCCCCGGCCCCGGCCCCGGCCCCGGCCCCCGGAGCGACACCCGGCACCGCGTCCACCGGCACCGGTGGGGCCACCGCCCCGGCCGGCTTCGTGTCGCTCGGCATCCGGCGGCTGCTCGACACCCGCAGCTACCGGGAGAACCCGGCCGGGGCGGCGCGCAAGCTCCAGCCCGGGGAGAACTTCGCCGTCCCGCTCTCCGCCTGGAAGTCCCACCCCCCGCGCGAGATCCCGACCGTCCCGGCGGACGCCACCGCCGTGGTGGTCAACGTGACGGCCACCAACCCCACCGAGGACGGCTACCTCACCGTCCGCCGGAACGTCGACCGGCCGGGTGCACCGGCCACCTCCACGCTGAACTTCAAGGCCGGCGAGACCGTCTCCAACACGGTCACCGTCGCGGTCGACCCGCGCGGGGCGGGCACCAGCCCGCAGATCAGCGTCTACAACAACGCGGGCACCACCGACGTCGTGGTCGACGTCCTCGGCTACTACGCGCCGAGCACGTCGACCCGGACGGCCGACCGGTACGACACCGTCCGGCCGGTCCGGATCACCGACACCCGGACCGAGGGGGGACGGCTCCGCTGGGGCAGCGTCGTGACCGCGGGCGTCGCCCGGGACTCCCTCGGCACCTACGAGGCCACGTCGGTGCTCCTGAACGTCACAGCCGTCGACCCGTCGACCGAGGGCTTCCTGGTCGCCTACCCCTCCGGCAGCGACCTGCCGATCGAGGGCTCCCACCTGAACTACGGGCCCGGCCGGACCGTCGCCAACCAGGTCGTGGTCCCGGTCGGCCCGGACGGGAACATCAACCTCTTCAACACCGGCTCCACCGACCTCGTCATCGACGTCATCGGCTACTACGGCCCCTGGGCGCACGACCTCTACAGCGCGGTGACCGAGCAGACCCGGCTGCTGGACACCCGCTACGACGGCGGCCAGCCCGCCTTCAGCACCCGCCGGCTGCCGGTGACGGGTACCGCCGGGGTCCCGGAGAACGCCACCTCCGTGACGATGAACATGACCGTCACCGAGCCACAGGCCGACGGGCACCTGGAGGTCTACCCGGCCGACCAGGGCGGCCGGCCCGGCACGTCGAACCTCAACTTCAACGCCGGCCGGACGGTGGCCAACGGCGTCACCACCGACCAGGGCGGCGTCCAGCACGCCGTGGACGTCTACCACCACTCCGCCGGCCCGAGCCAGCTGATCGCCGACCTGACGGGCTACTTCGTCGAGGGCTGACGGGTACTCGGCGCCGCCCTTCCCGCCTGGCACGGGGAGGGCGGCGGCGCTGCGGACAGGACCACCGGCCGCTCTTCTCCGACAGGTCGTCATAATTCGGACAGCAAAAGCGCATCCGCGCCCGCGAAGGGGATATTCCCACCCGGTTTGCCGGGTTTGCGGAGCCCCGGATCCGCGGCCGAAAATTCCCCGGAATTCCTCGCAACCGATGCGCCGGACCGGCCGTCCATAGGAATGCAGGCCAGGGGGATGGCCTGCAACACACCAATCCTTGGGGGGAATTCACTCATGCGCGCCCGTTCCGCCGTGGCCGTCGCCGCACTCGCGGCCCTGGTCCTCACCCTGCCCGTCACCACCGCCTCGGCCGCACCGGCCACCCCCGGTGGCCCGCCCGTCGGCCCCGGCCGGGCCACCGCCCCGGCCGCCTTCGTACCGCTCGGCATCACCCGGGCGCTCGACACCCGCAGCTACCAGGAGACCCCGGCCGCGCAGGCCCGGAAGCTGCAGCCCGGGGAGAGCTTCGACGTCCCGCTCTCCAACTGGAAGAACCACACCCCGCGCGAGATTCCGGTCGTCCCGGCGGACGCCACCGCCGTGGTGGTCAACGTGACCGCCACCAACCCCACCGCGGACGGCTACCTCACCGTCCGCCGCGACGGCAACATGCCGGGGGCGCCGGCCACGTCCACGCTCAACTTCGAGGCCGGCGAGACCGTCTCCAACACGGTCACCGTCGCGGTCGACCCGCGCGGGGCGGGCACCAGCCCGCAGATCAACGTCTACAACAACGCGGGCACCACCGACGTCGTGGTCGACATCCTCGGCTACTACATACCCAGCACCCCGCAGCTGCCGGGCCAGAAGTACGCACCGATCCGCCCGACCCGCCTCACCGACACCAGGGTCGAGGGCGGGCGCCTGGACCGGGGCGGCGTGGTGAGCGCCGTCGTCGCCCGGCGGGACCTCGGCACCACCGACGCCAGGGCGGTGGTCCTGAACGTCACCGCCGTCGACCCGTCGACGGAGGGCTACGTCGTCGCCCACCAGGCCAGCAGCCCGCTGCCCTTCGAAGGCTCCCACGTGAACTACGGACCGGGGCGGACCGTCGCCAACCAGGTGGTGGTCCCGGTCGGCCCGGACGGAACGATCGAGTTCTTCAGCACCGGCTCCACCGACCTCGTGGTCGACATCGTCGGTGCCTACGGCCCCTCGGGCACCAACCTCTACAGCGCGATGACCGAGCAGAGCCGCCTGGTGGACACCCGCTACGGCTCCGGCGAGCTCGCCTTCAGCACCCGGCGGCTCCCGGTGGCCGGGATCTCGGGAGTCCCGGCCGACGCCACCGCCGTCACCCTGAACATGACGGTCACCGAGCCGCAGGCCGACGGACACCTCGAGGTCTTCGAGTCCGACGACCTGTTCCAGCGGCCCGGGACGTCGAACCTCAACTTCGACGCCGGCCGGACGGTGGCCAACGGCGTCACCACCGGTCTCCGTGGCGACCCCGGCTCGGTGGACATCTACCACCACGCCGCCGGCCGGAGCCAGTTGATCGCCGACCTGACCGGCTACTTCGTCCAGGGCTGACCCGGCATCCCGTTGCCCTCCCCGCACGGCGGCGCGGGGAGGGCAACGGGACGCCCGCTCCCCCGGCCGCCGCCCCGCCCCGCCGCTCCCCGCCGCCCCGCCCCGCTGCTCCCCGGCGACGCCCGACGGATCGCCGCCGATCGCGCCGCGGGGGGGCCGAAAAAGTCCTTGCCGCAAGAAACACACCCACCTTACGGTCGTTCGGCGCACCCTGGATCGCCGTCGAACTTTCCCGAAGTCATTCGTCGTCGGAACGACGGCTCAGTCGTCCGCAGATACGCAGGCTGTCGGAAACAGCCCGCGCACACCGCTCCCTGGGGGAATCCACTCATGCGTACCCGTTCCGCCATGGCCGTCGCCGCGCTCACGGCCCTGGTCCTCACCCTGCCCGTCACCACCGCCTCGGCCGCCCCGGCCCCGGCACCCGGCACCGCGCCGGCCGCGGTGTCCGCGGGCACCGACGGGGCCACCGCCCCGGCCGCCTTCGTGCCGCTCCGCATCACCCGGGTGCTCGACACCCGCAACAACCAGAACTGGACGCGGACCTGGCACCCGCTGGCCGCCGGCGAGAACTTCCACGTTCCCATCGTGAGCTGGAGGAACCACGCCCCGCAGTACTACGCCGCCGTCCCCGCGGACGCCACCGCCGTGGTGGTCAACGTGACCGCCACCAACACCACCGCGGACGGCTACCTCACCGTCCGCCGCGACGCCGGCCTGCCGGGTGTTCCCGCCACGTCGACGCTGAACTTCAAGGCCGGCGAGACGGTCTCCAACACGGTCACCGTCGCGCTCGCCCCGAACGGGCGGTACGACACCCCGGAGATCAGCGTCTACAACAACGCGGGCACCACCGACGTCGTGGCCGACGTCCTCGGCTACTACGTGCCCAGCACCCCGGAGCGGCCGGCCCAGAAGTACGACCCGGTCCGCCCGACCAGGCTCGCCGACACCCGGGTCGAGGGCGGGCGGCTCGGCTGGGGAAGCATCGTCACCGCCGACGTCGCCCGGGAGGAGCTCGGCACGGCCGGCGCCAAGGCCGTGGTCCTGAACGTCACCGCCGTCGACCCGTCGAAGGAGGGCTTCGTCGTCGCGTACGCCTCCGGCGAGACCCTGCCGAACCAGGGCTCCAACGTCAGCTACGGACCGGGCCGGACCGTCGCCAACCAGGTCGTGGTCCCGGTCGGCGCGGACGGGAAGGTCAAGCTCTTCAACACCGGCTCCACCGACCTCGTGGTCGACCTCGTCGGCTTCTACGGCCCGTCCGGCCACAACCTCTACAGCGCGGTGACCGACCAGACCCGGCTGCTCGACACCCGTCCCGGATACGGCGCCTGGGCCTTCAGCACGCTGGAGTTCCCGGTCGCCGGGGTCGCCGGGGTCCCGGCCGACGCCACCGCCGCCACCCTGAACGTGACCGTCACCGAACCTCGGGCCGACGGACACCTGGAGGTCTTCGCCGCCGACGGGGCCGGCCGCCCCGGGACGTCGAACCTCAACTTCGCGGCCGGCCAGACGGTGGCCAACGGCGTCACCGCCCAGTTGGGCGGTGCCCCGGGCTCCGTGGACATCTACCACCACTCCGACGGATTCACCCACGTGATCGCCGACCTGACCGGCTACTTCGTCGCCGGCTGAGCCTTCCCCGGCCCCTCCCGCCCCTCCCAGCCCCTCCCCGCACCGCTGCGGGGAGGGGCTCCGGCACGCCCTCGACCTGCCCTTTCGGGCCGCGCCGGGCCCCGGGCTGAACCCGCGAAGATCCCCGGAACGTTTCTTCAGTGTCCGTTCAGCCCGCCCGAAGGAGCACCCTCCGCCATGGGAAAGCGTCGAAAGCCCAGCCCGCCGAGCCGGGCCCGCCTCGCGGTCCTCACCACGGCCGTGGTCGGCGGGACGGTGCTCGCCTCCGGCGCGGCCCGTGCCGAGCCCGCTCCCACCCTCGCCTCCGTCAAGGAGCAGGTGGACCGGCTCAACGAGGAGGCCGAGCAGGCGATCGAGCGCTACAACGGCTTCCAGGAGAAGCAGCAGAAGCTCCAGGGCGAGGCCAACCGGATCCAGGAGAAGCTCGCCCGCGGCCAGGACGCGATGAACGAACTGCGCACCCAGCTCGGTGTGGTGGGCGCCGAGCAGTACCGCACCAACGGCATCGACCCGGGCATCCAGCTGATGCTCGACTCCGACCCGGCCGGCTACCTGGGACGCGCCTCGGTGCAGGGCCAGGTCGCCGACTCCTGGACGAACCTGCTCAGGCGGGCCCAGGACGAACAGCGCAAGCTCGACCAGGAGCGCGCCGAGGCCGCCGCCACCCTCGCCGACCTCGACGCCGTCGGTGCCTCGCTCAACGCCCAGAAGACCCAGATCCAGAGCAAGCTCGCCCAGTCCGAGGCGCTGCTCAACAGGCTCAGTGCCGAGGACCGCGCCAGGATCAACGCCCAGGAAGCGGCCGACAGGGCCAGGGCCGCCGCCCAGCAGGCCGCTGCCGCCGAGCGCGCCAAGGCCGCCGAGAAGGAGGCCGCCGACAGGGCCAAGGCCGCCGCGAAGGAGGCTTCGGGCAAGGGCGCCACCGCCGCCCCGCAGACACCGGCCCCGAACACCCCGGCACCGGCCCCGCAGACCCCCGCCGCGAACACCCCGGCACCGGCCGCGAACACCCCGGCCCCGCCGGCCGCCGGCGGGCGCGCCGCCGCCATCGTGCAGTTCGCCTACGCCCAGCTCGGCAAGCCCTACGGCTGGAGCAAGACCGGTCCCAGCAGCTTCGACTGCTCCGGCCTCACCGGCGCCGCCTACCGCGCGGCCGACGTCAGCCTTCCCCGCACCTCCCAGGAGCAGTGGAAGGTCGGCGCCCGGATCGCCCGGGGCGACCTCCAGCCCGGCGACCTGGTCTTCTTCTACAACGACCTGCACCACGTGGGCGTCTACATCGGCGACGGCAAGATGATCCACGCCCCCCGGACCGGCAAGAACATCGAGGTCCTCCCGATCGGCGTCATGCCCTACATGGGCGCCGTCCGGCCGTAGGGCGTGCTGTCGGACCCACGGACCCACGCCCGAGCGCAGCGCCGGGGGCGCCCCCGTGCAGCAGATCCCGTACAGCACCGGCGATCACACACAGCACCGGCGATCCCGAACGATCGCATTCCACCGACGAACGGGCAGAACCGTCCACCATCTCTCATCCGACAAAAGGTCAGGAATTCTGCGGATAACGTGATGAGTCTGTGCCCGGTCGCGCGGCCGGGCTGCTCGCATCCCGCGGAGAGGTGGAGCACATGGCACTGGTCCCCGACAGCAGGACGGGTCGGCCGCGACGACGGCGAAGACTGCGGCGAGCTACGGCGGCGGCCGTCGCCACCGCGATGCTCGGCACGCTCGGCGCCGTCCTCCCGGCCGTGACGGCGCACGCGGAATCCGCCGTCCGGCCCGTCTACATCGCCAACCTGCGCGGCAACTCCGTCACCGCCTACGACCCGGCGAGCGGCACGGTCATCACCACCGTCCCGGTCGGCAGCTTCCCCGAGGGCGTGACGGTCTCCCCCGACGGCACGCAGGCGTACGTCGCCAACAACGGCTCGGACTCCGTCTCGGTCATCGACACCGCCACCAACACCGTCTCCGGCACCATCGCGGTCGGCCGGCTCCCCGGACCGGTGAGCTTCGCCCCGGACGGCGCGCACGCCTACGTCGGCCGGTTCCTCAGCCCCGGCATCGGCGGCGTGGACGTGATCGACACCGCCACCCGGACCGTCACCGCCACCGTGCAGGTGGGCAACCAGCCCTTCGCGATCGGCCTCACCCCGGACGGCCGGCGCGCCTACGTCGCCAACTTCGTCGGCAGCTCGGTGTCGGTGATCGACACCGCCACCAACACCGTCACCGCGACCGTCGCCAGGCCCGATGCCAGGACCCCGAGCGGGCTGGCGGTCGCCCCCGACGGGGCGCACGTCTACGTCTCCAACTTCAACAGCAACAACCTCTCCGTGATCGACACCGCCACCGACACCATCAGCGCGGTCGTCCCGGTCGGCGGCGGCCCGGCGGGCGTCACCGTCTCGCCGGACGGACACCTCGCGTACATCGCCAACGAGAACGCCAACACGGTGTCGGTCCTGGACACCGCGAGCGTCACCGTCGTCGCCACCGTGCCGGTCGGTTCGATCCCGACCGCCGTGCTGGCCGACCCGGACGGCGGCGCCGTGTACGTCACCAACGGCGGCGGCAACACCCTCTCGGTGATCGACACCGCCACCAACACCGTGACCGCGACCGTCCCCGTCGGGAACACCCCGTTCGCGCTGGCGACGGCCCCGGCCGCACCGGCCGTCACCGCCCTCGCCCCCGACCACGGACCGAGCGCGGGCGGCACCACCGTCACCATCACCGGGTCCCACCTGGCCGGCACCCGGGCCGTCGACTTCGGCGGCACCCCGGCGACCGGCGTCACGGTGGTCAACAGCACGACCGTCACCGCCACCGTCCCGCCGCACCCGGCCGGCGCCGTGGACGTGACGCTCACCGCCTCCGGCCGCACCGTCCCCGCCGGGCGGTACACCTACCAGGACCCGGCGCCCACCGTCACCGGCATCGCACCCGCCCAGGGCCCGGCCGCCGGCGGTACCGCCGTCGTCATCACCGGCACCCACCTGACCGGCGCCACCGCCGTCGCGTTCGGCGCCACCGCCGCCACGTCGTTCTCCGTCGAGAGCGACACCCGGATCACCGCGACCGCCCCCGCCGCGAGCGCCGCCGGACCCGTCGACGTCACCGTCACCACCCCGGCCGGCACCAGCACCGCCACCGCCTCCGACCGCTACACCTACACCCGGGACACCACCCGGCTCACGGCGGCGCCGCTGCTGCTCTCCATCGCCCCCGGCCAGTTGAGCGTCAACCTCAACCTGTCGGCCACCCTCACCGACACCGTCACGGGCCTCCCGGTGGCCGGCGCCACGATCACCTTCACCGTCGGCTCCACCACCGTCTGCACCGCCGTCACCGGTGCCAACGGCACCGCCGCCTGCAGCGGCCCCTGCCCGGTCCTCACCGTCCTGCTCAACCTGGGCTACACCGCCGCCTACGCCGGCGGCCCGGCCCTCCAGCCCGCCACCGCGAGCGCCGGGCTGATCCGGATCGGCTGACCGGGGCGCGCCGACCCCGGTCGGACGGACCGGCCAACGAGCACAGGAGGCCGCCACGGTGCCGTGGCGGCCTCCGCAGGTCGCCGCGCCCTGCGCGCAACCGCTCCCGGGAGCACCGGCCCGGCGGCGAGCCGGCGGCACGCAGGCGCGAGCAGGCGGCGAGCAGGCGGCGCGCGTCAGCGGGACAGCGCGTCCGCCAGCCAGGGGGTGATCACGGCCATCGCCTCGCCGAAGCGCGAGATGGCGCAGTGGCCGGTGTCCGGGATCAGCACGACCCCGGTGTCCCGGCGCCCCTCGAACACCAGGGTGTCCTCGACCGGCACATGGACGTCCTCGGCACCGTTGACCACCAGCATCGGCCCGTTGGTGTCCCGGTCCAGCAGTGCGCGCAGGTCGAAGGCGGCGAAGGCCGCCTCCCGCTCGGCCGTGCCCGGCAGCGCGTCGAAGCCCAGGGCGTTGCCGACGATGCCGTCCATGCCGAAGGCGAAGCCTCGCCCGGGGGCGAAGGACCGCTCGACCGGGCCGCCGAGCACCACGGCGGCGTCGACGGCGCCGGTCAGTCCCGTCCGGGCGGAGTAGTGACCGCCCATCGAGATGCCGAAGTGGCCCACCCTGCCGTTGCCGATCGTGCGGGCGAGGGCGACCAGCCCGGCGATCACCTCGGCCCCGCCGTCCGGGGTCATCGGCAGGTGGGCGGTCTCCCCGGTGCCGGGGAGGTCGAACAGCAGCAGCCGGGCGGGCAGGGTGAGCGCGAGCCCCTCCCACATGCCGTGCAGGTCGGTCTTCCAGGAGTCCACGCCGCCGCTGGCCAGGACCACCGGCGCGTCGGCGGGCAGTCCGGGGGCCGCCATCAGGTGGACCGGCAGACGGGCCTCACCGCCGAGGTACGGGACGTCGACCGTGCGGCGTTCGAACTCCACCGGGAAGTCCGGGGCGGCGAGGACGTACTGCTCGACCTGGCGCGCGAGCGCGGTGCGCTTCGGACCGTCGGCCAGGGCGGGGAACTTGGCCCAGCCGTAGGCCTGCGCGGCCAGGCGGTGGCGGCCCGCCGCGGCGTGGCGGGCGGCGAGGGCGGACCATTCGTACACCCAGCCGCCCGGCCGGTCCGGCCACATCTCGGTGACGGCGGCGCGGACCGCGTCCACCTCCACGGCGGGCAGACCGAGGGTCATCTGGGGGTGGCGCTCGACGAACAGGTCCTGCGGGTCCACGGGCCAGGTGAAGGACATGGTTCCTCCCATTGCGCTTAAAGCCGGAACGCTTGCGTTAACGACTATGCGCCTGGACAGCACCTAACGCAAGTGGTCTTGCGTTAGGGTGGTGACCGAGGTGATCGACACATGACCGAGGAAGACGCGGACCCGATCCGCCGCCGCCCGGGCGGCCGCGCCGCGCGGGTCCGGCAGGCCGTTCTGGCCGCCGCCCTGGAGGTACTGGCCGAAGAGGGTGTCGCCCGGTTCGGCATCGCGGCGGTGGCGGCCCGAGCCGGCGTCAACGAGACCACGGTGTACCGGCGTTGGGGCACCCGGGAGAAGCTGGTGCTGGACGCCGTGCTGGCCGGGAGCAGCGAGGGCATCCCCGTCCCCGACACCGGTGACGTGCGCACGGACCTGGCCGCTTTCGCCCGCGCACTGGCCGGCTACCTCGCCACCCCGGCGGGCCGCGCGGTCGCCCGGGCGGCCGCGCTGAGCTCCGACGACCCCGGCCTCGCCGAAACCTGGGAGAGCTTCTGGCAGTCCCGCCTGGAACTGGCGGGCGCGATCGTCGACCGGGCCGTCGCACGCGGCGAACTCCCCACCGGCACCGACACCGGCCTCGCCCTCGAACTGCTCTGCTCCCCCCTCCAGACCCGCGCCCTGCTCGGCCACCGCCCGATCGAGCCGGACCTGCCGGAACGCCTCGCGGACACCGTCCTGGACGGCCTGCGGGGGCGGGCCTGAGAGCCGGGGTCCGGGCGGGCGCCGCCCGGACCCCGGCGGCGGGTCAGAGGGTGACGCGAACGGTGGAGACGGCGAGGTCCGCGTCGCCGAGGTCCGCACCGACGGTGCCCGCGGTTCCGGTGGCGGACCAGTAGCCGCCGCTGCGCCGTCCGGTGAAGCGGATCTCGTACGTTCCGGGGTCCAGGTCGGTCCAGGTCAGGGTGGAACGGGAGACCGCGCCGGCGGTGGCGGTGAAGTGCCGGTCCTGGTCGCTCCGGTGCTCCAGGCGCTCGCCGCCGTCCGGTGCGGCGACGACCTCGTAGAGGGCGGCGCGGCCGGCGATCCCGGCCGTGTCGGCCTGGTAGCAGAAGCCCCAGTAGTACTCGGCCCGGACGAGCGCCTCGGCCAGGACACCCCTGGTGGCCCGGCCGTCGTCGTCGAACTCCGCCGGACCCGCCTCGACGTGGGCGCGGGCCCGCGACCAGCGGCCGCTGCCGTAACCCTCCACCGTGGCGCCGACGACCCAGCCTCCGGTACCGGTCACCGACGGCGCGGCGGGCGGGGCCGGGCGCGGGGGCGGCACGAAGTCGTCCACACCCCGGTGGACCATCAGCAGCGCGCTCCGCCGGTCCCCCTCGGGCCCGTCGGTGAGGGCGAGCAGGGCCGGGGTGTGCCGGGAGTCGTGCCCCTCGACCGCGACCGGCGGCGTCCAGCCCCCGCCGTCGAACACGGTGTGGAACAGCCGCGGCCCGCCCCGACCGGGGAACACGGCGTGCAGGGCGCCGTCCGACGAGGCCAGCGCGACGTGCGCACCGACCGCGACCGCGACCGCGACCTCGACGGGTGCGGTCCAGGCCGTACCGTCGAACACCACGTGCGCCAGGCGGCCGGTACCGTCCCCGGCGAGGACGTGGACGCCGTCCCGGTGCACGACGGCGGCCAGGGACGACGCTCCCGCCAGCGCCTCGACGGGCTCCTCCAGGCGCCGCCACTGCCCCGACGCCTCGTCACGGACGCAGTGGACGCCGCCCTCGACGTCCGGGACGAAGGCGTGCAGCGTGCCCCGGAACGGGACCAGGGCCGCCCCCTCGGCACCCGGGACGGGGAGTGCGCGGCCCTCCCGCCACACCCGGGCGGCGTCCGCTCCGGCCCCCGGCGGCCGGCCGTAGGTGAGCTCCACCAGCCGCACCGGCGAGTCCGGTTCCTCGGCGTCCCGCACCGTCAGCAGGACGTGGGCGGCGCCGTTGTGCACGGCCGCCGCCGGGGTCCCGGTGCTCACCGCGTTCTCGTACCGGACGCGGGTGGCGCCCTCGTAGTGCACCGCAGTGTCGACGACGGCGTCCGGGGCCCAGGTCACCGCCTCCGCCACCGCCGCCTCGGCGGCCGCGATCCCGGCGTCCGGCTCGGCCCGCCCGGCCTGGCCGGCCGTCCGCTCCTTCAGCGCGTCCAGTTCCGCCGCCCGCCGCCGCGCCCCGTCCGGGACGATCCCGGTCCACCGCAGGTCGAGGACGTCGTGCTCGCCCTTGCCGTACGGCTCGCCGAGGTGCAGGCAGAGCAGTTCGTCCTCGAGCGCCACCAGGACCGGTGCGGCCGCGCTCGTGTGACCCGGGAACCGCGAGTCCGGCCCCCAGCCACCGTCCTCGCGGTACACCGACCGCCACAGGTTCCGGTCGTCCACCGTCTGATCGGCCATCAGCCGTGCTCCCCGCTCGCTCCGCCGCCCGCCCCCGGACGGGCGGGCCTCCCTGCTCCGGAACGTAGTGCGCCGCCCACCCCCGCGCGGGCAGTGGCCCGAACCGGCCACCGCACGGCCGGGGAACGGCTCGAACGACGCGGCTAGCGCACCACCCGGTAGCGGAGGTGGACGACCTTGGAGGTGAAGGTGCGGGTCTCCAGGAGTTCGAGGTCCTCCCGGCGCTCGTGCCGGGGGAAGTACGGAATGCCGCCGCCGAGCAGCACCGGGTGCACCCGGGGCCGGTACTCGTCGATCAGGCCCGCCGCGGCCACCGCCGCCGCGAGGGTCGCACCGCCGATGGCGATCTCCCCCTCCCCCGGCTCGGCCCGCAGCCGGGCGATCTCCTCCGCGACCGTGCCGGTGGCCAGCCGGGCGTTGCCCCGCACCTCCGACAGCGTGGTGGAGAACACCACCTTCGGCAGCGGGTTCCAGAGCGCGGTCCACTCCCGCTCGGTCTCGTCGAGCGACTGGTCCTGCTCGGCGGTCTCCCAGTACAGCATCGTCTCGTACAGCCGCCGCCCCATCAGATGCACGTCCACGCCCCGGATCTCGTCGAGCGCGAGCCGGAACACCTCCTCGTCGGGACCGGACCAGTCGAAACCGCCGTCGGGCCCGACGATGTAACCGTCGAGCGAGATGCCCATCGAGTACGTCACCTTGCGCATACCGGCCCTCCTCCGCGTCACCGGGCTCCGACAGTACTGGCTCCCGGAAGCACCGAGCCCCCGACAGCCGGTCGTTGCCGGGTGTCGGGGGCCGATGGTGTGACGCGACCGTCCGGATCGGGTCAGGCGAAGTCCGGATCGGTGAGGTCGACGGTGACGGTGTTGTCCAGATTGTTGACGAACGTGACCACCGTCCCTTCGACGCTCACCCGGACGAACGGATTGGAATTGAGCAGCATGACGATCCAGCGCAGGTTGCGCTCCCCGTCCAGTCGGGCGAAGAACCCGTCGGCCCCGAGGTCACCGTAGCCGCAGCAGACGGAACCCGAGCCGTCCGGCAGTTCGGCCTCCGCCGCGATGTCCACATCGACGACGTCGTTCTCCGGATCGTCGGCGAGAAAGACCTCCAGATCGATCGGAGCGCCCAGCTCGAACCTTGGCAGGTCCGGACCGCCCACCTCGGCGCCCCGGGCCGAACCGTCGGCCCGATAGAGGCCGTTGAGCGTGGGCGCGGTGCCCGCCCGCCACAGCTCGGTGATCAGAGGGCCAGTAGTGGCCACGTTCACTCCTACTCGTCGTCCGGGAGGTCGAAGAGACCCTTCCACGGTACGCCACAGCCGTTCTCGTCCCAGTTGCGCTTGCTGCCCTGGCGCTTCTTGAAGCTCTTGTCCCAGGACATGCCGCTGGACTTCTCGGGGTTCGGCGCGTTGGGGTCGACCCGTTCGACCTTCACCCGGTAGTCCGGGTCCAAGGCCCGCATCTGACGGGCGGCCTTGAGCCGCCGGTTGTCGTACGAGACCAGCTGTCCGCCCCGGTCGATGACGCGCAACGCGGTTCCGGGCCGGTTCCAGTTCCACAGGCCCTGGAGCATCAGCGCCAGGTAGTCGCTCTTGGTCACCGTGCGCTGCGAGAAGTTGATCAGATTGGGGTCGATCCAGTCGCCGGCGTCGTCGGGTTCGGGCGTGCAGGTGTCGCCGCGCGGGTTCCGGCCCTTTCCACCGCCCCTGCCGTCCGGGGTCGGTCTGGGCGCCGATTCCTCGCCGGCGCAGGCCGTCGGGGCACCTCCGCTGCCGCAGGTGCCGTCGGGGCGGGCGGTGCCCTGGCCGTCGACGGGCTTCTGGGCCTCGCCCGGGACCGGGGTCTCGATCACGACCGGGTTGGACGTGTCGATCAGCAGTTGCCAGGTGAGCACCCAGCTGTGGTCGGTGCGGACCGACGGCTGGCCGGTCTGGACACCGTCGAGGTAGTACGTGGTGGTGGTCCGGACGTAGTTGTCGGTGCGGTTGTAGAGGTACGTCTCGTCGTACCAGCTACTGGTCTCGGACCAGCTGTTGGTGCTGGTCGTCGACGTGGCCACCGGCCGGCGGACCTCCGGCGGGGTGGGCGGGCCGTGCGGCGGGAGCGGTGGGCCGGCCTCCGGTGTGGGTGCCCGGACCGGGTCGCCGACGGGCGCGTCGATGCCGACGGGTTCGGAGGTGATCGGGTCGACCGCGATCGGGGCCGTCTCGGGGCTCCCGGTCGAGGTCGGGTCGAGCGAGCCGTCGGCGCTGACCTGCATCGTGTAGTAGACGCCGGCGACGACGACCACCACGACCACGCCGACGATCAGCAGTTCCAGGCAGCCGATCACACAGGCCACCCCGGCCGCGACGTCGACCCCGGCCTCCAGCAGGCCCGCGCCGATCGCCTCGGCGACCTCGGGGGCCGCCCCGGCGATGATCTCGGCGCCGGCCGCCGCGACGTCGCCCAGCCCGGCGACGATCTCGCTGAAGGTGCTCCCGATGACGCCGATCGAGAAGTGCCCGTCCGGGTCGACCCGGCTGGTGGGGTTGGCCGCGCCGTAGCCGTAGAGGTTGGCGGAGGCGGCGTCGGAGACCGGGCCCGGTGCGCTGTCCTGGGCGGTGAAGCCGCCGGTGGTGGGGTCGTACCAGCGCGACCGGGCGCCGACCTTGCCGGAGGGCGCGGTCCAGCCGCCCTGGAAGCCGAGCGGGCTGAGCCCGGCGGTGCCGGCGCCCGGCTCGCCGAACGCCCCGTAACTGCGGGTCCCCCGGGTGGCGCCGTTGCCGGGGTCGGCGGCGCCGATCACGTCACCGTGCACATTGGTGAGCAGCGAGGACGTCTGCCCGGCCAGGGACTTGGCGCCGGTCGGGCGTTCCGCCAGGTCACGGGCGTAGAGCCACTGCCCGTCGGAGACGGGCTCGGCGCCCAGTCCGTCGTACTCGACGTTCCTGCCGTTGCTGAGGACCATCCGGCCGAGCGCGTCGTAGGTGTTGGCCGTGCCGCCGTCGTCGACCAGCTGGTCGAAGGCGTCGGACTTGGTGCGGACGGTGACCGGGTCGCCCTCGGGCAGGGACTCGGTGGTCACCGCGGCGAGGGTGCCGCGCGGCTGCCACTGGTAGGAGGCGGCGGTCTGCGGGCTGTCGGTGCGGATCAGGCGGTTGCGCTGGTCGTACTGGGCGGTCGTGGTGACGGGGTCGGTCCGGACCCCGCCGACCAGGGTGGAGACGGTCGCCGAGGTGCGGTTGCCCGCGGCGTCCCAGCCGTAGTCGGTCCGGGTGTCCTGTTCGGTCGTGCTGATCAGCCGGTTGGCGGCGTCGTAGCGGTAGCTCCGGTTCGACTGTCCGACCAGCTTTCCGCTGCCGCTGGTACTGGTCAGGTTGCCGTTGGCGTCCCAGCCGTAGGTGATCCGGCCGGTCTGGTTGCCGGCCGCGTCGAAGGCCGACTCGGTGAGCGGGCGGTCCAGCCCGTCGTAGCCGAAGCTGTAGCGGGTGGCGACGGTGCCGGTGGCCGTGGTGTCGGTCTGGCCGGTCATCCGACCGGCCTGGTCGTAGCCGTAGCTGCGGGTGGTGCCGGTCAGCGAGTCGGTCGCGGTGGTCACCGCGCCCGCGTTGTCGTAGCCGAAGGTGGTGGTGCCGGCGACGCCGGACCGGACGGTCGTCCGGCCGAGCGCGTCGTACTGGTTGACGTAGACGGCGTCGCCGTCCCCGGCGAAGCTCGGGTGGCTGTAGGCGAGGAGCAGGCCGCGGTCGTTGTAGACGAAGTTCTCGGTGCCGTAGATCGCGTCGATCGAGGTCAGCCGGCCGGCCTGGTCGTAGCCGAAGTGCCGGCCCTGGGTGGTCGCCTCGGCGCCGCTGCCGGTGGTGGCGGTGAGCCGGCCGAGCAGGTCGTAGCCGGAGGCCGTGGCGACGCCGCCCGGGGCGGTGGTGGCCACCGGCGCGCCGGTCGCGTTGTAGCTGGTCCGCCAGGTCCGGTCGGCCGCCGCCGGGTGGGCGGTGGTGGCGGGCGCGGTCCGGACCGAGGGCAGGTTCCAGGCGTTGTAGGTGGTGTAGGTCGCGTTGCCGTTGCCGTCGGTCAGCCGGGTGCGGTTGCCCGCGGCGTCGTAGCCGAAGGTGGTGACCGGCGCGGCCAGGGTGTTCCCGTCGGCGTCGGTGGGCACCGGGTCGGTGAGCTTCTCGGCCCGGCCCAGGGCGTCGTAGGCGGCCTGCCAGGTGTTGCCGTTCGGGTCGGTGACGCCCGTCCGCAGACCGGCCCGGTCGTTGGTCCAGGCGGTGGTGGAGAGGGTGACGCCGTTGTCGTCGGCGACCGTGCGGCGGATCTCCCGGCCCGCGAGGTCGTAGGTCACGTCGGTCCGGCGCCCGAGCTCGTCGGTGACCCGGTCGACCCGGCCGGCCACGTCGTAGTGGTAGGCCGTGGTGGCGCGCCCGATGACGGTCCGGTTGACCATCTCCCCGGCCGCGTTGTAGTTGCGGATGACGCCGGTGCCGTTCGAGGACTCCGTCAGCAGGTCGCCGAACGGGTTGTAGCGGTAGGTGGTGGTGAACTGCTGGGCGCCGCCCGGGCCCTGGACGTAGCGCTCGACGGTGACGAGGGTGCTGACCCGGCCCATGCCGTCGTAGGTGCGCAGGGTCTGCGCGCCGGTGGGGCCGATCTCGGAGAGCAGTTTGCCCTCGTCGTTCCAGGCGTAGCGGGTGACCCCCCGGGTGCCGCCGGCGGTGGCCGCCGGCGCGGTCACCTTGACCGGGCGGTTGCGCCCGTCGTAGGTGATGTCGGTGGTCTGCCCGAGCAGGTCGGTCCGGGCGACGACGTTGTCGTTGTTGTCGTACGCCCATTTCTCTCTGGGGGTGACGACATTGCCGTTGGGTTCGGTGGAGGTGGGGTGGACGAGCTCGACCCGGCGGCCGCGGTTGTCGAACACGGTCCGGGTCACCTGGCCGCGCGCGTCGCGGACGTCGGTGAGTTCCCCGAAGGTGTTGTAGCCGCGCGCGTCGGTCGGTGCGACGGTGGTGGGCGCGGCGCCGGTGCCGTCCTCCGCCTTCACCTGCGGGCCGGTGGTCGCGGCCAGGCGGCCGAGGGAGTCGTAGCGCTGGGTGGTGGTGAACGCCGGGTCCGGGGTGGAGCCGGCCGTCGGCATGCCGCGCGGGTCGGTGACGGTGAGCGGCTGGCCGCGGGCGTCCCGGGTGTAGGCGGTCACCAGGTCGGCGGTGGCGTCGTTGCGGACGGTGCGACGGACCTGGCGGCCGACCGGGTCGTACTGGTCGACGCTGGTCTCGGTGCGGACTCCGTCGGACAGCGTGCTGGTGAGCCGCAGTCCGGCCGGGTCGTAGGTGTGGGTGGTGGTCCGCTTGAGCCCGGCCGGGTCGAGGGTGCTGCTGAGCAGCGCGTTGTCGGCGTCGTAGGTGTGGGTGGTGGTGCGTGAGCCCCCGGCCAGGTCGGTCAGGACGTTCCCGGCCAGGTCGTAGGTGTAGCTGTGCAGGACGAGGTCCCGGGCGGGTGAGGCGGGGGTGTCCCGGTAGTCCGTGAAGGTCTCGGTGAGCTTGAGGTTGTCCGGGGAGTAGGTGTACGCGACGCGGGCGGCCATCGCGTCCTGGCTGGTGGCGACGCGCCCGGCGTTGTCGTAGGTGTAGGCGACCAGCTGGACCTGGCGTGTGGTCCCGGGGGACGCCGGGTCGTCGGCGAAGGTGGGCATGGCGATGCCCAGCAGCCAGCCGGTCCGCTGGTGGTAGGTGTAGGTGTAGACGTTGCCGTTGCCGTCGGTGCTGCGGACGACGTTGCCGAGGCCGTCGTAGGTCTTGGTCCCGGTGCCCGTGCCGTTCACCCGGACGGCGGTCTGCCGGCCGCGGGTGTCGTAGTCGTACGCCGTGGTGCGGGGGGCGTCGCCGCCGTTCGCCGAGGGCGTGGTGTCGGAGACCGTGGCGCTCTTGAGGTTGCCGTTGGCGTCGTAGGTGTTGACGGTCCTGCGCTGGTGGACCACCCCGGTGATCTCGTTCTTCACCGCCGGGTCGGTCTGGGTGACGAGGTGGCCGGCGCCGTCGTAGACGTAGGTCGTCTCCGCCGCGGGCGAGCCGTCGGGCTGCGTCACGGTCTTGCGGGTGAGGTGGCCGAGGCCGTCGTGGAACAGATCGGTGATCTCGCCGGCGGGTGTGGTGATCCTGGTCTGCTCGCCGAAGGAGTCGTACCCGTAGCGGGTGGTGCGTCCGTCGGGGTCGGTGGTCGCGGCGAGCATGCCGCAGGGCTGCCTGCCGCCGCCGCCCGCCGGGTCGTTGACGGTGACCGGGGCGGCGTTGGGGTTCCAGCCCCCGCCGGTGTCGCAGGTGTACTCGTAGGTCGTCCGGGCCCCGCCCGGGGCGGCGGCGGTGGGGGGCGCGGTGACGGCGGTCAGGTCGCCGTGACCGTTGTAGGCCATCGTGGTCCGGTGGAAGTTCGGGTCCACGATCTCGACGATCCTGCCCGTCCGGGGGTCGTCGAGGTCGTACGTGGTGCCGGCGCCGGTGAAGTAGTGGTAGCTGGTGCTGACCAGGTTCTGCCCGTCGCGCGCCTGGTTGACGGTGTGCAGATTGCCCCAGCCGTCGTGGTAGTACTCGGTGATGTTGCCGTTCTCGTCCGTCAGGGACTCGACCCGGCCGGCCCGGTCGTACGTCCAGGTGCGGGTGTTGTTGGTCTGGGGCGTGGGCGTGCCGGTCCAGCGGTTCCACAGCTCGCCGCGCGGGCCGAACTGGTAGTCGGTGGTGAGCCCGGTCGGCGCGGACACGTGGACCGTGAACGCCGCGTTGCTCTGCACCGGATCGCGCTTGGTGTAGGACCAGGTGTCGCCGCCGGGGCCGGAGGCGTTGGGGAGCGCGACGGTGGTCACCCGGCCGTCGACCGGGTCGTAGCCGAGCGTGACGGTCTCGGCCGCCCCGTTCGGCGGGGTGATGGTGCTCAGCCGCTGCCCCGGCCCGCCGTACGCGTAGGTGCTGCACGCGGACACGTCCCAGCGCGGGTTGCAGGCGGAGGTCAGCGCACCCTGGCCGTTGTAGCCGTACGTCCAGGTCTGCACGCCGGGCAGCCGCTGCGGCGTTCCGCCGTTGGTGGAGAGCGCGGCGAGCCGGCCGTTGCCGTCCCAGGTGGCGTAGAGGGCACGGGAGACGCCCAGGTCGATCCGGCTCAGGCGGCCCGCGGTGTAGTTGAGGTTGCTCACCTGGCCGCCGGGACCGGTGATGCTGTGCAGTGTGCCGTCCGGGTTGAACAGGTAGACCGTGCCGTCGGCCAGTCCCACCGCACCGGGCTTGGCGTAGCGGGCCTCGTCGGACTGCCCGTAGGCCGGTACGTAGGTGCCGTCGGGGTTGCGGCCGTAACGGATCCGGCGGCCGCTGGAGTAGGTGACCGTCAGGAAGCCGTCCGCGGACACGTCCTGGCGCACGTCCAGCAACGAGGACCAGCCGGGGCCGAAGACACCGGGCGTCGTACTGGCACTGTTGTAGGTCCTGGCCACGGTGACCACGGCACCGTCCACGGGCAGGGTGAAGTCGGTGTCCGTGTGGCTGAAGTTGCCCTGGTAGAGGTCGACCCCGGCCGGGTCGGCCTGGCCCGGGCCGAGGTGGGTGTCCGGGGCGGCGGTGACCACGGTGGTGAACGGCGAGAGGTTCGACCACGGCGTGTTCGGGTAGCTCGCGTCGGTGACCCGGGCCCGCCAGTAGTACGTCCGGTTCCAGGACAGTACCCCGGCCGGCGGCTGGAGCACGGCGGCCGCGGAGAAGCCGTTCATGGGAAGGGGGTTCTGTCCGGAACTCCAGCAGCCGGACAGTGAGGTGTCGGGGCAGACCTGGAACTCGGTGTAGTTGTTCTGGGTGCGGTCCGCTCCCACGTTGAAGATCAGGTTGGGGGCGAGGCTGTCGACCGTCGCGTTGTACTCCGGGCCGTACACGTACCCGGTGGGCGCGTAGTGCGGGACGTTGATGCCCACGGCGCGCGAGGCGGGTACGCCCTGCGCGGAGTAGAAGCCGCTGCCGCCGCCGTTCAGCGTCCGCAGGTCCCAGTTGAGGACGAACGAACCGGCCGGCAGCGTCTGGAAGATCGCGTTGACGTCCACGTAGTAGCCGGGTGGCACCGTCGCGTTGATGACGGTGCCGGTGCCGTTGTCGTTGTAGATCGCGCCGTCGCTCCGGCGCAGGTGGTAGCCGAGGCTCACCGTTCCGGCCGCCCAGGCGGTGTTCCCGGTGTTGGTGACCCGCACCATCTGGCGGCCCGGGTTGTCGTAGCGCGGGTTCTCGACGAACGAGGGTGCCGGGTCGTAGGTGGCGCCGTAGGTGGCCGCCGCCCGGACCACGCCGCCGGACGCGTCGGCCGAATCCCCCTCGGCCGCTGCCCCCTCGGCACTCGGCCCGCGGTGGACGGCGTCACCGACGGTGGTGCGCGCCGACCCGGGCGCCGAAGCGGCGGTGACCGCCGTGGCGGCGGTGGCGTCCTGCGGGGCGCTCCGCGGCGACGCCGGCTCGGCCTTCTGCGGCTGTCCGACGACCCCGGCGGCGCCCGCCGTGTCGTCGGGCGAAGGCGGTCCGGGTACCTCGGGCGGTGGCGCCTGCCGTTCGGCCAGCGCGACCCGGATCCGTTCGGCCTGCTCGTGGAGCGGCCCGGACTCCGGTTCCATCTCCTGGGTCCGGCCGCTCTCCGGCCCCGCCTTCGCCTGCCCGGACACCTGCCCCGGTGGCAAGGGGTCGGTGGCCACCGGCCCCGGTAGTACGGCCGCCCGGCGTCCGCCGGCGGCGGCCGCTCCGGCGGCCTGGACCAGTCCGCAGACCAGTGCCAGGGCCACCAGAACGGCGATCGTCGATCTTCTCAGCACTCGCATGCCGTAGAGGATCTCGGCGTCCGACCGGCCGACGGCCGTCCGGTGGATGAACAATTGCGGTCCAGGCAACAGCCGATGACGGCTAATCGCCCCAGAACCGTACGCGAGCGTCCTTGTGCCCCGAAGGTGGTCGGGAACGGTCACAGGGGTCACGGGACCAGGAGTGGACCGCGCCGCCGGACCCGCACCGGCCGAGCGGTGCGGGCCCGGGTCGGGGCGGGTCGGGGCGGGTCAGCCGATGGTGATCTTGAGGATCTTGTCGGAGCCGTCCGGCTGGTTGCCGTTGTTGTCCGCGTTGGTGGTGGTCAGCCAGAGCTGGTCGGCGCCGGGGACCTTGGTGACGGTGCGCAGCCGGCCGTAGGTGCCGACGTAGTAGGAGGTCGCGGTGCCGACCGACTCGCTGTCGCCGTTGATCGGAATGCGGTACATCCGGGTGCCGCGCAGGGCCGCCATGTAGACGACGTTGCGCACGATGGCGATGCCGCTCGGGGAGGCGACGTTGACCGGCCAGGTGGCCTTGGGGTTGGTCATGCCGGAGGTGGAGCAGGTGCCCTCGCAGGTCGGCCAGCCGTAGTTGGCACCGGGCTTGACCAGGTTGAGCTCGTCGTACTTGGAGTCGCCGAACTCGGCCTCCCAGAGCCGTCCGTTGCGGTCGAAGGCGAGGCCCTGCGGATTGCGGTGGCCGAGGCTGTAGACGTAGTTGTTGAACGGGTTGCCGGGGGCGGGCTTGCCCGCGGTGGTCATCCGCAGGATCTTCCCGTTGAGGGAGTTCTTGTCCTGGGCGAGGTTCGGCGTCTGCCCGTCGCCGGTGCTGGCGTAGAGGTAGCCGTCCGGGCCGAAGGCCAGCCGGCCGCCGTTGTGGTAGCGGTTCTTCTTGATGCCCTGGAGCAGGACGGTGTAGCCGGATAGGGTGCTGCCGTTGTACGTCATGCGGGCGATCCGGTTGCCCTCGGCGGCGGTGTGCATGAAGTACACGTAGTGGTTGGTGGACCAGTTGGGGTCGACGGCCACGCCGAGCAGGCCGCCCTCGCCGTCGGTGGTGACGGTGTTGGGGACGGCGCCGATCTCCGTCTTGGTGCCGCTCTTGGCCTGCTTGAACACCTTGAAGCTGTCCCGCTCGGTGACCAGCGCGCCGGCGCCGTCCGGCATCCAGAAGACGCCCCAGGGCACGGTCCAGCCGCTGCTGAGGGTGGTCGGCGAGCCGGGGACGCCGCCGTCGGCCGGACAGGCACCGGTGGTGAAGGAGACCGGGGCGGAGGCCGGGGAGACGCCGCCGGCGGCGTCCTTGGCGACCACGGTCAGGGTGAACGGCGCGTCGCAGGCCAGGCCGGTGACGGTGGTGCCGGTGGCCGGCGGGTTGCCGGTGACGGTGGCCAGCACGGCGGCGCCGCTGCGGACCTCGTACGCCACCACGCCCTTGTCGTCGGTGGCGGCCCCCCAGGCGAGCTCGGCGGAGGTGGCGGTGACGCCGGAGACGGTGGGGGCGCCGGGCGCGCTCGGCGCCGGGTCGGTGCCGGCGGTGGTGGTGCAGTCCACGGCGACGCTGGCCGGGGAGGCATTGCCGGCCGCGTCCCGGGCGATCACGCTGAGGTTGTACGTGGTGGCGGGAGTGAGGCCGGTGAGCACCTTGGTGGTGGTGTCGCCGGGCGTCTCGGCGAGCTTGTTGCCGTGCTCGTAGACGTCGTACGCGGTGACGCCGACGTTGTCGGTGGCGGCCGGCCAGCCGAGGGTCAGGCCGTTGGGACCGATGGCGGTGCAGGACGGCTGGCCCGGGCGGCTCGGTGCGGTGGTGTCGGCGGTGGCGGCGACGGTGAGCCGGTCCAGGTTGGGTCCGCCGTTGGCGGTGGTCGCGGTGGCGCGCACGGTGTTGGTCCCGGCCCGGAGCTGCGCGTTCAGCGTCCGGTCGGCCCAGGTGTTCCAGTCCGCGGTGGCCGGGAAGGAGACGCCTGCGGCGACCACGGTGCCGTTGACGGCGATGTCCATCGGCCGGTCGGTGGCGGTGCCGTTGGCGTAGCGGAAGGCCAGCGAGGCGGTGCCGGCCGAGCCGGCCGCGACGGCGAACTCGACGTAGGAGCCGGCGACGTTGGTGTAGTCGACGAAGCCGGTGCCGGTGTACCCCGTGTGGTTGGTGGCCACGGTGCCCTGGACGACGACGGCGGACTCGGCCTGGTAGTCGGTGCTCGCGGCGGGAGCGGCCGGGCCCGTTCCGGTGGCGGCGGATGCGGTGAGGGCCTGGGCCGGGGGGACGGCCAGGGTCCCGATGATCAGTGCGGCGACGGCGAGACCCACGCCGCCGGCGGTTGTCGGACGCATGTGCTCCTCCTGGGGGTCAGCGGACGGTGATCCGGTCGAGGTTGGGGCCGCCGTCGGCGGTGGTCGAGGTGAACCGGACGGTGTTGGCCCCCGACTTCAGCGACACGGGCAGGGTGCTGGTGGTCCAGGTGTCCCAGTCGGCGGTCGGGGGGAACGGCCGCGCGGCGGCGATCCTGGTGCCGTTGACGGAGATGTCCATCGGGCGGTCGGCGGTGGTGCCGTTGGCGTAGCGCAGCTCCAGCGAGGCCGTCGAGGCGGCCGCCGCCCGGACCGTCCACTCGGCGTAACTCCCAGGGGTGTTGGAGAGGTTGACGAACCCGGCGCCGCTGTGACCGGCGTGGTCGGTGTCGAGGGTGCCCTGCGGGACCCGGGCCTCGTCGGCCCGGTAGACCCCGGAGGAGCCGGACACCAGCTGGTAGCCGCGCATCGCCCTGGTCAGCAGGTAGCAGTCCTGGAGCGAGCCGGAGGTGTCGCCGAGGGAACGGTAGATGCCCCACTTGGGCCGCACCCGGTCGGCGAGGAAGGTGTCGACGCCGGTCCGCTCGACGTCGACGACGGTGGCGCCGGCGGAGCGGAGGATCCAGCGGACCGCCCCGGAGGAGCCGTCGCCGACCGTGATCCGGAAGTCCACGTCCACCCAGCGGTCGTGCAGCGGATCCAGGCTGGTCCGCCCCACCAGGACGTTGCTGATGGGGAGTTGGAGTTCGATGGTCTGCTCGTCGGCGACCCGGCGCAACGACTGGACCACGATCGGCGAGGTGCCGTTGCCGGGCTGCTTCATCTGCATGATGTGGGTGAAGGTGGTGGTGGCCTTCAGCGTGGACGGGATGTACAGGGAGTAGGTGGTGCGCCAGGTCTGGCCGGCCTTCCACTCCAGGAAGGCCCCGCCGGCCGGGCTTCGCATGCCGGTGACCTCGTGCCGCTGCCGGTCGGTGGCGGAGTCCCGGTCGACCGTGTGCATGGTCCAGCGGTAGGTGTCGTTCTCCGCCCGGATGTGCGGGTGGCCGGCGGGGTGGGAGCCGGCGCGGTCGTCCTCGACCGTCTCGAAGGCGGCGAGCCCGTCGGCGGCGGCGGACGGCGCCCAGCGCTGCTGCCAACTGGAGACGCTCAGGGCAGCGGCCGGGGCGGCGGCTGCGGCGGCGGTTCGGGGGATTCCGGCGGCGGTGACGGCGGAGAGCGCGGCGCCGAGGACGGTGCGACGGGTGGGCCTGTTCACATGACTCCTCGCGGTCGGGGGAGATCGCCGGAGAGCAGCGGAGGGGGAAGGCGGCGGAGGTGGGGCTCCTGGGACGGACGGACCCTCGGGGAGGGTGACGTACAGAATCCCGGCGTGAGGATGCACGGTCAAGAGATTTGGTTAGGAAACTTTCCCAATTATTGCCACCGGGCATCGCGCCGGGCCACCGAGAACCCTCGAACGGACGATGACGGGTGCGCGGTCGACCGGTCACGGGCCGGTCCCGGTCCGCGCGGCGGAGGTTCCCCTCGCGGCGGGCCGGGTACCTCCGGGGCGGGCCGGGACCGAGGGGGGACCATGGCGCTGTACTGCGAACTGTGCGGTACTCGGACGGACGGGGCCGAACGGCTCGGCGTCTACTGCCCGGGCGAGTACTGCGGCACCGATCTGCGGGCCGGCGCGGACGCCGGGGTGCGGGCCTGGTGCGAGCCGGAGCGCCGGTTCGGCATCGCCGGTGGCACGGTGCTGGTGGACCTGCTCGTGTGCAACGCCGGGCCCCGGGCCACCGGCTTCCACCTGGAACCGGTCGAACCCGTGCGCGGGCGGCTGGACTTCGACCGGCGGTCGGCCGAGGCGCCGCTCGCCTCCGGGGCGACCCGCCGGGTCGAGCTGCGGTACACCGTGCCCCTGGACCTGGCCGGACCGGGCCTCGACATCGCCTCCCGATTCGGCGTGCTGGGGGCCGACACGGTGGGCCAGGTGCAGGGCGCGCTGCCCTCGCGGTTCGGTGTCGCCCTCCGGGTCGCCGCGACCTCGGCTCACCAGGGCGCGGCCTGCGCGGCGTTCGCGGTGGACGTGCCCGGGCAGCTCGACGTCGACCTCGATCGCGGCAACGGACGGGGCCGTGGGGGCGGGGGGAACGGCGGCGGGCAGCCCTCACCAGGTCGCCCGCCGCAGCCGGGGCGGCCGCAGCGGCCCGGGCGGCCGGACGGCCGGACCGGAGGCGGCTGCGGACCGCTGCTGATCGCCGTACTGGTGGCGCTCGTGGCGGTACTGGTGGCGGTCGTCGTGGTCCTCGGTCTCGGCCGGAGCGGTGACACCGCCACAGCGGGGCCCGGTACGGGTGCCGGACCCGCGCTGCTCAGCCCGCCACCGATCGCCCCGACGAGCCCGGCGGGCGGGCGCCCCGGCACCGGCGGCAACGGTGGCGGTAGCGCCGGCGGCAACAGTGGCGGCGGCGGGAAGGTGAAGCCCTCCACCGGCACCTCCGCCAAGCCCTCCTCCACCTCCACCCGGCCGTCCCCTCCCCCCACCACGTCCGTCACCACCCCGCCCCGGACGGTCGCGGTCCCGGCCCTGGCCGGACTCGACCGGACCACCGCCGAGGCCGAGCTCAACGGCCTCGGCCTGCGCTCCACCACCACCGTCGTCGCCATCGGCCGGGTGCCCGCACGCCAGGTCCTCGGCAGCGAACCGTCCGCCGGCACCGAGGTACCGGTGGGTGGCACCGTCGTCCTGCGGGTCTCCGACGGCCGGGCACCGGTTCCCGCCGTCGCCGGCCGCACCCGCGGCGACGCCGAACAGGTGCTGCGGGACCTCGATTTCACCAAGGTCACCTCCTCCGCCACCCCCGACCGCGACCACCCCGTGGGCCAGGCGCTCCGCACCGATCCGGCCGCGGGCACGGTGGTCCCGCTGGACTCCCCGATCACCCTGTGGTTCGTGGCCGCCCCGGACATCCGCTGAAGCGGGGCAAGCACCCCGGCCGGAAAGCCGATTGCACACCACCGGCCCGGCCTGGTGGAGGAGTTGGAGGCGGCACTGGCGGGGTTCCGGGGCACGGTGGTGGTCGTCAGCCACGACCGCCGACTGCGCGAGCGGTTCTCCGGCGGGCACCTGGAGCTGGACGCCGGGCGCGTCGTCCGGCAGCCGGTCGGGACCGCGCTCGTCCCGGCCGGCTGAACCGCGTGCCGAGGCCCGGTGGGTGCACCCACCGGGCCTCGGCACGACTCGGCACTCGGCACTCGGCACGACCCCGCGCCGGGCGGCAGACCTTCAGGCCGTCAGGCGGACGCCGACCCCGCCAGCACCTCGTTGACCAGCTCGCGCGCCTCCTCCTGGACCCGGGCGAGGTGCTCGGGCCCCTGGAAGGACTCCGCGTAGATCTTGTACACGTCCTCGGTCCCGGACGGGCGGGCGGCGAACCACGCGTTCTCGGTGCACACCTTGATGCCGCCGATGGCCGCGCCGTTGCCCGGGGCCTCGGTGAGCACGGCGGTGACCGGCTCGCCCGCGAGGTCGCCGGCCTTGACCTGCTCGGCCGACAGGCGGGAGAGCAGCGCCTTCTGGTCGCGGTCGGCCGGGGCGTCCACCCGGGCGTAGGCGGGGGCGCCGAAGCGGTCCGTCAGGTCGCGGTAGTACTGGCTGGGGGTGCGGCCGGTGACGGCGGTGATCTCGGCGGCCAGCAGGGCGAGCAGGATGCCGTCCTTGTCCGTCGTCCACACCCCGCCGTCGCGCCGCAGGAAGGACGCGCCGGCCGACTCCTCGCCGCCGAAGGCGATCGAGCCCTCCAGCAGGCCCTCGACGAACCACTTGAAGCCCACCGGGACCTCGACCAGCTGGCGCTTCAGGTCGGCGGCGACCCGGTCGAGCATCGAGGAGGACACCAGTGTCTTGCCCACGGCGGCGTCGGCCGGCCAGTCGGCACGGTGGCGGTAGAGGTAGTCGACGGCGACCGCGAGGTAGTGGTTCGGGTTCATCAGGCCGCCGTCCGGGGTGACGATGCCGTGCCGGTCGGCGTCGGCGTCGTTGCCGGTGGCGATGTCGTACTCGTCGCGGCGGGCGATCAGCGAGGCCATCGCGGCGGGCGAGGAGCAGTCCATCCGGATCTTGCCGTCCCAGTCCAGCGTCATGAAGCGCCAGGTCGGGTCGGTGACCGGGTTGACCACGGTCAGGTCGAGGCGGTGGGTCTCGGCGATCCGGCCCCAGTAGGCGACGGAGGCACCGCCGAGCGGGTCGGCGCCGATCCGCAGGCCGGCCGCGCGGATCGCGTCCAGGTCGAGGACGGAGGCGAGGTCCTCGGTGTAGGAGGTGAGGTAGTCGTGGCGGCCGGTGGTCGCCGCGGCCAGGGCGCGCGCGTACGGCACCCGCTTGACGCCGCGCAGGCCCTCGCGGATCAGGGCGTTGGCGCGGTCCTGGATCCAGCCGGTGGCCAAGGAGCCGGCCGGGCCGCCGCTGGGCGGGTTGTACTTGAAGCCGCCGTCGCGGGGCGGGTTGTGGGACGGGGTGACGACGATGCCGTCCGCGAGCGACTGCGGGCTGCGGCGGTTGTGGGCGAGGATCGCGTGCGAGACGGCGGGGGTCGGGGTGTAGCCGTCGGCGCTGTCCAGCAGGACGGTCACGCCGTTGGCGGCCAGCACCTCGACGGCGGTGGCGGCGGCCGGCTCGGACAGCGCGTGGGTGTCGGCGCCGAGGTACAGCGGACCGGTGATGCCCTCGATCGCCCGGTACTCGCAGATCGCCTGGGTGGTGGCGGCGATGTGGTCCTCGTTGAAGGCCGCGTCCAGGGAGGAGCCGCGGTGGCCCGAGGTGCCGAACGCGACCCGCTGGCCCGGCTCCTCCGGGTCCGGGTGAAGCGTGTAGTAGGCCGTCACCAGCCTCGCGACGTCCACCAGGTCGCCCGCCTGCGCCGGCTGACCGGCCCGTGCGTGTGCCATCGTCTTCTCCCACTGGAATGTCTCGCCGTGCGCCCGGCCCGCGGCCCGGCGCTTCTGTGCCCCGTGCTCACCGATCGTAGCCAGTGCACGACCGGTCTCCGAACCGGGGCGGCGAGGCACCCCGCCGTTTCCCCGCCGACACCGCGCGGGCGCCGCACCGACACCCGGACGATGCCGCGCGGACGGACGACCGACGCCGTACGGGCGGAGCCGGGGCTGCTGCCTCAGCCGGGCAGCTGCTGCCGGTGGGGTTCCAGGACGGGGGCGACGACGGTGGCGAGGAACTCCGTGACGGTGTAGGTCGCCAGACCCTCGACGGCGAACGGGTCGGTGCGGACGAGCGCCTCGATCGCCGCCCGGTCCTCGCCCACGGCGAGGATGACGCCGCCGTCGCGCGGAACCTTGCGCCCGGAGGCCAGGAAGGTCCCGTCCGCGTAGTGGCGGTTCAGCCAGTCCACGTGGTCGGGCAGGCGGGCGTCGATCCGGTCGAGCGGCACGGTGTACGGGAGTTCCAGGACGAACATGGGCCCGAGCCTATCCGGGCACCTGTTCGCCCGGGTGGGACGGACCCGGGCGAACAGGCTGCGGCAGGGGTGCCGCCGCGGTCCGAGGGTGGGCGAGGATGGATTCGAACCATCACAGCCGAAGCGGGGGCTTTACAGGCCCTTGGGCTCTCCCAGGCCCAGCTCGCCCTCGGTCGTCGGGATCCGTTCCTTGCCGTTCCTGCCGTTCCTTGATCCCGACACCTCCACTCTCCCCCGGGGCACCGGTGCCGGACAACCGGGTTTCCGGCCACCGGACACCCGCTCCCGAACCGCTCCTGACGGCCGTCCGCCCTGGTCGCGGGCACGTCGGGCGGGTCCGACGGGTGTCCGGATCCCTACCCCTGACCCCCTATGTGGTGTAGACCACTCTCCGCACTCCGGACGACTCGCACCGTCCGACCGGCCGTCACCGAACCGTTCCGCCCGCGACTGTTGCACGTGGGCGTACCGACTGCGATACAACACTGCTCATATGACGATTGATCGGAGAAATCTGGAATGAGCAAGTCAGCTCTGCCCCGCCGCAGCGTGATCGTCGGTGCGGCGGCCACCGTCGTCGGCTGGAACACGGTGAGCCGCTCCTGGGCCGTGGCTCCCACCCCGGACGCCTCCCCGGACGCCTCCCCGGACGCCTCCCCCGGTGCCGAGGCCACCGCGGCCGGCGCCGACGCCGCCTCCGGCACCGACACCCTCGCGGCGCTGCCGCGGCTGGACGGCACCCTGGTCGCCGACGCCGCCACCCTGGCCCGGTTCGACGGGGACTTCGGACACCTGGTGACCGCCGCCCCGCGCGCCGTGCTGCGGCCGGGCTCCGTGCGCGACGTCGCCACCCTGGTCGGCTTCGCCCGCCGTCACCGCATCCCGGTCGCGATGAACGGCCAGAGCGGCACCGGCGAGACGGCGGAGCTGGAGTCGCACTCCAGCTACGGCCAGGCCGGCGTGCGCGGCGGCGTGGCGATCGACTCCCGCGGACTGGACCGGATCATCCGGATCACCCCCGGTCGCGCCGTCGTGGAGGCCGGCGTCACCTGGGCGCAGCTGACGGACGCCGCGCTCGCCCAGGGCTGGATGCCGCCCTGCCTGACGGACTACCTGCACCTGTCGGTGGGCGGCACGCTGAGCGTCGGCGGCATCGGCGGCGGTGTGCAGCGCCACGGATTCCAGGTGGACACGGTCGAGTCGGTGGACGTCGTCACCGGCACCGGCGAGCTGGTGACCGCCTCGGCGAGCACCAACCGCGAGCTGTTCGAGGCCGTGCTCGGCGGCGGCGGGCAGGCCGGGCTGATCGTCCGCGCCACCCTGCGCCTGGTACGGGCCCGGGAGCGGGCGCTCGTCCTGAACCTGTTCTACGACGACCTGGGCGCCTACCTCGCGGACCAGAAGAAGGTGATGCTGGAGCGGCGGTTCGACCTCCAGGTCGGCGACGTGTCGCGCGACGCGGCCGGGACCGGCTGGCGCTACAAGGTGGAGGGCGTCGTCCTCTACGACGGCGCCGCCGCGCCGGACCGGGCGAAGCTGGTGCGCGGCCTGCGCTGCGTCGCCGCCGAGACGACCTTCACCGACCAGACGGCGCGCGAGTATGCGTACCGGGTCGACGCCTTCGCCGGGTTCCTGAAGGGGGCCGGGCTCTGGTCGCAGCCCAAGCCCTGGATGAGCCTCTTCCTGCCCGCCTCGACCGCCGGGACCTTCACCCGCGAGGCCCTCGCCCTGCTGACGCCGGAGGACCTGGGCGCCGGCCTGCTGCTCTTCTACCCGTTCCGCACCGATGTGTTCACCCGTCCGATGACGGTGATGCCGGACGAGCCGGTCGGCTTCCACTTCGACCTGCTGTCCTTCCCGTTCCCGGGCGCCGACCACGCCGCCGCGCTGCGGCGCAACCGCCGGCTGTACGACCGGGCGGTGCAGCTGGGCGGCAAGCGGTACCTGATCGGCGCGATCCCGGACGTCACGCACGCCGACTGGCGCCGCCACTACGGCAACCGGTGGGGGCGCGTGGTGGCGGCCAAGCACCGCTTCGACCCGGCCGGGATCCTCACCCCGGGCCAGGGCATCCACTCCTGACACCACGACCCGCGCGACCCGCCCGTCCGGCGGGCGCGCGGGCCCACCGGGCCGGACCGCACTCCTCCGAGGTCGCAACACCTCGGCTCACACCAGCCGGTGCATCCCCACCGAGGCCGGAGCCGTGCCCACGAACCCGTACTGGGCGTACAGCCGGTGCGCCTCGCCGTCGGCGATCAGCGACACGTACGCGCCCTTCTCCGCGCGCCGCTCCAGCTCGGCGGTGAGCCGCGCCATGATCCGCTTGCCCAGCCCACGCCCCTGGTGCTCGGGCAGCACGCACACATCGACGATCTGGTAGATCACACCGCCGTCCCCGACGATCCGCCCCATCCCGACCGGCGCGCCCCCGTGCTCGACGGTCACCCCGAACCAGGTGTTCGGCAGGCCGGCGGCCACCGCCGCCGCGGGGCGGTCGCTCATCCCGGACGCCGTCCGCAGCCGCCGGAAGGTCGCCACGTCGGGTACACCGACCCGCACCTCGTAAGGGTCATTAACGGTATTCATATATTACAGCATACCTGCCGGCCGTCCCGGTCCCGCTCCGCGGGTTCCCCATCGGGCAAGGAGGCGGGGACGGTGCAACCACGCGGGCGCCCCGGCGGGTCGTTCACGGGTATGAGCCCTCGCCACCACCTCCTCAGCAAGCTCGGCCCCACCCCGCTCCGGCGCGCCCTGGCCGCACTCCTCGCGTCCCCGGGGGCGGCCGCCGGCCCGCCTTCGCGGTCCGGCCGGACCGGCGCACCGGCCGGGGTCGCGGCACGGTAACCCCGCATCCTCGCAACCCGGCTTTCCCCGCGTCCACTTGGGACGACGGTGCGGGGCGGCCGGTGCACACCCCGCGTTACGGTGGGGCCATGAGCTACCGCCACCCCGACCGCGAGCAGATCCGGATCGAACACGTCCTGACGGCCCTCGGCAACCCCGTCCGCCTCTCCGCCGTCCGGGTCCTGAACGGCGGCGGCGCGCACAACTGCGGGAGCGTGCTCACCGCGATCGGCATCACCGCCAAGTCGACGATGACCCACCACTGGCGGGTGCTGCGCGACAGCGGCGTCATCCACCAGCTGCCCTCCGGCCGGGAGAACCTCCTCCGGCTGCGCCGCGAGGACCTCGACGCCCGTTACCCCGGCCTGCTCGACGCCGTCCTCTCCGGCGCCCACGACGACGAGCGCCACGGCACCCCGGCCGACTCCCCGGCCGTCTGACTCTCCCCGGGCCGCCCAGCCCGGGCCGACGGTCCCCGCCGTCCGACCCGGGCCGCTCCCCCGGCCTACCAGGTGTCCCCGGCGGGCTGGCGGGTGGTGGCGTTGATCCGGTTGAAGAAGTTGGTCAGGCTGATCCACAGCACCAGCGAGGCCAGCTGCTTCTCGTCGAAGTGCTCGGCGGCCGCGTTCCACACCTCGTCCGGCACCACGGCCCGGTCCGCGAGCCGCGTCACGTGCTCCGACAGCTCCAGCGCGGCCCGCTCGGCCTCGGTGAAGAACGGCGCCTCCCGCCACGCGGCCACCGCGTGCAGCCGCTCGTCGGTCTCCCCGTTCTTCTTCGCACTCGCGACGCCGCCCACCACGCAGTAGCTGCAGCCGTTGATCTGGCTCGCCCGCAGGTGCACCAGTTCCAGCACGCTCTCCGGCACGCCGCCCTTCTTCGCCGCCTTCACGACCCCGAGGATCGCCGGCATCGCCTCGGGAATCACCACGGCCGGGTTCGCCATCCGCGCGTCGGTCATGATCTGTCCTCTTTCCGTCCGTCCGGTTTCTCGTTCACTGCACTGACGCGCGCCGAGAGAGGAATGTGACAGCGTCGCCGTGTTCTCCTGCCACCGGCCTGCGGCCGCTGCGAGGATGCGCGCCATGAACGAGGACTCCGCAGCCGTCGCCGCGTACTGGGACGCGGCGGCGGCGGGCTTCGACGACGGACCCGATCACGGGCTGCGGGCCGAGCACGTCCGCTCGGCGTGGACCGCACGGTTGACGGCCTGGATGCCGTCGGGCCCGGCCGACGTGCTCGATGTCGGCTGCGGCACCGGCTCGCTGTCCCTGCTGCTGGCCGAGGCCGGTCACCGGGTCACCGGGGTGGACCTGTCGCCGGAAATGGTCGCCCGGGCCCGCCGGAAACTGTTCGACGCAGGGCTCGCGGGCCGGTTCCTGGTCGGTGACGCGGCGGCCCCGCCCACCGGCGGGGCCGCCTTCGACGTCGTACTCGCCCGCCACCTGCTCTGGACGCTGCCCGAGCCCCGGGCCGCCCTGCGGGAATGGGTGGCCCGACTGCGCCCCGGCGGCCGGCTGGTCCTGGTCGAGGGCCGCTGGGGCTCCGCCGGACCGTACGTGCCGGAAGCGGCACGCCACCCGTGGACCGGTGGTGTCGGCGCCCATGACCTGGCCACCGCCGTACGTCCGCTGGTCGCCGAGCTGCGGATCGAGCAGTTGGCCACCGACCCGGACCTGTGGGGCGGGCCGGTGAACGACGAACGCTACGCCCTGATCGCGCGCGCCTGACGCCGCGGCAGCTACTCCGCGAGGTGGTCGAACTCCCCTGCCTTGACACCCAGCAGAAGCGCCCGCAGCCGCCCCGGCGTGGTGGTGAGAACGGTGTCGGGCTCGTCGCTCTCCCGAAGCTTGACGGCACCTTCGGGCGCAGCCGCGAGGTAGAGGCAGTTGGCGGTGTCGCCACTGAAGGAGGACTTCTGCCAGATGTAAGCGGTCATGATTCTTCCCGTCTCAAATGCTCTGGGCGACACGGCGGATGAGGTCGCGAGAAGCGCCAGGTTCGAGCGCACTCGCTTCCAAACGATCCAGCACAGCTCGATACTTGATGAGCTGCGGTTCGGTGTCAATGAACTCGAATCTGTCCCCATCGACCTGAACGCTGTCCAGGCGCGCCACCTCGGCGCCGAAGTACACAATCGCCGCACCGGAGCTCGGGAAGCTCCCAGTGCCGAACGGGATGACCCGAAGGTCGATGTGGGGGTGCTCGCTCGCGGTCAGCAGGTATTCCAGCTGAGCCCGCGCAACCTCCGGTCCGCCGAATTCCATGCGCAGGGCTGTCTCATGGACGACAGCCGACAACGGAATCGGACTCGTGCCGAACAGGACGGCCTGCCGTTTGATGCGATGCGAGACCAGGTGCTCCACCTCGGGCGGAGACAGAGGTGGGACCACGTCGCGAAAGAGCGCGCGAGCGTGCTCAGCGGTTTGAAGAAGCCCTGGCATGTGAACCACCGAGGTGATCCGCATCGACACCGCATGGTGCTCGAGTTCCGCCAGGTCGAGCGCCCCGGCCGGAAGGATCTCGCGGTACTCGTCCCACCATCCACGCGTGCGACCACCGGTCATGCCGGTGAGCGCCTCGACCAGAGCATCGTCCGCACAACCGTAGAGCCGGGCCAGCGCCCGGACCCGGTCCGCGCTCACCGGGTATCCCCCGGATTCGATGTTGCTGATGCGGGACTGCTGGGTGCCGTGCAGTTCCCCGGCGCGTGTCACCGACAGACCCGCCTGCTCGCGCAACCGGCGCAGCTCCGCGCCGAGTCGCCGCTGCCGAATGCTCGGCGGGACCTTGCTGGGCGGCATTCGCTGCTCCCTTCCTTCGCGCACCACGGCCAAACCCTGGTCACCCTTTGGAGTGACAGCGCCATGGATTCCCTCAAGACGGTGGACTACATACTACCGACTGGCTACTTTTGATGATGCATCAGGGCTGTGGACTGCCGCTGGTGGTGGCAGCTCGGCATTCAACTCCCTCACAGGCAGGAGACTTCCATGCCCGCTGTACCCTCGCAAAACTCCCTCCCCTCCTTCGACGAGGAGCTGTGCGGACTCGTACTTGACACCGCACCCAGGCAATTCGCGGTGGTCCAGGTGTACGACGTCGGCGGCCAGGGCGCCGACGGGTGGGTCGCGGCCTGGGGGTTCGCCGACAGCGACGGTCTGACACAGCTCCTCGTCGTCGACGGGCGGACGCGGATGACACTCACCTCGCCCGAGCGGGCCCTCCGCCTGTTCGCGGGGCGACCGGGCCTCTCCGCCAGACTGGTCTGGCTCGCGCGACCGGGTACCGCCGCACTGGACCGGGCCGATGCCGCTTGAGCCGGAACGAGGCTGTGCCCCGCCGACCGGGCGGCGGGGCACAGCGGATCCCCCCACAGCATCACGAACCCCGCCTTGACGTTCGGTATCCGGAAGTCCTCCCTCGAGCCGACCACGTTGCCGACGAATGCCCACCCGCAACGGCTGGTATTACTGGGGCATGCAGGAAGAGACGGCACGCTCCGCGATCGACACTTTCATCTCCGCGTTCAACGCCTCGGACGACACCTATGTGACTGCCCTGCTCCCCCAAGCCCTGACCTCGGACGTGGTCTTCTGGGGACCGTTGGGTCGCAGCGAAGGAATCGCGGCGGTCGAGCGGTTCGTGCTGGACATCCGGCGCCACCCGGCGGGGGCCGGCACGATGGTGCGCTGCTCGGCGGTGGACATGCCCGACGAATGGGCCCGGTACCGGTGGGTCTTCACCACGCCCGACGGAGGTCCGCGCCTGGCGGGTACAGACGTCGTCCATCTGCGACGGAACCTCATCGACCAGATCATCGTCTTCGCGGGGGAGATCGAGCCGTCCGCCCCCTGAGCCGTCCTTCTTTCCCCGCCCACGGAGCAAGCGCCCACCAACCCGGCGCACCTTCCCGGTTAGAGCTCCGGGCAGGGCAATCGCACAGGAAGTCGGCGGGGCCGACGTCCTGTGCGCGGGTGTCACTAGCCGGTGGCGCCGTCGGTGAGTTCGCGGACGATGTCGAGGTGGCCCGCGTGGCGGGCGTACTCCTGGAGGACGTGGAACAGGATCCAGCCCAGGGTGGGGCGCTCGGTGCCGTCGTCGGGGAAGCGGCCGCCGGCTGCGGCCACGGCGGACAGGGGCGCTCCCGAGGCGACGGCCCGGGTGTGCTCGCCACCCGCGTGCAGCGCGGCGAGAAGGTCGGCAGCACTCTCCTGCGGGGTGACGTGCCAGCGGCCCTCCGGACCGCGGTCGCCCCAGGGGTCCGGGACCGGCTCGGCACGGAATCCCCATCGCAGCCAGCGCTGCTCCATGTGGACGAGGTGCTTGAGGAGTTCGAGCATCGTCCAGCCGGAGGGGAGGCAGCTGGTGCGCAGCTCCTCGTCGGACAGTCCCTCGATCTTGGCTCGGATCGCGGAGCGGTAGTGGTCGAGGTAGTCCAGCAACAGGGCGCCGGGGTCGGAGAGCTGCGTGCTCGGCTCGGGCAGGGGGGTGGTCATGGCGCCGATTCTGCCAGGGCGTATCGCATCTCCTGCCGCTGCGCTGCCGCCTCGCCGAGCTCCCCGGACTCCTCGGACCTCTCGGCCTCGTACCGCGAGTGACAGCCCGAGGGGCTGCGGCCGGTCCTACGGGTGGCCGCGGTGGCGCTGCCACTCGGGGGCGAGGATCGCCATGTCGTGGTCGTCCACCCAGACTCCGCCGTAGCGGAGCGCGTCGCGCCGGGTGCCCTCCAGGACGAAGCCGACCTTGGCGTAGGCCTGGCGGGCACGCGGGTTGTGGCCGAAGACGGTGAGCGAGATCCGGTGCAGCCCGAGCCGTTCGAAGCCGTGGCCGACGATCAGCCTGGTCGCCTCGGTGCCCAGCCCGCGGTCGCGGCCGGCGGCGGTGAGCGCGATCCGGAAGCCGCAACTGCGGTTGGCCGGGCTCCACCCGTTGAGCACGACCTCGCCGACACACCGGCCGCTCGCCCGGTCGACGACGGCCAGGTCCAAGCGGTCCGCCTGCGCGGCGCGGCTCCCGTACCAGTCCCGCATCCGGCGCTCGGCGTCCGCGTCCCACGGCGGGGCCGGCTCCAACCCCGGATCCCCGTCGGTGAACCGCCCCACCTCGACGTCGGTGAGCAGGTCGCGAAGCGCCGGCGAGTCCTGCGCGAGGTCGAAGGGGCGCAGCAGCACCCGCTCTCCGGTGAGCACGGGTTCGTCGGAGAGGTCAGGCTGCCGGAGGTCCGCCGCAGGATCGTTCACGGGGGCGATTCTGTGCGGGCGCGACCGTCCGGGCAATCGGTTTCCGCAGCCCCGGCCCCAGAGGCTCTCCGCCGGACTCGTCCGGCTCGCGCGACCCGGCGGCGCCGCACTGCACCGGGCCGAAGCCGCTTGATCAGGGGCCGTTCACGGTTCCGGGACTCGAGAACGATGAAATCCGCCCGGTCGGGGTCACCGCGCGGCGACCCCGACCGGCCCCGGTGCCAGACCCGCGACCAGGTCCCCTGCCGTCAGGCGCTCCAGGGCCTCCGGCGCGGCGTCGATCGGCCCCGGGTAGAGGCGGTACAGGGTGCCGGACACCTGCTCCGGCGCCGGGACGTCCCCGTCCACGAGCGCGACGAACGACCGTCGCCCGGCGAGGAGTTGTGGCAGGGCCGGCACAACTCCCCCGTCCTCGTCCCGGAGCGCACGCAGACGCTCCGCGAAGCCGCCGTCGTCCTCCCCCGCCCCGCGCCGCCAGCGCCGCAGCCCGCCGTCGAGCCCGCGCACCACCACCTCGTCCGTGCTCGCCGCCGCGCGGGCGGCGGCGAGCTCCCAGAGGGTGGCCCGGTTCTCCGGGGAGAAGTGGGCGAGGACGTCGCGGCTGAGGGCGCCCACCTCGGCCTGGTGCCGGTAGACGCTGTGGAAGCCGCCGTCCGCACCGGTGTTGAGGTCGGTCCAGGTGTAGCGGCGGTCGGCCAGGTCGACGATCATCGGCACGCACACCTTGGCGTCCCCGACCAGGTCCAGGCGCTGCCGGACGGCCCGGGGGTGGAAGTGCGGACTCCCCGCCGACGCGGCGCCGCCCAGGTCCATGAACCCGGTGAAAGCGTCGGTCAGTTGCTCGAAGGAGACGTCGTTGTAGCTGAACACGATCATCACCGCGTGCCGCGATCCGCCGGCGACCAGCCGCGCGAGATCCAGGTCCACGAACTCCGTTGCCCCGTCCGGCGGCGGTGCGGACACGTAGTCGCCGGAGTGCACGGCGGCCCGGTCGCCGTGCACCAGGTTGGTGTAGTCGCACAGGCCGGTGAAGTTCCACCGCTCGTCGTACAGCGCCACCGACAGGTCCAGGTCGACCCGCAGCTCCTCCGGCTGCATCCAGTGCAGGAACAGCCGCAGCCGCTCCCCCGCCGGCAGCCGCTGGCGGCTGCCGCGCGGCACGCACACCAGCGTTTTCGCGGCGGCGCGCTCGGCGAACGGCGCGACCAACTCGGTCAGCCCCTCGTCGAGCAGCGCCACCTCGTAGCGCTCGCCGTCGGCGCCGCTGCGGCGCAGCAGCTCGGCCTCGATCAGCTCCACTACCGGAGAGGCAACTTCGGTGGGTACCACCGTGCCGTGGTCCTCCCGGGCGTGGGCCAGCGACACCGTGCCGCGCGGGAAGTACAGGCGCCGCTCCCCCGCCGTCCGGGTGCCGCGCAGCGCGCCGTACGCGCCGAGCAACGGCCCGGGGGCGACCCGGGTCAGCGCGGTGGCGACGGTGTCCAGCCCGGACGCGGACAGCGGCGTCCCGGGCGAAACGGTGGCGTGCACCCGCAGGACGTGGTGCAGCCTGCGCACCAGCTCCCCCGGCCGCGCGGCCAGCGCCCGCAGCGCACCGTCCGTGTCCCCGGCGGCGAGCAGGCCCTCGACCCGCGCCGCGAACCCGGTGAACCCCAGCCGGGTCCGCTCGCCCGCGCTCACCACGTGCAGCGGCCCGGCCGGCGGTTCGGCGTGCTCCCGCCCCACCTCGTGGGTGCGCAGGTCCGTCTGCCGCAGCACCACGAACGCCGCGGTGACGTTGGGGAGGCGCCGCCGGAACTCGTACGGGTGCAGCAGTTCGCCCGCCCGCAGCCAGGCCGAGCGGTGGCGGCGCAGGTCCTCGACCAGGGCGGTCGGGTGCAGCCCCTCCAGGAGGTCGAGCAGGCCCCGGCGCAGCGGCCGGGACAGGCCCTTGAGCCGCAGCCGCCGGGCGGTCGCGGGCAGCAGGTCGGGCTCGGCGCCGGACCACGCCCAGAGCAGCCGCAGCACGTCGGTCGCGGTGTCGATCCGCTCGGCGAGTACTGGCAGGGCGTCCGTGCCGCCGCGCCGCAGCAGCGCGGCGAGCACGGTGGCCTTGGTCTCCCGGACCGGGATCTGCGCGGGCAGCCGCTCCGGCAGGTCCTCCGGCGCGTGGCCGAGCAGCGCGGTCAGGTCGTCGCGGTCCTGCGGGGACAGCGGGGTGCGGCGGGCCAGCAGCCGGTCCAACTCGCCCATCGCGGCCGTGACCTGGTCGGCCGTGATCAGCCGCAGCGGACGCATCGCCTGCTCGCCGCCGAACTCCTCGGCGGCCTTCCGGCCGATCCGGTGGTCCTCGGGCAGGTAGGTGCCGGTGTGCAGGGGCGTCCCGCAGGTCGGGCAGCGCTCGCCCCGGCCCTCGGCCGTCAGCCCGTCGAGGCAGCCGGCGCAGAGCAGGTGCGCGCACGGCGCGAGCGCGCCGATCCCGGCCTCGGCTCCCCGGCGGCCGCAGTGGGCGCAGGGCTGCCGGGGCTGGTTGAGCAGGAACGCCCGGATCTGCCGGGTGAAGAACAGCTGCGCGTGGTCGGGCACGGCGTCGGGGAAGCGGCGGAACAGCGGTACGTGTTCCCGGTCCGCGCCGAGCAGGTGGTCGATCCGGGCGAGCAGCCCGTCCCCGGTCCCGGCGAGTGCGGAGGGCGACAACCTGGCCAGTGCCGAGCGCAGTTCACTGGTGAGCAGGTATCCGCGCCGCGCCAGATCGGCGTCCAGCGCCACCAGGCCGCGGGTGCTCCACGGGTCGGCTGCGGGGAGGAGGTCACCGGGGGCGACGGCGACGGCGCCGCGCCGGCGGAGGAGGAAGGAACCGAGATCGAGGTCGACATCGCTGTCGAAGGGAGCCGTGATGGCTCGGGGCATGCGGAAGGACCCCCACGAACGTGGCAGAGAGGTTGAAGAAGCGGGCGGAGAGGGGGCGCGCTACAGGTTTCGGAGTGAAGGAGAAGGAAGCACGCCGCGGAGCCGCCCGCGTTCGATCAACCTAGCGGCACCCCGCCACCCGGCGCCACCGATTAAAGATCCGCGCCTCCGGGGCCCACCGGCCGGAGGCCGAGGCGGGCGGAACCGGCAACCGGCAACCGGCAACCGGCCCGACGGGCGGTCAGTGGTCGTCGGTGACCGCCAGGGCGTCGGCGATCAGGCGGGTGGCGAAGTCCTGGTCGTCGCCGACGATCCGGTTGATGTGCTCGGCGAGCAGGACGGAGGTCGCCTCCAGGGGGTTCATCTCGGCGCCGGTCCAGTCGCCGTACTGCGCCCGCCACAGGTTGGGGCTCAGGCCGGTACCGGCGGCGATGAGCAAGCCCGCCATGGTGGGGATGACCTCGGGGCGGAAGGTGTTGGGCATCATCCGCATCGTGGCCACCAGGGTGGGCACCACGTGCTCGACCACCTCCTTGTCGTGCCGCTCGCAGACGACCCGCAGCCAGTCCATGTACATGTAGATGAGCGTGCACACGCCTTCCAGCAGCGCGTCCGCCTCCGCGGGGCCCAGGGAGGCGGCGAACTGGTCGACCATCCGCTGCTGTTCGGGGTCGGTGCCGGTCCGGCCGTCGTAGATGGCCTTGAGCCGCGAGTCGATCACCATGAGCGCGGTGCTCACGTCACCGACGGGCGCGTTGGCGGGGTCACAGGGCGATGACACAGGATTCCTCCTCGGACGGACGCAGTGAGTAGCGTCGCATGTTCGCAGGGTGGCGCGTCGAGGAAAAGCGGAATCCGGGGCCGCCCGGTGTCCGGTCAGCGGACGGTGACCCTGAGGTTGGCGAGCAGGGCGGTGCCGTCGGCGGAGGTGGCGAGGACGCGGCCCGAGCGGTGCCAGTAGGTGACGGTGCCGGCGTGGTGGCGCACGCCGATCCGGTCGCCGGACGCGTTCGGCACCAGGACGGTGACGCCGGGCGCGGAGCACGGGCCGGAACCGGCGTACGCGCGCAGGCCGGTGCCGTCCGGGGTCGGCACGGTGAGCGCCCAGTGGTCGCCGTCGGCGGCCGGGCCGAGCGGGGCGCAGCCGTCGACGGTCAGTTCGGCCGCGGGGAGGCCGGAGGTCCAGCGCAGCACGGTGCGGTCGGCCGAGGCCGTACCGCTCCCGGCGGGCAGCGCCTCGGCGGTGAGCAGGCCGCCGGCGGCGAGCGCGACCGGTTCGAGGGCGTCCGCCGGGTCCGTGCGGGAGAGCAGGTCCGACAGGGCGTCGTCCACCCGCAGCCGGGCCCGCAGTTCCCAGCCGGGCAGGTCCCAGCGCCAGACCTCGGTGAGCGGCGAGTGGGCGGTCGACGGGCTGCGGACGAGCGCCGCGCAGCCGTTCGCGGTTCGGGTGATGCCACCCAGCAGCGTTTCCTCGCCGCCGAGTTCGCGCCGGACGGCGACCGGGCGCGGGGCCGTGGTGTCGAGGACGACGATGCCGCCGTCCGCCGCGGCGATCAGCCGGTGGCCGTCGTAGGTGGGGGCCGGCCGCCGGGCCCGCAGGGTGGTCCAGGGCCGGACGGTGCGGGTGGCGAGATCGAGACGGGCGAGTCCGAGCAGGTCGGGACCGTGCTCGGTCACCAGCAGCGCACCGCCGCCGTGGTCGGCGAGGACCAGGCGGTCGGTGGGGGTGTCCCAGTGGGCCCGGGTGCGACCGTCGGGGGCGAGCAGCCGGACGCCGGCCTGGCCGCAGGCCACCAGCAGGGAGCCCGAGGCGAGCAGTACCGCGTCCAGGACCGGCAGGGTGCCCGGCCGGTCGACCGCCGTGTGGGCGGGAGCGGATCCGCCGGGCCGGCGCACCGGTCGCGGGCGGGGGCGGGGCAGGTCGGCGGCGGTCAACGGGTCGGCGCGGCCGAGCAGTCGGTCGAACAGGGGGTGCTCGGCGACGCCGCCGCCGAGGCCGCCGTCGCGGACGGCCGCCCGGGCGGCGGCGGTGGCGAGTTCGCGGTCGGTGGCCGGGTCGGCGGCGGGCAGGCGGGCGAGGGCCGCGGCCAGCGCCGAGCGGCCGGTGGCGTTCGGGTCGCCGTCGCCGTCGAGGATTGCGCGGGCGAGCGCCCGGGTGGCGGTGCCGAAGCCCTGGGCCGTCAGGTCCGGCAGGGCGAGCAGGTAGGGCAGGGCCCGGCCCCGGGTGGGGCCGCCGAGGGCGACCGCGTCCCGCAGGTCGGCGGCGACCGACGGCCGCAGCGCCTCGTCCGGCCAGACCGCCTCGACGGCGCCCAGCCGGTCGCCGGCCGCGCGGCAGTGTCCGGCCCAGGCCGCGCGCAGTTCGCGGGCGGCCTGCGGATCGGTGGCGGCCAGCCGTTCGACCGCGGTGGCGAAGGCGCCCCGGCGGTGCGCGGTCCGCACGGCCCGCGCGCGTTCGCCGGCCCGCCACCACAGGCGGACCACCAGGTCGGCGGCGAGCTCGCGGCCCTCGGCGAGTTCGGCGGCCCGGGTGAGGCGGTCGTGCCGTTCGAACAGGGCGACGGCCTCGGCGGGTGCCTCCAGCAGGTCGGCCAGGACGAAGGCCGCCTCGTCGTACCGGCCCTGCTGCTCCAGCCGCTCGGCGGCGGCCCGGTAGAGCTCGGTGAGGTGCTGGTGCACGGTCGGGCCGGAGAACGCGTTCGCCGCGGCCGGGCCGATCCGGAGCAGGGTGGGGCGCAGTTGCCCGGTGAAACGCGTGGGCAGGGCGAGGGAGACCAGGGGGCGTTCGGTCGCGGCGCCGCGCTCCCGGCCCGCGAGCGGCGGGGCGTCGCGCAGGGCGTCCTCCCAGCGCTGCTGCTCGAAGGCGCGGGTGAGGTCGCGCAGGTAGCGGGCGTGGCGCTGGTGGAGGAGGCGGGCGGCGGGGGTGCGCAGGGTGAACCGGGCCAGCAGGTCGCCGAGCCAGGGTCGGCGGCCCCGGCGCGGGGCGGGGGCGGCGCTGCCGGAAGGCCCGGGGGCGGCGGGGCCGGAAGGCCCCGCCGTGGCTCCGCCCCCGCCCCGGGCGGCGCGTCGGCCGAAGAGGGCCCCGTGGGCGAGACCCCCGACGATCGAGGCGAAGACGACGCCGCCCGGGTCGAAGCCGGCGTCCTCGAGCAGGCCGAGGCCGAAGAGCACCACGAACAGCAGGGGCACCACCATCAGCAGGACGACGACGACCGCCGCGTGGTGGGGGGCGAGGGTAATCGGCCGGGTGGTCTGCCACCAGGCGGGCCCTCGGCCGGCGCCTCGGCCGGCACCGCCCCCGGCGCCGGTGCGCCCGGCGGACGGCGGGTCGGTCGGCCGCTCGGACTGCCGCCGGGCCCGGCGGGCGCGGGCGCGCGGCGTCCCGGCGGTCAGCCGCCGGGCCCGCCCGGACGGCGGCCGGATGCCGGCCGCCGCCCTGAGGTCCGGCCGGGGGACGTCCGGGACCGAGTCCTCGACGGGCGGCGCCTCCGGTGCCGGGGCCGCACCGACCGGGCGCGGCCGGTGCAGGGCGAGGCCGGTCGGGTCGAGCCAGTCGGCGGGGTCCAACCCGGGCAGCTCGGCGACGAGGTGGGTGACCGTCGATCCGCCCGCCGTCAGCACGAGGCGGCCGTCGGCGGTGACCGCGGCGGAGCCGGAGGCAGGAGTGTCCGCAACCGACGGCCCGCCGTGCCCGGCGCGCTCCAGCGGGAGCCCGGGCGCCCGGTCCACCCGGGTGCGGACCGGCTCGGGCAGCAGCAGGAGCCAGCGGCCGTCGGGCAGTTCGCACAGCCGCGCGTCCGCACGCCAGAGTTCGAGGACGCGCCCGGCGGCCTCCGGCGCACCGATCAGCGGCACGTCGAGCACGAAGCCGGTGGCGAGGACGGTCCCGGCGGCACGCCGGAGGGGGGCGTTCACGCGCTGCTCCCGATCACGTGGTGGATCCGGCCGGTGGTGGCGTCGCCCACCACGACCCGGCCGGGCGGGCGCTCGGCCGCGATCAGCGGTCGGGCGGGGTGCACGGCCGGCGGGGCGGTGCCGCCGGAGAATCCGTTCAGGGTCCGGACACCGTCGTGCCGGATCGCCCGCACCGTCCGGCTCCCGGGTGCCCAGGTGATCAGCACCGGCTCGCGCCCGTCGTGCACCAGGCCCGCCACCTGGGCTTTCTCTCGGAACGAAAGCCGGCGTTCGTCACCGAGCCGGGTCCGCACCGTCCAGGTCCTGCCGTCCTCGGACCAGGCCGCGGTGCCGCCCGCGTGCACCAGGTGCCTGGCCCGCAGCGCGTCGGTAGGCAGCGTCTGCTCGAACAGCCTTGGCTCGCGGCATCGTTCGAAGCCGAACGGGCCCTCCGCCCGCCGGCCGACCGGGCCGTCGTCGGTGACCGCGCCGTCGGGCCCGATCCGGCGCCAGCGGCCGGCGACCGGGACGAGCAGGTCGTCCCCGGAGCGCAGCAGCGGCAGCACCGGGCGGCTCGCCAGGGCCCCCAGGACCGTCCCGTCGAGGCCGAGGAAGGCCGGGTCGACGGCGAACTCCGCGCTCCCGCCGACCTGTCGCCCGCTGACGTACCGGAGTACCCGGTCCCGGTGCAGGTGGAGGGCGAACAGGCGGCGGCCGGTCCGGCCGGCGGCGATCACCCGGCCGTTCAGGTGGTGCGACTTGGAGCGGGTGGCGGCGGCGTGCTTGTGCTCGGGCTGCCGAACGTCCGTGGCGAGCAGGACCCCCTCGTACTGGCCCCGGGTGAGCAGCACGGTCGTGTCGGTGGTGAAGACGGGCAGGGCCAGGCCGGCCGGACCGGCCGCGTCGGCGGGGGTCGGGACGAGCACCGCACCGTTGCGCCGGAACTCCGCGCCGCGCAGCGCGCGGACGGCGATGTCGGCCGCGGGCAGCGGCAGTTCGGCCTCGGTGCGGTCGAGGCGGACGGTGACGTGGGTGGCGCCCTCCGGGCCCCAGCGGGCCACGTCGGTGGAGAGGACGCGGGGCGGGCCGGACGGCGAGCCGTCCGGCGGACCGAGCAGCCCCGGGAGCCCGTCGGCGAGCCGGGACGAGGTGAGCAGCCAGACCCGGTCCGCGGCGTCGAGTCCGGCGACGGCCTGCCGCACGTGCTCGGCGGTCGGCTCGGTGGGGCGGCGGGCCGCGAGCCAGGAGGGCAGCAGGTCGGCCGGTTCACCGGCGAGCCACCAGCCGGGCGGGTCGCCGAGCACGCCCACCCGCAGTTCGCTGCCGCGGGCGGTGGCCCGGCGGTGCAGCACCAGCAGCGCGGCCAGTTGGACCAGTCGGCCGGCGCCGGCCTGGGACGGGCCGGCATCGACCAGCACGACCGTCCGGCCGCGCGTGGCGGTGCTGCGGAACTCGGGTGCCAGGTACAGGAGTTCGCGGTCGACGAAGCGGCGCAGGAACTCCTCGGGGTGCTCCTGGGCGAGCAGCCACTCGGCGGGCAGCAGCTGGTCCGGCCGGCCGTGGCGGCCGATCCCGCCCGTGCCGTCCGGCTCCCCCGGTCCGTCGGCCACCGGCTCGCGGGCACCGACGAGTCGGTCCAGCCGTCGCAGCAACGGCCCGAGGGCGACCGCGAGTTCGGGGGTCAGCGCGGACAGCGTCCCGGCCCACGGGGCGAGTGCGGCGGGCAGTCGGGTGGCGCTCATCGTCCGGCCCGCCGGGTCAAGGGCGTGAGGGCGTCCGGGTCGGTGGCGGCGGCCGGCGGTGCGGCCACCAGGGCGTGGCCGGGGACGAGCACGCAGAGGTCCCCGGGCCGGGCGCCGAGGGCGGACCGCCAGAGGGTCGCGGCAGGCCGGGGGCGGGCGGTGGTCGGGACGAGCAACTCCTCGTCGTGGCCGAGGTAGTGGGCGCCGTCCGCCCACGGGAGCCCGTCCTCGGCACCGAGCACGAGCAGGGTGGTGTCGTCGGCGAGCACGCCGAGCCGGGCGCCGTCGGCGAGGCGGTCCCGGGTCGCGGCGGCCAGGGCCGGGACGGCGTCGCCGACCGCGAGCACGGCGGCGGCGGTCAGCGGGGGCTCGCGGCGCTCCCAGGTGAGCGCCACGGCGGGTGGCGGGGTCGGTCCGTCGGTGGCGGTCACGAGGGCGCGACCGCCGCGACGAGCTCGGCGCGTATGCCGGCCAGGGCGGCGGGCAGGTCGGCCGGGGCGAAGCCGGCGTCGATCTCGCGCAGCGCGGCCTCCAGGCGCAGCCGGGAGTCCCGGCCCTCGGGCAGGCCGCGGTGGCCGGCGAGCAGGGCGGCGCCGGTGCGGGCGAGTCGTTCGGCGCGGGCCGCCGAGCTGCGCGACAGCTCCTCGGCGGCGTGGGCGAGGCTCTGGTTGGCGGCCTTCTCGATCAGGTCGCCGAGGGTGTCGCGGGCCAGCGCCTGGGTGTCCGCGGTGGGCGCGACCAGTGGCAGCACCCACAGGTCGCGCGCGGTGGCGACGGTCCGGCCGTCGAGGACGGCGGCGGCCGCGACCAGGCGCTGGGAGCGGACGGCCCGCCGGTCGCTCACGGGCACCCCGGCGGCGCGCAGCCGGCGCAGCGCGGAGGCGAGCAGCGGGGTGACGCCGTCGAGTCCGCAGCCCCGGGCAGCGTCGGCGAGCCGGTCCAGCGCGCCGAGCCGGCCGTCCGGGCCGGCCCCACCGCGTGGGCCGTCGGGGAGCTGCACGACCGGGGCCGGGGCCGGCCGGCGCCCGGCCTCCAGGAGTTCCTCCAGCCGGGCGTCGGCCACCGGATCGACGAACACCCGGGCGAGGAAGCGGTCGGCGAAGGCGGCGAGCGCCGGGTCCTCCGGCAGGTGGTTGGCGGCGCCGACGCAGACCCGCAGCGGGCTGGCCAGGACGGTGCCGCCGCGCCGGAACACCCCCTCGTTGAGCAGGCCCAGCAGGGTGTTGAGGACGGCCGTGGAGCCGAGGAACACCTCGTCGAGGAAGGCCACGTCCGCCTCGGGCAGCATGCCGGAGGTCTCGAACTCGACCCGGCCCTCGCGCAGGCTGCGCAGGTCGACCGGGCCGAACAGCTCGTTGGGCTCGGTGAACCGGCCGAGCAGGTACTCGAAGTAGCGGCCGCCGAGCTGCCCGGCCACCCGGCGCACGGCCTCCGACTTGGCGGTGCCCGGCGGTCCGACGACGAGCAGGTGCTCCCCGGCGACGGCGCAGAGCGCCACCACCTCGGCGACCGCCTCCCGGTCGACCATGTCGCGCCCGGCGGCGGCCACGACGCCCGCGATCAGCTCGGCGTCCTGGCGGAGCGCGGCGGGAGAGGCGTCGGAAGGGGTGCTGGTGTCGGTCACAGACACGGGATTCTACGGAGGCCGGACCACCGGCCTCCAGCGGGTTTCCGCGGCTCCCCGCCGCCGGGGCTACCGGGCACGAGCCGCAGCGGCTCGTGCCCGGTAGCCCCGGAGGCCGTCAGCCCGCCAGCTTCCAGAGCTGGCCACCGCCCAGGCCCTTGGTGCAGTCCAGCGCGGCCAGCGGGCTGCCGGCCGAACCGGCGGTCAGGCAGCCGCCGTTCGGGTAGCCGTTCTGCATGTTGTAGACGCCCCGGATCCGGTACCAGCCGTTGCCGTACTCCTCGAACCGCCACAGCTGGTTGCTGCCACCGTGCGCCTTCACCAGGTGCGTCCGCCAGTCGTTGGGGATGACGTCCACCAGCATGGCGCCGCGGTAGTCCGTCTCGATCTGCCAGTTGCCGTTGCCCACGTCCCACAGCGCCCACTTCTGGGCCTGGTTGCCGTTCGGGTACTGGCCCTGGATCCACGCCCCCGCGTTGGTGTTGGCGTCCTGGAGGTCCACCGCGAGGCCGTTGTCGGCGATCAACGTGGTCACCTTCCCGTGCGCGGGCCGGCCGCCCTCGCCCCTGGCCCGGGCGTCGGCCGCCTCGTGCGCGGACTTCTGCGAGGTGGTCGGGAACCAGTAGGTGTACTTGTCGCTGGTGCTGCCCGCCGTGCCGGTGGAATGGGTGTGCCCGTAGTGACGCCAGTTCTGGTAGCCGTAGTTGCCGTCGTTGCTCCAGACCTGGCCGTCGGAGTCGAAGACGTACACGTCGTAGAGCGCCTTGTCGTCGGAGCCCTCGTACTGGACGGTGCCGAAGCAGTTCGACTTCTGCAGGATGTTCTCCCGGAAGCCCTTGCCGGACCGGAAGATGCTGATGTTGTACTCGCCCCGGGTGAGGTACTGCAGCTTCTTGGACAGGCTCTCCAGGAACCCGGCCTGGTTCTCCCGCAGTTCGGCGCTCTTCCGGGCCTCGTCGATCAGCGACTTCACGAAGTCGGCTCCCGCGAAGACACCGCCGATCAGCGCACCCGGGTCGATGCCCCCGGCCGAGCTCCTGGGCGTGATGGGCGAGGTCCGGACCACCGGGGTGCTGATCCCGCCGACGATCTGCCGGCACTCGACGCCCATGCTGATGTCGGCGGACGCCTGGGTCGGCGCCACGAGAGCGATGCCGGCGGTCGCGGTGACGGCGGCGAGCGCCGTTCCGAGGAACTTGCGAAACATGATGTCCGTCTCTCCGTGAGTCGCTGCCCGGGCGGCATCCGGCCGGCCGGGTCGAGCGGAACGGGAACGACTCTGGCCCGCCCGCGTACACACGCCGTACACGACCGGTGGACCGTCGCCGCCACGGCGTCCACGGATCGCTGACGTCCTGTGCACACGCCGCTGGTGTCCTGCTCATGCCCGCCCCGCAACCGGGGCGGGACCGTCGAGCAGTAGGAGAACCCCGTGAACGACACCTCCACCCGCACCACCCGTGTCCGCGCCCGGTCGGCGGGGGCGGTGCTCGCCGCGTGCGCGCTGTCGGTCACCGGCCTCGCGCTGTCCGCCGCGCCGGCGAACGCCGCCGCCACGGACGTGGTCGAGCAGACGATCACGATCCAGGACCACCAGAACCACCACGCGCTGGCCGGCGCGGACGGGGAGGGCTCTCGGATCGTCGCGCGCAACTACCGCGACAGCTCCACCCAGTTCTGGATATCCAACAAGCCGAACGGCCGGGTCGACTTCGTCCGCAACGTCAACGGCACCGAGCGTGTCGTCGAGATGGACACCAGGGACGGCCGGACCACCCAGTTCGTCCACTGGTGGGCGGGGGACAACCAGCAGTGGACCCTGGAGAACGCCGCGGAGGGCGGCACCTACCTGCACAACGCCCGGGACAACCGCTGTCTGACCTACCACGGCCAGGACCGCGAGGTGACCGTCGAGTCCTGCGACGGCAGCATGTCCCAGCGGTTCGACCTGGTGCCCGGGTCCGGCACCACCCAGCCCCCGACGTCCTCGAACGAGCAGCGCTTCCTCCAGCGCCTCAACGAGCTGCGCGCCCAGTACGGCAAGGCACCGGTGCGGCTCGACGCGACCCTCGGCCAGGCCGCCCGGTGCAACGCCGGCCAGATGGACCAGCGTCACGTGTCCGGCCACTTCTGCGACTCGGGCGCCATCGCCAAGGGCCTCGGCTACAACTGGCGGGCCTGGGGCGAGATCGCCTTCTACGGCCCCACCGGCATCGACGCCGCCTTCGACGGCTGGGTGAGGTCCTCGCTGCACTTCAACATCATGATCGACGGCAACTACACCGAGGTCGGCCTCTCCCAGGTCGGCGCGGCCTCCTGGAACGCCGACTTCGGCACTCGCTGACCTCCCCCGTGAGGGACGGCCGGACCACGGCCGTCAGAGGTTCGGCCATCCCTCGCGGTTGGAGCACGACTCGTAGTCGTAGCGGGTGACGTGCTCCCACTCCTCGCCCGTCGCCGCCTCGAAGGCCTCCTCGTGGACGTACAGCAGGGCTTCGCCGCTGCGGAAGGAGTGGGCGGCGAACAGCTCCGGATCGGCGAGCACCCGGTCGTACGCGGCCCGGCCGGCGGCGACCACGGCGGCGCGGGCGTAGAGGAAGCCGTCGTCGCTCAGCGGCACCGGCACCCCGGGGAGGTCCGGGTCCACGGCCCGTTGGGTGCCGTACTCCTCCCGGTCGAGGCGGTACAGCGCTTCGACGAGGCGTTCGCCGTAGCCGAGGATCTCCTCGACCGGACCGGCGGCGAGCACCTCGCCCAGCCGCTCGCAGCCCTCGTCGAGGGTCGCGCAGACGGCGACCGCGGACTCGCCGCCGATCAGGTCGATCAGCTGCCAGAACCGCTGCCAGGACAGCTCTGCCGCCGGTGCCTCGTCGATGGTGCTCACGGTCGTACCGTTCCGTTCCGGATTCGGGTGGGTCGGCACCGATCCTGGCACGGACCACCGACAACCGGACGGCGGTCAGTCCTCGACCCCCTCCCAGCCGCGCCGGGGCGGCGCGCCGGCGGGCTGCTTCGGGTCGCGGGAGCGGTAGACGATGTACGGGCGGAAGAGGTACTGCACGGGTGCGCTGAACATGTGCACCAGGCGTGTGAAGGGCAGCAGCGCGAACAGCAGCAGGCCGACCACCGCGTGCACCTTGAACGCGACCGGCACGTCCGCCATCCGGTACACGTCCGGGCTCAGGGTGAACAGGCTGCGGACCCACGGGGCGATGGTGGTGCGGTAGTCGTATCCGGCGTCGAGCGAGGCGTGCGTCAGCTTGGCGACCAGGCCGAGCACGATCGCCGCGAGCAGCACCGCGTACATCAGCTTGTCGTTGCGGGTGGTGGCGCGCAGCACGGCCGGGTTGGTGCGCCGGCGGTAGAGCAGCACCAGGATCCCGGTGACGGCGAGCAGTCCGGCCGCGCAGCCGGCGAACAGCGAGAGCAGGTTGTAGGCGTGCTCGTCCAGGCCGACCGCGTCGGTCCAGGAGGCGGGCACGAACAGGCCCATCAGATGGCCGACCAGGACGAACAGGATGCCGTAGTGGAACACCGGCGAGGCGAGGTTCAGCAGCCGGGACTCGTAGATCTCGGAGGAGCGGGTGGTCCAGCCGAACCTGTCGTAGCGGTAGCGCCAGACGAGGCCGGAGACGAGGAGCGCGAGCGCGATGTACGGCAGCGCGCCCCAGAGGAAGGTGTCCATCGGCGGGTCTCCGGTCGGGGTTCGGAAGGGTTCGGTCGGGACAGCTCCGTCAGGACGGCTCGGTCAGCACCGGCAGCAGCCCGAGGTGCCCGTACGGCGTGAGCGGGTCCAGCCCGACGTCCTCCCGGGGCGGCCCGCTGCGGGCCAGGGCCAGGGCGGCGGCGCGGTCCTTCGGCGAGGGGCCGGGCAGGGTGGCGCAGACGGCGGCGAGCACGTCCGCGTACGGCGTGCCGTGCTCGGTGAGGGCGAGCCGCAGCAGTTCCAGCGCGGGCCGGTGCTCGCGCAGCAGGGTGTCGTCGCCGGTGGCGGCGGTGAACTCCAGTACGGCGGGCAGGAAGTCGGGCAGGTCCTCGCCGGTGAACTCCAGGGCGTGCGCCCGGTAGGCGGCCTTGAAGCGCAGCAGCGCCGCGCCCCGCCGGCGGGTGTCGCCGTCGGTCCACCAGCTCAGGTGGAGGCTGTGCCGCTGCCGGAAGTCGAACACCTCGACGTACTGGCGGGCGAGTTCGCCGGGCGGGAGGCCGGCGGCGCGGCCGAGGAAGGCCCGCAGCGGCGCGGCGGCGGCGTGCCGGACCGGGGCCAGCAGCGCGGTCAGCTCCGTCGGCGGCGTGGTCCGGTCGGGGTAGCAGAGGCATTCGGCGGCGACCCGGCGCACCACCGCCGCCGCCCCGTCGCCGCTCACCGGCCGGCCTCCGGCGGGTCCTGCCGGTCGCCGGTCTGGCGCCGGCGCAGCGCGTGGAAGCTCTCGACCGTGATCAGCGGCAACGAGCGGCGCCCCGATCCCTCGCCGAACGGCCCGTCCGCGCCGCCGGGGTCGCCGTCCGTGTGGTCGAGGCCGCAGCCGGTGGGCACGGCGGACTCCTCCAGGCGTTCGGCGTCGGCGCGGGCGGCGGTCGGGATGACGTAGCGGTCCTCGTACTTGGCGATCGCGAGCAGCCGGAAGAGGTCCTCGACCTGCCGGGCGTCGAGCCCGACCGCCTCGGCGGCGGCGGGGTCGGGGGTCCGGCCGAGGTTGACGGCGCGCATGTGGGCGCGCATCGCGGCCAGCCGGTCGAGGGCGGCGCGCACCGGCACCGGGTCCCCGGCGGTGAAGAGCTGGGCGAGGTAGTCGACCGGGATCCGCAGGGCGTCGATCGCGCCGAAGAGGTTGCCGGCGTCCTCGCCGTCGTGGCCGCTGGCGGCGACCTCCTCGACGACCGGGGAGAGCGGCGGGATGTACCAGACCATCGGCAGGGTGCGGTACTCGGGGTGGAGCGGCAGCGCGACCCGGTAGGTGCTGATGAGCGCGTGCACGGGCGAGCGGCGGGCGGCCTCGATCCAGTCGTGGGGCACGCCGTCGCGTTCGGCGGCCCGCCGCACCTCGGGGTCCTCCGGGTCCAGGAAGACGCCCAACTGGGCCCGGTAGAGCTGGTGCTCGTCCGCCACGGAGGCGGCTTCGGTGACCCGGTCGGCGTCGTAGAGGACGATGCCGAGGTAGCGCAGCCGCCCGACGCAGGTCTCGGAGCAGACGGTGGGCAGGCCGACCTCGGTGCGCGGGTAGCAGAAGGTGCACTTCTCGGCCTTGCCGGTGCGGTGGTTGAAGTAGATCTTCTTGTAGGGGCAGCCGGTGACGCACTGGCGCCAGCCCCGGCAGCCGTCCTGGTCGACCAGGACGATGCCGTCCTCGGCCCGCTTGTAGATCGCGCCGGACGGGCAGGCGGCCACGCAGGCGGGGTTGAGGCAGTGCTCGCAGATCCGGGGCAGGTAGAACATGAAGCTCTGCTCGTACTCGAACCGGATCCGCCGCCCGACCTCCTCGCGCATCCGCTCGACATTGGGGTCGGCGGGTCCGTGCTCGGGGGCGCCGCCGAGGTCGTCGTCCCAGTTGGGGGACCATTCGACGGCCATCGGCCGGCCGGTGATCATCGAGTGCGGCCGGCCGACGGGGTAGTCCTCGCCGAGCGGGGCGTCGGTGAGGGCGCGGTAGTCGTACGTCCAGGGCTCGTAGTAGTCCTGGAGGGTGGGCAGCACCGGGTTGGCGAAGATGGTGGCGAGCTTGTACAGCCGCCCGCCCTGGCGGAGTTTCAGCCGCCCGTGGCGGTCCAGCCGCCAGCCGCCGCGCCACTTCTCCTGGTCCTCGTAGCGGCGCGGGTAGCCGAGCCCGGGGCGGGTCTCGACGTTGTTGAACCAGACGTACTCGGTGCCGGCGCGGTTGGTCCAGGTCTGTTTGCAGGTCACCGAACAGGTGTGGCAGCCGATGCACTTGTCGAGGTTCATCACCATGGCGAGCTGGGCCATCACGCGCATCAGTACCGCACCTCCTGGCTCCGTCGGCGGATCACCGTCACCTCGTCGCGCTGGTTCCCGGTCGGTCCGAGGTAGTTGAACGCCCAGGAGAGCTGGGCGTAGCCGCCGATCAGGTGGGTGGGCTTGAGCAGCACCCTGGTCAGCGAGTTGTGGATGCCGCCGCGCTTGCCGCCGGTCTCGGCCCGGGGCACGTTGACGGTGCGTTCCTGCGCGTGGTGCATGTAGACCGTGCCGGGCGGCATCCGGTGCGAGACGACGGCCCGGGCGACGACGACTCCGTTGCGGTTGACGGCCTCGATCCAGTCGTTGTCGGCGACTCCGATGGCGGCGGCGTCCTCGACCGACATCCAGACCACCTGCCCGCCGCGGGAGAGCGCGAGCATGAACAGGTTGTCCTGGTACTCGGAGTGGATGGACCACTTGTTGTGCGGGGTGAGGTAACGGACCGTCACTTCGGCGCGCCCGTCCGCGCCGAGGGCCGGTTCGCCGAAGAGCCGGCGCAGGTCGAGCGGCGGCCGGTAGACCGGCAGCGCCTCGCCGAGTTCGTGCATCCAGTCGTGGTCGACGAAGAAGTGCTGGCGCCCGCTGAGCGTGTGCCAGGGCTTGAGGTGCTCGGTGTTGACGGTGAACGGGCTGTAGCGGCGCCCGCCGGACTCGCTGCCGGACCACTCGGGCGAGGTGACCACCGGGGCGGGGGCGGCCTGGGTGTCGGCGTAGGTGACCCGGCGGCCCTCGTTCTCCGCCGCGAGGTGCGCCAGCTCCCGTCCGGTGCGGCGCTCCAGGTACCGGAAGCCCTGGGTGGCGAGCCGCCCGTTGGTGGTGCCGGAGAGCGCGAGCACGGTGTCCGCGGCCTTGACGGCGGTGTCCAGCAGCGGGCGGCCGTCGGCCGGGCCGCCGCGGGCGGTCCCGTTGCGTGCCTTGAGCTGCTCGACCTCCTGGTCCGGCCGCAGCACCACGCCCTTGACGGGCAGGCCGAGTTGCTCGACCAGCGGACCCAGCGCGGCCATCTTCGCCGCCACGGCGGGGTAGTCGCGTTCGACCACGGCCAGGTTCGGCAGGGTGACGCCGGGGACGGGCTCGCAGTCCCCGTCGCGCCAGTCGGCGTCGGTGCCGCCGGGCTGCGCCGTCTCGCCGGGGGTGTCGTGCTGGAACGGCGTGGCGACGACGTCGTGCCGCACCCCGAGGTGCTCGGCGGCGAGTTCGGAGAACCGCCCGGCGATCGCGTGGAAGGCGTCGAAGTCGGTGCGGGCCTGCCAGGGCGGGTCGACGGCCGGAGCGAAGGAGTGCACGAAGGGGTGCATGTCGGTGGAGGAGAGGTCGTGCTTCTCGTACCAGGTGGCGGCGGGCAGGACGACGTCGGACAGCAGGGTGGAGGAGGTCATCCGGAAGTCCAGCGAGAGCAGCAGGTCGAGCTTGCCCTCGGGTGCCTCCGGGTGCCAGCGGACGTCGCGCGGGCGCTGCTCCGGCCCGGCCTCGCGGGCCCGCAGCGAGGAGTGGGTGCCGAGCAGGTGCTTGCTGAAGTACTCGGCGCCCTTGGCGGAGGAGCCGAGCAGGTTGGCCCGCCAGAGCGTCATCACCCGGGGCCAGTTGGCGGGTTCGTCCGGGTCCTCGCAGGCGAACCCCAGGCGTCCGGCGCGCAGTTCCGCGACCACGTGCTCCTTCGGGTCGCGGCCGAGGTCGCGGGCCTCGTCGGCCAGGTCGAGCGGGTTGCGGTCGAAGGTCGGGTAGGAGGGCATCCAGCCGACCCGGGCCGAGCGGGCCAGCAGGTCGACGGTGGCCAGGCCGCGGAACCGGCCGGTGCCGAGCGGGGAGGCGAGCACGTCGGCGGGGTAGGTGTCGTAGCGCCACTGGTCGGTGTGCAGGAAGAACCAGCCGGTGCCGATCATCTGCCGGGGCGGGCGGGACCAGTCGGTGGCTCCGGCGAGGGTGGCCCAGCCGGTGAACGGGCGGCACTTCTCCTGGCCCACGTAGTGCGCCCAGCCGCCGCCGTTGCGGCCCTGGCAGCCGGTCAGGGTGAGCAGGGCGAGGAAGGACCGGTAGATGGTCTCGGAGTGGAACCAGTGGTTGGTGCCGGCGCCCATCAGGATCATGCAGCGGCCGCCGGACTCCTCGGCGGTGCGGGCGAACTCCCGGGCCACCCGGACCACCTGGGCGGCCGGGACCGAGGTGTGGCGTTCCTGCCAGGCGGGGGTGCCGGGGGTGTCGGCGTCCTGGTAGGAGTCCGGCCAGCGGCCGGGCAGGCCCGGGCGGCCCACGCCGTACTGGGCGAGCAGCAGGTCGTGGACGGTGGTGACCAGCGCGCCGCCGTCGAGGCGCAGGGCCGGGACGCCGCGGCGGACGATCCCGCCCAGGCCCTGGCCGTGCTCGCCGCCGTCGGTGTCGAAACGCGGCAGCAGCACCTCGACCGGGGTGGCCGCCTCGTCGCCGTACAGGGTGAGGCGCGGGTGCACGTCCTGGAGGTCGAGGTTCCAGCGGCCCTCGCCGGAGGCGGTCCAGCGGAAGCCGAGCGAGCCGTTGGGCACGGCGGGGCGGCCGGTCGCCCCGTCGAGGACGACGAGTTTCCAGTCGGCGCCCTCGACGCCGTCGCCCCCGTCCCCGCCCCCGTCCTCGCCCGAGCCACCGCCCCCGAGGTCGCTCGCGCGCAGGAACTTGGCGGGCACGTACCCGCCGTCCCGTTCGGTGAGGGTGACCAGGAACGGCAGGTCGGTGAAGCGGCGGACGTAGTCGTCGAAGAAGGGCGTCGTGCGGTCGACGAAGAACTCGCGCAGGATCACATGGCCCATCGCGAGGGCCAACGCAGCGTCGGTGCCGGGGTGGGGGTGCATCCACTCGTCGGCGAACTTGGTGTTGTCCGCGTAGTCCGGGGAGACCGCCACCACCTTCTGCCCCCGGTAGCGGGCCTCGGCCATCCAGTGCGCGTCCGGCGTCCGGGTGACCGGCACGTTGGAGCCCCACATCATCAGATAGGCGGCGTCCCACCAGTCCCCCGACTCGGGCACGTCGGTCTGGTCGCCGAACACCTGCGGGGAGGCGACCGGCAGGTCCGCGTACCAGTCGTAGAAGGAGAGCATCGGCGCGCCGATCAGCGCGTGGAAGCGGGCGCCGGCCGCGTGCGAGACCATCGACATCGCCGGGATCGGCGAGAACCCGGCGATCCGGTCCGGCCCGTACCGCTTCACGGTGTGCACGTGCGCGGCGGCGACGATCTCCACCGCCTCGTCCCAGCTCGTCCGCACCAGGCCGCCCTTGCCCCGGGCCCGCTGGTAGGAGCGGCGGCGCTCCGGATCGTCCTGGACGTCCGCCCAGGCGAGCACCGGGTCCCCCAGCCGGGCGAGCGCCTCCCGGTACAGCTCCAGCAGCACCCCGCGCACGTACGGGTGGCGGACCCGGGTGGGCGAGTAGGTGTACCAGGAGAAGGCGGCGCCGCGCGGGCAGCCGCGCGGCTCGTACTCGGGGCGGTCGGGGCCGACGGACGGGTAGTCGGTGGCCTGGGTCTCCCAGGTGATGATGCCGTCCTTGACGAAGACCTTCCAGCGGCAGGAGCCGGTGCAGTTGACGCCGTGGGTGGAGTACACGACCTTGTCGTGGCTCCAGCGGTCCCGGTAGAAGGAGTCGGAGTCCCGCCCGCCGGTGAGCCGGACGCTGTGCAGGTCGGGCGCCGGGGTTCCGGGGCGGAAGAACCGGCCCGCCCGCAGGAACGCGGCCCCCGGCTCGCCCGGAGCCGGGGCGCCGGTGCCGGCGTTGCCACCATCACTGCCGATACCGCCGGTGCCGCTGGTCGGCTCCCGCACGTGAACACCCTCCCGATCCGGGCCGGACTGTGTGCCCATCGAAACCGCGCGGCCGCGGCACCGCACCCGGGGACGTCCCGTCGGGTGACCTGTCGCCCGGCCGCGGCCCGGTCCGGCGGGCCCGGCTGGCAGGACGCCCGCGCGGGCGGTGCGATGGGGTCATGGACGACAGAGCCGTGGGAACAGCGGACGGGCACGGCGCGGACCGCGGTGGACCCGGCGGGCGGCGCGGGGGACCGCGGTGGGCCGCCCTCCCCCCGGCGACCGGGGCGGCGGTGATGGCGACCGGCATCATCTCGATCGGCTTCCACCTCAGCGGCTTCGACGCGCTGTCGGCCGCCGCGCTCTGGATCGCCGCACTGCTCTGGCTGCTGCTCGCCGCCGCCTTCGTCGCCCTGCTCGTCGGCGACCGGAGCGACTGGACCGCCCGGGCGCACACCCCGCCCGCGCTCACCGCCGTGGCCGCGACCACCGTGCTGGGCGTCCGGCTCGACCAGCTCGGCCGGACGACGGCGGCGGAGGCCCTGCTCGCCCTGGCCGCCGCGGCCTGGCCGGTGCTGCTGACCTCCGTACTGCGCCACCTTGGACGCCGGTTGCCCGGCGGCGCCTTCCTGATCTGTGTCGCCACCCAGGGCCTGGCCGTCCTGGCCGCCACCCTCGCCCCGCACACCGCCGACTGGCTCGCCCGGGCGGCCCTGGCGCTGTTCCTGCTGGGGCTGCTGCTCTACCTGGACGCGCTGCTGCGCTTCGACCTCCGCCAGGTGACCGAGGGCGCCGGTGACCACTGGGTGGCCGGCGGCGCCCTGGCGATCTCGGCCCTGGCCGGCTCCAAGCTGCTCGCCTCCGGCGTCTGGAGCGGCGGCGCGCACACGGCGCTGCGGGTGGTCACGCTGGTCCTGCTGGGGATCGCGCTGCTCTGGTACGCCGTGCTGGCCGTCGCCGAGCTGACGCACCCCCGCTTCCGCTACGACCTGCGCCGCTGGTCGACCGTCTTCCCGTTGGGCATGACCTCGGTGGCCTCGCTGTCGACCTCCGCCGCCGCCCGGGTGGAGTGGCTGGACCCGCTGGGCCGGGCACTGCTCTGGGTCGCGGCGACGGTGTGGCTGCTGGTCGCGTTCGGCGCGCTGCGCACCCTGCGGCGCGGCCGGCGGCGCCCCTCCGCCGGGGCCGGTACGGCTCCCGGTCCCGGTCGCGACCGGGCTCTCCCCGTCCGGGACGACTGACCCCCCGACCGATCACCCCCACCGATCACCCCCCACCGATCACCCCCCACCGATCATCCCGACGGACCGTCAAGACCGACCGCCACGGACCCGCTCCCGACCGGGCGTCCCACTCACACGTCCCGGTCCCGGTCGCCGCACCCGCGCCCGTGTCCGCGACCGGGTCCACCTCGTTCTCCTCGCCCACGAGTCCGGCCCGGTCCCGCCGGCCGCCGGTCCGTCGACGGACCGGCGGTGACAGCGGGTCGGCCCCCCGGCGCGGGAGCCACGGGGGCTCAGTTCACGGCGTAGGTCACGTAGTAGACGGAGCCCTCGACGTCGGACTTGGCGAGTTTGGCGATATTTCCCCTCCCCTGCTCGTCCTCGCGGATCTGGACGGAGCCGAGCAGGTCGTCGCTGGACACGGAGTCGTAGTCCCAGAGCGAGAGGTTCTGGGCGAAGGAGACCGGAACGTCGATGCCCGGCTGGGCGGACTGGCCGGCCTGGATGCTGGTGGTCTGCTCGCCGCCGGGCCAGATGCTGCGGTCCAGGCCGCCGGCGGTGTCGGTGGTGAGGTACAGGTCGTCGGGGTCGGAGCGGGCGGTGTCGATCATCTGCACGGCCGAGGGGATGCCGCGCACGATGGACTCCAAGGACCCCAGGCCGAGCTCGTCCAGCGGAATGGACTCGGCGAGGTTGGCGATGGCTTCGTTGACCCCCACATCGGTACCGGTCGCGGCGTGCAGGCACCACACGTCCCGGATTGTCGCGGTCGCGGTCATGACGGCCTCCTGGGTCGACTTGATCGGGTCGGCTCTCATCGAGCGTCGAAAGGATCGAAAGGAGACGAATGACGGAATGCGACCATTGTCGCTCCGATCCGGGAACACGGTCCACTCCTCACGGTGACAAGTCCGAGGGGCGCAAAGAATCTCACGGAAAGTGTTGGAGCACCCGCGGGCTCGGGAATAGAGTGGGTCACATACCCGACAACTTTCCCTGCCGGGAGTTCTTTCCCGCAGGTCGACCCGCTGTTGAGGAGCTGGGTCCGGAATGTCCCGGACCATTGCCGTCGGGCCCGGAACCGGCGCTTCATCAGATCGGCAGCGCTTCGTCCCATCGGCGCGACCGATTCCCCTCGGGGGCGGTGCGGCATTCCACGGTCCGATCGGTGGCGCAGTGCCACCGGCGCGGCGTTCCCGCATCGATCACCATCCGTGGCACGGGCCGTGAATTGTCACTGCCCGTGATATTTCCCGGCCATTCTCCCGGATTCGCCGCGAGGAGTCCGCCATGCCCCAGCTCAATCCCTTCCCCCACGACGGCGAGGGCGGACTCGGTCCGTCCGCCTCGGCCAAGGGCTGGCACCAGGGGTACGTCGCCGCGGTGAGTTCGCCGTCCGCACCGCCCCGGACCCCGCTGGTGCGCAGCACCGAATTCATGGACGCGTTCGAACTGGGCGCGGCGGCGGGCCGGGCGGACGGCCTGGCCGAGGGCTGGCGCTGGCGGTACTTCGGCGAGGACGCGCGGACCGGCGACGACACCGGGCAGGGACCGCAGCCGGCGCAGAGCCCCGCCGAGCCGGTGAACGCCGGGGAGGGCGGACCGGCGCGGGCGGACTACCCGCTGGCCTGGCACTGCGTGGGCGCGGCGGCGCTGCGGGTGCTGCTGGAGCAGTTCGCCCCGGGCTCCGACCGGGAGTTCCCCGGCCTGCGCCTGGACCGGGCCTGCGCCGACAAGGGCGTGCTCGGACTGTACCTGCCGGTCCGGCTGGTGCCCCGCGATCCCCCGGCCGAGCCGACCGGCGACCCGCTCGCCGATCAGGGGTACTGGCACGGCACCGCGACCGACTCGCTCGCCGACGCCGCGGCCGAGGGGCCGGACGGGCCCGACGCACCGGCCACCCGGGCGCCGGCCTTCCTCGGCCTGGTCCGCTACCGGCCCGCCGGGGAGCACGACTTCTGGGACGTCCTGCCGGCCGGAGGCCGGATGCCGCCGACGCGCGGCTGACGAGGAGCGAGGTGTGCCATGGGCGTCCTTCCGGGGCTCGACCTGGAGAAACTGGCGGACGGTGTTCTCCCGGACACGCTGAAGATCGACCTGCCCCTGCCTCCGGTGCGGTTGCGCGGGCAGCTGGACCGCAAGGGCACCAAGGAGCTGTCCGGCGTGCTGAGCGCGGCGATGCCGGTCACCACGGTGACGGCGTTCGGTCAGATCTCGCTCGGCCGGCCGCCGGCGTTCATCGTGCTGATGGGCGCGACCTTCCCCGAGCCCGGGCTGCAGATCGGGCTGGGCTTCGCGGTCAGCGGCATCGGCGGGGTGGTGGGCGTCAACAAGGCGGTCGACCGGGACACGCTGCTGGCCTGCATCGCCGACGGCACCGCCGGCGAACTGCTGTTCCCGCCCGACCCGGTGGAGGCCGCGCTGCGGGTGGTCCCGCGCCTGGCGTCGCTGTTCCCGACCGTTCCGGGGCGGCTCGTGGTCGGACCGATGTTCCGGATCTCCTGGGGCGGCCGGATGGTCGACCTGTCGGCGGCCGTGGTGGCGGAGCTGCCCGATCCGGTGCGGCTGTCGGTCCTCGGCATCCTGCGGGTGATGGTGCCCGATCCGGCGGCGCCGGTCATCGAGCTGAAGGCGACCTTCGCGGGCCAGTACGACACCGCCGAGCCGAGCGCCTTCCTGATGGCCTCGCTGACGGGTTCGCGGATGGCGGGCATCCCGCTCGACGGTGACGTCCTGGTGCTCAGCCGGGGCGGGGCCGACCCGCTCTTCGTGCTCAGCGCGGGCGGCTTCCACCCGGCGTTCCCGGTCCCGCGCGGGGTGCCGAAGCTGCACCGGCTGGCGATGGACCTCTCCCCCGCGCCGTGGCTCCAGCTGCGCTGCGAGGCGTACTTCGCGGTGACCAGCAACACCGTCCAGTTCGGGGCGAAGCTGTCCCTGGTCGCCGAGATCGCGGACTGCGGCCTGCGCGGGCAGTTCGCCCTGGACGTCCTGATCCACTTCAAGCCCCAGATGGCGTTCACCGCGTCGATGCGCGGCGCGCTGTCGGTCGAGGCGTTCGGCGAGACCCTGCTCGGCATCGCCTTCGAGCTGGTCCTGGAGGGCCCCACCCCCTGGCACGCGGTCGGCCGGGGCCGGATCAAGCTGTTCCTGTTCAAGGTGTCGTTCAACTTCGACCTGAGCTGGGGCGACGGGCCGCCCCCGCTGCCCACTGCCCGCGTCGACCTCGGCGGCGAGCTGGTCAAGGCGTTCGCGCAGCCGTCGGCGTGGAGCGTGCTGCCGCCGTCCGCCGCCGAACGCAGCCCGGTACTGCTCTCCCCGTCCGCGAACCGGCTGCTGGCCGAGGGGAGCCGGGTGCACCCGCACGGCCGGCTGGCGGCCCGCCAGCACGTGCTGCCGCTCGGGGTCGACATCGCGCGCTTCGGGAACGCGGCGGTCGACCCGCCGGAGCGGTGGGACATCACCGTCCCTCGGCTCGGCAAACAGGACGCCGAGGGCCCGGTCTCCGACTCGTTCGCGCCCGGGCAGTTCCTGGACCTGACCGAGGACCAGCAGCTGAGCACCGACGCCTACGCCCAGTACCGTTCGGGCGTCCGGCTCGCCCCCGACCTCTCGGGACCCGCCGACGCGGCCTTCGTCGGGGCGGAGCTCGGCTGGGAGACCAGGATCGTCCAGGACCCGGTGCCGATGCGCACCCACTTCCTGCGCATGGTCCGCTCCCACGCCCACGTCTCCGCCGAGCACGTGGCCGCCGCCGCCTCGATCCGCGACGCCCACTGGTGGCGGACCGCCGGGCCGGCGCTCCGGGTGGCGGCGGAACAGCCGCTCGCGGCGGTGTCCAGCTGGTCGATGACGCAGCTCACGGTCGCGGCCGCACCGCCCGGCGGCGGCACCGGGATACCGAACGCCGAACTGCGCGGCCTGCTGCGCGACCGCGCCGGGGTCCGGGTGGTGGAGGCCTGGGAGGCGAGACTCCGATGAGCGGCGACGACCTGGAGTTCGCGCCGTACCTGCAGAGCCCGCTGGCCGCGTCGATCGACCACACCGCCGTCGAACCCGACCTGCGGCCCACCTTCACCCTGTCCGGGCCCCGGAAACTGCCCGTCCAGGGCCCGAAGCTGCGGATGCTCGGCCCCGAGGGCGTGGTGGGCCTGGACACCCGGCACATCCTGCGCGTCGAACCGGTGCCCGGCAGCACCGACGTGGAGCCCAACTACCTGCCCTTCGTGGAGTTCGACCTGCCCGAGCTGCCCTGGCTGTTCACCCCGGCCGCCGCCGAGCACGAACGTCTGCGGCCCTGGCTGCAGCTGATCGTGGTGGAGGCCGCCGGGCACGCCGTCCGACCGGGCAACCCGCTGCCCGTCGTCGACGTCGGGATCGGCCTGCTGCCGCCGCTCGCCGACGCCTGGCAGTGGGCGCACATCCAACGGCCGGCCGGACAGCCGGGGCCGATGATCTCCCGGCTGCTCTGCCCGCGCCGGCTCCAGGGCAACACCGACTACCTGGCCTGCCTGGTGCCGTCCTTCCAGGGCGGAGTGACCGCCGGGCTCACCGGCGGCATCATCGAGATCGACCAGCCGGGCGACGCCTGGCCGTTCCCCGGCCAGGACGTCTTCCGGCTGCCTGTGTACCACTCCTGGGGCTTCCGCACCGGCGAGGAGGGCGACTTCGAGCAGCTGGCGACCGCCGTGGTGCCGCTGCGGCCGGAGGAGGCCGGACTGCTGGGCGGGCGGACCGTCGACGTCACCCGGCCCTGGCTGCACGGCGATCCGCTCGCCCCCGGCGACCCGGCGGCCGGCCGGCAGACCGTCACCGTCCAGGGTGTCCTCACCCTGTTCGACCCGCCGCCGGGCACCGTCACCCGGGCCGCGCTGGACGACTTCAGGACCAGGGTCGCGGCACACATCGACCGCGGCACCGAGACCGAGCTCGCACCGCCGCTGTACGGCGGCCACCCGGTCGCCGCCCGGACCGTCGAACCGGGTGCGACGGGCTGGCTGGCCGAGCTCAACCTCGACCCGGAGCGCCGGATCGCGGCCGCCCTCGGCGGCGACTGGGTGCGGGAGAACCAGGAGTTCCTGATGGCCCGGGCCTGGGACCAGCTGGGCGCCGTCCGGGAGGCCAACCGCAAGCTCCAGGAGACCGCCTTCTGCACCGCCGTCTCCGACTCGCTGTACCGGCGCCACCTGCAGACCCTCTCCCCCGGCGAGCTGATGGCGGTGGCCGCGCCCGTCGGCGACCGGGTCCGCACCGACAGCGGACTGCCGCTGCGGACCGAGGTCGCGGTCAGCCCGGCCCCGACCGCGATGGCCGACGCCGCCTACCACCGGCTGCTGCGCCGGCGCGGGCCGCTCGCCCGCCGCGCCTCCCTCGACGGCGACAGCCTGGCCCGGCGCACGATGACCGGCGCGCTGCTGCCCCCGCTGCCCGTGCCGCTGGTGACCCGGCCCGGCACCTCGCCCGCCTTCGAGGCCGCGGCCGGCGACGCGTTCGCGGAACGCGTCGACGGTGCCCTGCACTCCGCCGCCACCCGGCACACCACCGGGATGCTGCGCACGATGGCCGCGGTGGCCCCGGCCGCGCTGGCCAACGGCTTCACGGACCAGGCCGGGGCGATCACCGCACTGCTCGCCCCCTCGATCGGGCGGATGGCGGGCGGCCAGGAGGGATTCGCCGCGGACTCGATGACCGCCGACGACCTGCTGACGTCGGAGCAGCTGTTCGACTCCGGGACGGTCGCGCCGCTCGTCGGCGACCTCACCGGCACGACGGAAGCGCTCCCGGACGGCTTCGGCATGACGCTCCCCGCCCCGTTCACCGTGCTGTCCGGCCAGGAGTCGATGACCGACGACCCCGGCAGCCAACTGCTCCAGTACGGGGTGCCGATCGACCCGGACGCCTACCGGCAGCGACTGGTCGGCGCGCTCGACCCGACGCCGCTGCTGACCGCCCGGCTGGCGGACCGGATCACCGTGACCGGCGAATCGCTGGTCGCCCTGCCGGAACAGGTCACCGACCCGGTGATGGTCTGCCCGGACTTCCCCGCCGCGATGGCACTCGCGATCAAGGAGAGCGAACCCGACTGGTTCCTGCCCGGCATCGCCGCCGTCCCGGACGACCGGGCCGTCCTGCTGAAGGCCAACGGGCCGTTCATCGCCGCCTTCATGGTCGGCGCCAACGACGAGCTCAACCGGGAGATGCGCTGGCGCGAGTACCCCACCGACCTGCGCGGCAGCCCGTTCACCCACTTCTGGCCGCGCCCCGACGGCCTCGCCGACATCCCGCCGGTGCACGGCTGGGCCCCCGACGGCGCCCTCGGCAGCCACCTCGCCCTGGACGCCAACGACCTGGACGTGCTGCTGATCCGCGGCCGGCTGGTGCACCGCTACCCCGGCATGGTCGTGGCCGCCGTCCCGCCCGCCGCCGTCCAGGACCCCCTGCTCGCCCCGGACAGCTGGGTGGCGCCCGTCATGGTGCTGCCCGTCGACGAGCGGACCTGCGCCTACGCCTTCCAGCTGCCGTCCGGCCAGGACATCCACGACTGGTGGATCGTGCTCGCCGAGAACGGCCGACGGCTCCGGTTCGGCTACGACACCGCACCCGGCACCGGCCCCGGCATGAAGACCTGGGACGACCTCAACTGGGACCGGGTCCTCGTCGGCGGCTTCGCCTCGCTCGGCCGGCTGCCGGACGACCCTCCGGTGTCGGAGCGGGAGAACCCCCGCACCGCCGGGCGGAGCTGGAACTCCGCCGACGTCGCCCGGGTCACCCTGCAACGGCCGTTCCGTCTGCTCCGCACCGCCCGCAGCCTGATGGGAGAAGCCCCGTGACCAGCGAGATCGCCGCCGCGCACCGCGCCGTCAGTGACGCCCGGATCGCCCTGGACTGGTCGAGGACCGGACTCGCCGGCTACGAGAAGCGGGTACTCGCCCAGGAGACCGGTCTCGAGGCCGAGCACCTGGCCGCCGCCCAGGAGGCCGACGCCGCCCAGATCCGCCACCAGCAGGCCCGCGAGGCCTACCGCGACCTGGCGACCGCCGAGCCGCCGCTCTGGGCCCAGGACGGCTCCGACCCGCTGGTGCTCCTCCCGTTACGGCTGGAGACCGTGTACCGGGGCCTCGGCGGCCCCGAACCGCAGCTGTGGCTCCGGGCCTACCCCGACGACATCCACGTCGACTCCCACGAGACCGGCCTCACCGCCGAGGAGCGCACCGCCACCGAGGCCTACTGGCAGGAGGTCTGGGCCGCCGGGCCGGACGAGGAGGGCCGCGCGGACGCCTGGAACACCCTCGTCGCCACCGTCGGCCCCGGCCGGGCCTGCTGGGCCGTCCGCGTCCTGCACCCGCAGGGCCCCCGCCCCGGGACGCGGACCCCACCGGACGCGATCGCGCCCTCCCCGGAGCCCTGGGCCGCCGAACCGACCGTCGCCGACAGCACGTTCACCCGCGCCGCGCACAGCTACGTGCTGCCCGACCGGCTGGTGTTCTCCGGTTACGAGACCACCGGTGACGGCCAGATCGGCCTGCTCTGGCGCCAGGAGGGCGAAGCGATCGACGCGGAGCTCGACGTCGGCCCGGCCCCGGGCCGACCGGTGCCACCGCGCTGGCTCGGCGACTTCGACGAGGCCGTACGGGTCGGCATGGGCGTCCGGGTGCCGCTGGCCGGGCTGCGCACCGACTTCAGCCTGGTCACCGTGACCGGCGTGCGCGGCGGCGCCTCCGCCGACACCGCACAGCTGCTCAGCACCCTGCTGGAGGCCCACCGCTGCACCGACGGCCTGGCCGTGCTGCCCACCGGCACCCCCACCAACAACACCGACGCCACCCGCTCGGCCTGGCACCCGCGCACCCCACCCGCGCCGCCGGACCGCGTCGACGAGCAGCAGGCCGCCCTCACCCCCGACAGCACCCAGGCGGCGGCGCGGGCCGCGACCGCCCTCGGCCGGAGCGCCGCCGGCGTCCTCGCCGAGGTCACCGACGGACTCGCCGACGACGAGCACGAGCTGCTGACCCTGCTCCAGACCGCGGCCGGCGCCTTCTCCGCCGCCTCCAGCAACTGGCGCACCCTCGAGGGCACCACCCTGCCCGACCTCACCTTCCTGGTCTCGCACTACATCCACCACGTCCGCGGCCGGGGCCTGCTGCCGACCCTGCGGGTGGGCAACCAGCCGTACGGCCTGCTGCCCGTCACCTCGCTCGACCTGTGGCACGGCAGCGAGGTGGACCTGCGGATCCTCAACCACATCTCCGGCTTCCGGACCCTGGTCGAGTCGCAGGCCTTCCGCTCCCCCGGAGTCGGCGCGGGCGGCGACCCGGACCAGGTGATCAACGACCTGCTGCACCGGCTGCCCGCCTCCCGGCGCCTGCGGTACATGCAGCAGGACATCCTCGACGCGCCGTTCGAGCCGCCGCCGGACACCCCGATCGGGACCGTCCCGCACGACAGCCGGTTCACCTGGGCGCTGCCGCCCTCGCCGGACTTCGTCCCCTTCCCGGTGGAGTTCCTGTGCGACCAGCGGCCGACCCCCGAGATGGTGGAGCTCGCCCGGGCCCGACCGCTCCGCTTCATGTGGGGCTTCTGGCAGCAGGTGCTCCCCGGGCTCGCCTCGGGGCAGGGGGCCTCGCCGGAGCTCGTCGCCCGGATGCAGGCGCTGTCCGCCTCCACGGAGGCGATCAGCACCGGCCGGCTGGGGCTCTTCTACCACTACGCCACCAGCGTGATGTTCACCTACGCCTTCCACGTGGGCGAATTCCTCCGGGCCGGTGCGCCGGTGCCGGCGCCCGGGGTCGGGCTGAAGGACGGCGAGCTCGTCGCCGCCGCCGGCTTCGCGCCGCAGTTCCTCGACTGGCTCTCCCTCGCGTTCGAACAGCTCGCCGCCGCGGAGGACCTGTCGCTCGTCACCCCGCCCCCGCCCGGCCCGTCGGAGCCGCCCCCGCCCGAGGGAGCGGACCTGCCGTACGCCGACACTCCGCGCCTGGAACTGCTGCTCTGCGAGGCGCTGGACACCCAGACCCACCGGCTCGACGCGTGGATGTCCTCGGTCGCCCACGCCCGCCTCGCCAGGACCAGGGCCACCCGACCCGACGGCACCCATCTGGGGGCGTACGGCTGGGTGGCCGACCTCCACCCGAGCGCGGCGTCGCTGCCCCCGGAGGAACCGCTGCCCGGTGACGAACCGGGGCCGGTGCCCGAGGACGGCGAGGCAGGTGAGGCCGGTGAACCCGGTGGCTCCGGTGAGCCGCAGACCAACGACGGCTACCTGCTCGCCCCGTCCCTGCACCACGCCGTCACCGCCGCCGTGCTGCGCTCGGGCTGGCTCAGCCACACCGACCGCCAGGCCTTCGCCGTCGACCTCCGGGCCGCCCGGGTCCGCCGCGCGCTGGCCGTCGTCGACGGCGTCCGCTCCGGCCAGAGCCTCGGTGCCCTGCTCGGCTACCGGTTCGAACGCGGCCTGCACGACAACGGGCTCGACGCCCTCGTCGCACCGGTCCGGGAGGCCTTCCCGACGCCCCGGCTCGTCGACCCGAGCGTCCCCGGCAGCGACGAGGCCAGGACCGCGATCGCGGCCCGCGACGTCGTCGACGGACTCGCACTGCTGGCCGACTGGCGCGCCCACGGCCAGCAGCTGCAGGACGTCCTCGGCAACCTTCCCCCCGAGGACCTGCCCCTGCTCGACGCGGCCACCGCCCTGGTGCTGGAACTCGACGACACCCTCGACGCGGTAGGCGACCTGCTGCTCGCCGAGAGCGTGCACCAGCTGGTAGCCGGCAGCCCGCTGCGGGCCGCTTCCTCGGCCGACGGCATCACCCGCGGCGACCGCCTCCCCCAGGACTTCGAGGTGATCCGCACCCCGCGCGCCGCCGTCGCCCTGACCCACCGGGTCGCGGTGCTCGCGCCCCGGGCCCCCGTTCCCGGCTGGGACGCGACCCGGCCGCTCGCCCAGCTGGAGCCCGCCGTCGAACGCTGGTGCGAGGCCCGGCTCGGCGACCCCGGCGGCTGGCGGTTCGACTTCGGCGACCCGGCCGCACCGCTCACCCTCACCCTCGCCGACCTCGGCATCTGCGCACTCGACGCGGTCCTGGGCGCCGGGCCGGCGGGCGACCGTGACACCGACCCCGCCCAACAGGACACCGCCCTCGCCCGCCGCCTGCTGCGCCGGGCAAGCGCCCTGGCCGGCGCAGCCACCACCCCGCCCGTCACGCCGGCCGGCGCCGCCCGGTTCGCCGAACTGCGGCTGCTCTGCAACGCGCTGGCGGGCGTGCTCGCCGGGGCCGAACCGCTGCTCACCTCCCACCTCGACCAGGGGAGCGGCGACGACCGGGCCGGCGCCGACCTGACCGGCCTCGCCGCCCGGGTGGAGACCTGGCACAGCGCCACCACCAGCGCCCTGGCCAACCTGGTCGAACAGGTGAAGGTGCTGCCGGGCCTGGCCGACACGGTCTCCCGCACCCTGGACAGCCTCGCCGATCTCGGGATCACCTCCGCCTACAGCCTCGGCCCGCCGACCGACGAGGCCGGGATCGCGGAGCTGCGGAACCAGGCCGCCACCGTCCTCAACCGCTTCGCCGCCGACCCGCTCGCCCCGCTGCCCGGCCCCCCGCCCGCGGAACCGACCGCGGCACTCGGCTGGGTCACCGCCGTCACCGCCGCCGTCTCCTCGGCACTCGCCGGCACCCTGCCCGTCCTCACCGAGCTGCGCCTCGGCGGCACCCCGGCGGGCGACGCGCTCACCGCCGGGCCGCCGGAGGGCGCGGACGAGGACGGCACCGGCACCTGGCTGGTGCAGATGGAACGCGTCCGGCCGGCCGTCCGCGCCCTCGACGACGCGCTCGCCGCCGCAGAGGTCCTGGCCGACACCCCGCCCAGCGGAACGACCGTCGTCCAACTCCCCGCCGGACAGCCCTGGATCGCCCGCGGCCCGACCCCCGTGCCGTCCAGGACCAGGCCCGCGGCCCGCCACAGCGCGCTGCTGCGCACCGACGGCGCGCCCGATCCGGACCGGGTCGCCGGACTCCTGATCGACTCCTGGACCGAGTCCGTGCCCGAGCCGCCCCCCGCTCCTCCCGCCGACGCCCCACCGGCCGAGGGCGACGCCGAACCCGCCGTCGAGGAACTGGGCGGGCTGGCCTTCCACTACAACCAGCCCGACGCCCGCGCCCCGCAGGCCCTGCTGGTCGCGGTGCCGCCCGACCCGCTGCGCGGCTGGCGGATGGAGGACGTGCACGCGGTCGTCGAGGAGACCTACGCCGTCGCCCGGATCCGCGGGCTGGACCTCAACGACCTCACCGAGTTGCGCGGGCTGCTGCCCGTCCAGACCAAGACCCCGCCGCACCAGCTGGTCTGATCCGCCCGGCCCGCGAGGGCCCGCGGCCCGGAAGCCCGTCAGGAGGAGCCATGCCGACGATGTTCCGGTACGAGCCGGTACCCCGTGACGTCGGCGTCGAGGAGGCGCTGGCGGCCCGGATCGGCGACGCCGCCCATCTGCTCGCCCGCCAGTACGCGTTCGGCGAGTTCGCCGGCGACGACGCCGCCTCGCCGGTCGACGTCGCACTCGCGCAGGAGATCCATCTGCTGGACGGCTGGCGGCCCGGCAGCTCCGGGACCGAAGGAGAAGGCGAGGGCGAAGGAGAAGGAGAAGGCGACGGCGAGGGCGAGGGCGAGGGCGGCTGGCAGCCGTACCGGCCGGGCCGGATGGTGCTGGAGGAACTCGTCGAGCAGGAGCCCACGACCGGACCCGACGCCAGGCTGACGCTGGCCGCCGGCCTGCGCTGGCGCCGCGAACTCGCCTCGGCCGGCCTCGCCGCGCTGCTCCCCGCGTTCGCCACCACCTGCCCCTGCCCCGTCGACGGGCCGCTGGCGCCCGCCCCGCTCGCCGCCGCCGTCCGGAGCCGGCTGCCCGACCCCGTCGCGCTGGCGCCGTGGCTGGCCAGGCTCGTGGACCGGGACGAGACCGCGGCGAAGGAGTTCGGCGCGGCCGCCCCCGACCAGGAGGCCCTGGCCGGCGCGGCGGCGCGCTGGCTGGACTGGTGGGCGCCGCGTGCGCCGGACGGGGCGCCCGACGGCGCCGCCCCCGCACCGCCCGCGCCCCCCGCCGCCTGGAACCCCAACCGCCTCGAATACGCCTTCGCGGTGCGCTCCTCCACCGTCCCCGAGCTCGAACTGCGGGCCCAGGAGTACCCGGGCGGCCACCTGGACTGGTGGGCCGTCGACGCCCTGCCCGCCGACATCCCGGTCACCGAGGCCGCCGTGACGCGCGAACAGCGCGCCGTCGTCCCCACCCCGGCGATCTTCGGCGGCATGCCCGCCTCCCGCTACTGGGAGATGGAGGACGCCAGGATCAACTTCGGCGCCGTGGACACCAGCCCCGCCGACCTCGGACGCCTGCTGCTGATCGCCTTCACCACGGTGTACGGGAACGACTGGTTCTGCTGCCCGCTGCCGAGCCCGGTGGGCTCGCTCAGCCGGGTCGTGCACTGCTCGGTCACGGATGTCTTCGGCGGCGCGACGGTGCTCTCCCACGCCGCCCGGGAGGACCCCGAGTGGAACCTCTTCGGCCTCGGCGAGGACCGCGGCGGCGGGGCCATGGGCGGCGGCGCCGGGGACGGCACCGAACCACCGCCCTCCCCGTGGTTCTACCGGGCCGCCGCGCTGCCCGCCGGCCTGGAGAGCCCGCCCGACGAGTCCGTGCTGCTGCTGCGCGACGAGGCGGCGAACCTCGCCTGGGCGGTCGAGGAGACCGTCGGCGACCTGGCCGGCGAGCCGCTGGACCGCTACGCCCGCTGGGTGGCGGCCCTCCCGCCCCGCCCGACCCCCGAACCCGGCGACCCGCCCGCCGACCGGTACCTGCTCGCCACCGAGGTCCCGGGCCACTGGTACCCGCTGGCTCCCCAGCCGGTCGACCCGGCCGCCCCGGAGCAGATCCGGCTGCTGCTCGCCGGTCTGGTCCGCGACGAGAACACCCCGGCGCGCCCGCTCGGCCGCCTGCTCGGGGAGCAGCAGTGGCTGTTCGAGGAGGAGGTCCCGCGCTCCGGCGTCCGGGTGGAGCGCAGCCGCCAGTACACCCGCTGGCACGACGGCTCCGCCCACGCCTGGTCGGCCCGGCGCAAGGTCAGCGGCACCGGCTCGGGCTCCAGCGGGCTGCGCTACGACGTGCTGGAGCCCCCGGCCGACGAGGCGTGAGCCGCGCGCGGCAGTGTCAGGACCGGGTTCGACGCGTTCAGATCCAGCGACACCGGTCAGCCGGCCCGGCCACCGGCCGTCCACCGGACGCACAGGTGGTGCACACGGTCGGGAAGGATCACCGGAAGCGACAACGGGCCCGTCCGGTCCAGGTATTCGCGCACGGTCCGCTCGGCGCAGGGGCCGGTGAGGAAGCGCTCGAACCACTCCCACTGCGGCCGGCTCATCGGCCGGAACCGCAGCGCCGCCCAGAGCGAGTCCAGCGCCTTCGGGAGCAGCAGGTACGTCGTCGGCGCCATGAGACCGGTGATCTCGGCCGTGACGAGTCGGTCGCCCTTCACGCGACACCCTCCGCAGCGGCGGGCGACGGGGCGATCTCGCACCAGACGATCTTCCCAACCCCGGCTCTGGGGCAGCAACCCCACTTCTCTGACAGGGACTTGACGAGCATCAGGCCCCGCCCCGACTCGTCGTCCCGACCGGCGGCCCGGACCTCCGGCACACCGTCGGCCCGTGCGTCGTGCACCTCGATCCGCAGCCGGACCGGGTCGACGGAGAGTGCGAGCAGTACCCGGTTGTCGCGCGGGGTCGCGTGCAGCACCGCATTGGTCACCAGTTCGGTGACGAGCAACAGGCCGGTGTCGATGAAACGTTCGCCATCGACGGCGCCATCGAGAAGACGTTCGAGTCGGCGGCGGGCCTCGGCCGGCGATCGCCTGCTGCGCGGCAGCCAGCACTTGGCCTCGCGGGCCGCTTCGGAGAATCCGGACATGGGGGAGCCACCTTCCGAACACGGGGGTTGAACCGGGGCGGCGGCGCGGCCGCAGGCATGGGCATGCGCACCGGTCAGCCGCACAACGCAAGAAGAGTCCGGCGGCCGACAGGAGAGTCACAGCTCGTCATCGGCTCGCTACGCACAGCATGGAGTACTGGTCGAGCTGCAAGCAAGTCATGTCGAGCAAATATGAAAACTTTCACTGATGCCCACAAGGTGGCACGTCTAGAGTCGAGTTGGCGGTGGCGAAGCACCGCCACCGCCGTGCACACTGGACTACGCACCACTCAGGAGGGGCTACACAGATGGCAGTTGCAGTACCGGCCGTGCGCTACCGGCGCATCGCGGCAGAGCTGCGGAGGCTTCGCGAGCTCAGGAACCTCTCGGCGGAGGAAGTCGTCGCCCAGGTCGACGGCGTCAACCTGGTGAAGCTGAGCAGATACGAGAACGCCCGGGTCCAGCTGAAGCCCGACGTGGTGCGCGCGCTCCTGGACTTCTACGAGTGCGAGCCGGACCTCAAGGAAGTCCTCGTCGAGATCCTGCGAGACAAGCACCGGCCGGGCTGGGCTGCTGGATTCGATCAGCTCAACTCGCTGTATCACGATCTGATCAGACTCGAAGAGACCGCCATCGGCAACAAGTCCTACGAGCCTTCCTACATCCCTGGACTTCTCCAGACGCGACGGTACGCACACGCCATCATCTCCAGTGGCGTGTTCACAACTCCCAGCGTCGAGGCCCGTGTCGATGTGCGGATCAATCGGCAGTCGGTTCTCACGCGCGCCGATGCGCCACTCAAACTGTGGGCGATCATCCACGAGTCGGCACTGACGATGAGAGCCGCAGACGGCCTCATGGCCGATCAGCTCGACAAACTCATCCAGTGGAGCGACCTTCCGAACGTCAGCATTCAGATCATGCCGGCGCTTGCCCCTCCACACCCCGGTATGAGCGGACCGTTCACGCTCCTGGAGTTCCGGCAGCGGGATCTGGACCTCGTGCTGCTCAGCGACATGCTCGCCAGCAACTGGGTGGAGAAGCCTGAGCACGTCGATCTCTATCGCGCGGCCTTCGACGAGATCATGGCGACCGCCCTCAGCCTCGGCGAGTCACTCAACATCATCCGAGAGAAGAGAGATCAGCTCAAGTGACCCACTATTCCGTCGCATCCGCCCTGCCTGTCGAGTGGAGGAAGGCGTCCGCAAGCAACCCGAACGAGAACTGCGTCGAGTTCGGGCGCTTCAATACGTCTGTGGCGGTCCGCGACAGCAAGGACCCCCACGGGCCCGCGCTCTCGTTCCCGGCCGATTCCTGGCTCGCCTTCGTCGCCGGCCTCCGCGTCGGCGACTTCACCGCACGCCGCTGAGACCGGCCGCACGCACACGGCGTCGGCCCGCACCGGGCGGTGCGGGCCGGCGCTACGACCGACGCTCCGGCAGTCCGGCGACGAGCAGCGCCGCCACGCTCGCCGCGGCTCCGACACCGACCACGGCCGGCCAGCCGCCGTGCGCCCAGGCGACCGAACCCACGAGCGAGCCCACGGCGATGCCAAGGAAGCGGAGGGTGAACCAGCAGGTGTTCAGGCGGCTGTGGAGCGCCGGGTCGAGGGTGAACAGGACACCCTGGCAGACGACCTGGTTGCCCCAGGTGCCGACATCGAGCACGACGACCCCGGCCGTCAGCCAGACGATCCCGCTCCCGCCGGGCAGCAGCAGCGCCCAGGCGGCGGCGGTGACGGCGACCGAGGCGAGCACGACGCGGCGGCGTCCGAAGCGGTCCGCCACGCGCCCGGCGGCCGTGGAGGCGAGGGCTCCGGCCACGGCGACCAGGCCGAACAGACCGACGACGGTGGAGCCGTAGTGGTAGTCCTGCTCGAGCAGGAAGGTCAGCGCGGTCCAGAAGGTGCCGAAGGAGACGCCGACCAGGCCGCCGGAGAGGGTGATGCGGCGGACCTGCGGACTGGTGGCGAAGAGCCGGGGCACCGAGGCCAGCAGCTCGCGGTACGGCAACGCCCAGGCGGGCGGGGCGGTGAGCGGCCCGGTCGGCAGTGCCCGACGCAGCACCAGGGTCAGCAGCACGGTGAGCACGCAGGAGCACCCGTACACGGCGCGCCAGCCCGCCGCTTCGGCGAGGGCCCCGGAGTACGTCCGGGAGGCCAGCACCCCGATCAGCAGGCCGGCCTGGACGGTGCCGACGGTCCGGCCGGGGTCCCGGCCACCGGCCAGGGCGACGGCCAGCGGCGCCACCAGTTGCGGGACCGGGGAGAGCAGGCCGAGTGCGAGGGCCGCGACGACCAGCAGACCCGCCGTCGGGGCGAGCGCGGAGGCCGCGAGGGCAACGGCCGAGGCCGCGCACAGGCCCAGGATCAGCCGCCGCCGGTCCCGGCTGTCGCCGAGGGGAACGATGAGCGCGATACCCGTGGCGTAGCCGATCTGGGTGGCGGTCGGCACGGCACCCAACGTCGCCGGCGGGACGTGCAGTGCGGCGGCGGCGCTGCCCAGCAGCGGCTGTCCGAGGTAGATGTTGGCGGCGGTCAGGGCGCTGGTCGTCGCGAGCAGCGCGGTGGTCCGTCGCGGCACACGGACCTCACGGTCGTTGTCGATCACGGGACGAAACGCTACGGAGAGCCACCTGTGGCAAGCTTTCGCCGATCTGCCGTCCCCTGTCGAGAGTGCGCCAATGCATGGCAAGAGCGAGAACCGCGACGACTACCAGCACGTGCCGCGCCCGCTGGCGGCGATGGCGCGCGACCTGCCCGACGGCCACCACATCCCCCCGCACCACCACCGCCGGGCCCAGCTGATCTACGGAACCAGCGGAGCGATCACCGTCGTCACCGACCGGGGGACGTGGGTGGTTCCGGCCACCAGGGGCGTCTGGGTCCCGGCCGGCGTCGTGCACGCGATGACCTGCACCGGGCCGGTGCGGATGCGCACGCTGTACCTCGAACCCGGCGCCGCGGCCGGCCTGCCCGACACGCCGACGGTCGTCGCGGTGCCGCCGCTGCTGCGCGAACTCGTCGACGCCGCCACCCGCATCCCGCTCGACTACCGGGTCGACGGCCGCGACGGCCGCCTCGTCGACCTGCTGCTGCTCGAACTCGCACCGCGACCCGTCCCCGCCCTGCACCTCCCGGTGCCGACCGACCCCGCCCTGGACGCACTCTGCGCGGCGGTCCGCGCCGCCCCGGGCGCCCGCTGGACGACCACCACCGCCGCCGCCCACGCCCATCTCAGCCCGCGCAGCCTCCAACGGAGGTTCCCCGCCGCGACCGGCACGACCTTCTCCCACTGGGTCCAGCAGGCCCGGCTGATCCACGCCGTCACCCTGCTGGCGGGAAACACGCCGGTCACGGCCGTCGCCTCCGCCCTCGGCTACGCCACCCCGAGCGCGTTCACGGCAATGTTCCACCGTGCCCTGGGCGTGCCGCCGAGCGGCTGGTTCGAGGCCGGGGAACCCGCCGGGGAGCGCCGCACCGACAGCTGAGGCCGCCCCGGCGCGCCCCCGGGACCGACCGCGGGCGGACGCGGTACTCATGGGCTCCCGGAGCGAAACGGAGCACGCGCATGCCCGACATCCAGTCGATCGAACAGCAACTCAAGCGCCTACGAAATGAGTTGGCACCGCCGGCCGAAGAACCGCCCGCCCTGGTGACCGAGTTCGCGACCGGACGCGGGCGGCTCGGCACCCTCGCCGCCCTCGCCGCACAGCAGCAACGGATCATCGCCTCCGACCGCCGCAGCCTCCTCCTGCTCGCCACCCGTTGCGCGGACGCACCCCTGGGTGCCTGGTTCGCCGGCCTCGCGGACGGGGAGAGCGCGGCCCTGCGCACCGTGCCCGCCCTCGCGGCCGCCTGCGGACCGCCCGGAGCCGCGGCGGAACCCCTGCCCGGCTGCCAGGCCTACCCCTCCTACCTCGCCTGGCTCGCCCTGAACGGCCGCCCGCCCGCCGTCGCAGCCGCCCTGGTCGCCAACTTCACCGCCTGGGGCGGCTACTGCGCTTCGCTGGCCGGGGCGCTGCGCCGCTTCCACGGCTTCGGCGAGGAAGCCTGCGCCTTCTTCGACTTCTTCGCCCAACCCCCCACCGCGCTGGAGCGGGCGGCGGCCGAGGCGCTCGGTCCGGTGGGTCTCACCGGCCCTGACCCGGCCGCCGCCCGCGAGTACGGCCGACTGCTGCAGAGCTACGAGGCGATGTTCTGGCGCACGCTGGCCCAGCACCCCTGAGGTTCTGACGCACGCCGACCCGGCACCCCTGAGCCGGGTCAGGCCTGCCAGTGCGGCTTGCCGCTGACCATCCGGCAGGTGATCACCCGGCCGCCGGCCTCGTGGGTGGTGCGGCCGAGGTCGGCGTCGCGGCAGAACTGGCCGGCCTTGTAGCAGTTGCCCGCGTTGGACTTGATCTCGCAGTCACCGGCGGCGGCCGCCGGCTTGGTCTCGACGGGCTTGGGCTCGGCCGGCACCGGGTCGGTGGGCGGCTGGGCGGTGGTCGCCTTGGGCTGGGGCGCGGCCTTGCTGGGCGTCGGCTGGGCCTTGGGCGGGGCGGTGGTCGGGACGACCGGGACGACCGGCGCCGGGTCGGCGGCCGGCTTGGTCGGTTCAGGTACGACGGCGGTCGGCGCGGGCGCCGGGGGCGGCGTCTGGACCGGCGCGGCCGCCGGGGCGGTGACGGCCGGGGCGGCCGCGGGCGGGGTGGTGACCGCGGCCGGGGCGGCGGGGGTGGTGGCGGGGGTGGTGACCGCGACGGTGGCGGTGTCGGCCGCCGTCGGGTCACAGCCCGTCAGGGCGAGACCGACCGTGAAGACGAGTCCGGCGACGGCGGCCAGGCCGCGACGACCGCCGCGCATCCGTGAAGGCATGGACGTGAACGCTCCGTTCCACTTGAAAGAGGATCGCGAGTCAATCAGTCCTGTCACACGGTCTGTACATACTTCAAACACTTGTAAGCAGATCGAGACCTGGCCATCACTCAGCGTCGATCAACCGGCCGGCCCCGATCACGCAGCGCCGGACCCCGCGCCCGCGCTCAGTCCGTCGGTGACGAGCGGCGCTCGAAGACCTCCGGGCGGGCGAGGTCGAGCGCCGTGGCGAGCGCGCCGAGCAGGACCGCCTCCTCGCCGAGGCGGCTGGCGGCCAGCGTGGGCCGCATCGGCGTGAGGCGGTGCAGTGCCTGGCCGAGGGGTTCGAGCAGCAGGTCCGCGCTGCCTCCTATACCGCCGCCGAGCACGATCAGGTCCGGATCGAGGACGGCGGACACCACGGCGAGGGCGTAGGCGAGCTGGCCGACCGCACGGTGCACGGCGGCGGCGGCGAGCGGATCACCGGCGCGGGCCCGGTCGAAGACCTGCTTGGCCGTCAACGGGCCCGTCATGCCGAGTTCCAGCGCCGTCCGGACGACCGCCTCCGCCGCGGCGACCTGCTCCACGGTCCCGCCCGGGGTGCCGTCGGGGTGCGGCGGGAGCGGCACCATGCCCACCTCGCCGAGGGCGCCGTGGGCACCGAGGAGCGGCTCGCCGTCCTTGACCACGCCGACACCGAGGCCCGTCCCGGCCACCAGGTAGGCGAACATCCGGCTGCCGCTCCCCCGCCCGGCGCCCAGGGTGTACTCGCCGAGCGCGGCCAGGTTGGCGTCGTTGCCGACGGTGATCGTGGTCTCCAGCCCGGCCGCGATCCGGTCGAACAGCCCGGGTCTGCCCCAGCCCGGCAGGTTGGTGGCGTACCGCACGCCCCGCCGCTCCTCGTCCCAGACGCCCGGGGTGGCGATCACGGCGTGCACGATGTCGGCCGCGGCGACCCCGGCCTCGGCGGTGGTCTCCCGGGCGGCGGCCACCACGGCGTCGGCCACCGCGTTCGCCGTCCGCCCCTTGTTCGGGATGTCACGGCGGGCCACGATGTCCCCGGCGAGGTCGGCGACGGCGACCCTCAGCCGGGCCCGGCCGATGTCGACACCGAGCACGTGCCCGGCGAGCGGGTCGGGCTCGTACAGGACGGCCGTGCGACCGCGCTCGGGGACGAAGCGCCCGGCCTCCCGGGCCAGCCCGGCCTGTTCGAGGGCAGCCAGCGCGGCGGACACGGTGGGCTTGGACAGGCCGGTGTCACGGGCGAGTTGGGCCCGCGAGGACGGGCCGCCGAGGCGCAGCCGTTCGAGCAGCAGCCACTCGTTGTTGCTGCGCAGCCGCTGCCGGTTCCACGGCTGCGCCGGCGTGGGGCCCGGCGGAACGGTGGTCGGCAGGTCGCGGCTCATCAGGTCCTCCGGTCTGGGGTCTTCTCCCGGGCACGACACGCCCTGGGCACCAGCCAGTATGACTCGTTGTCACGGCGCCCACCGGGGGGTTCCGGTCCCGGCCGCCGGGGCGGGACGCGCCGGCGCGGAGAACCGGCCTCGTCGGGAAGGGGAACGGCCCTCGTCGAGGAGGACGCACCGAGGAGAGCGGAACGAGAGGGGAAGCGCGGCGGGAGCGGTAGGCCGTCACACTCCTCTTGCCACTCTCAAGATATAGCGCAAGGGGGGCCTTGCCGCAAGGCCCCCGTCCTGCCGCACAATCAACGACCTGAACCCGTCCCGCACCCGAACGAGCCCCTTGGAGTCCTGCTCAGTGCACCAGCCCCAGTCGGACCAACGGATCGGAACCGCTGCCATGACCACCCCCGCCACCAGCGTGTTCGACCTTCCCGACCGTCTCGCCGCCAAGGCGGACCCGGCCCTGGTCGGCCCGGACGAGCGGCACTTCGCGGCCGTCGCGGAGAGCCTGGAACGGACGATCGCCGAGGCCTCCGACAGCCTCGACGCCGCTCGCCGCGCACCCGGCGGCGCCGGCCGGGCCGCGATGGACCGGGACCTCGAGGTCCACCGCCTGACCGGCCGCCTGCGCGCCCTGCGCCGGTTCGGGCTGGACCTGTGCCTGGGGCGGATCGTCCCGGCGGACGGCGCCGAGCCGGTGTACATCGGGCGCCTCGGTCTGACCGACGCCGAGGGCCGCCGGCTGCTGGTCGACTGGCGCTCGCCCGCCGCCGAACCGTTCTTCGCCGCGACCCACGCCGACCCGGCCGGCCTGGCCAGCCGCCGCCGCTACCGCTGGACCGGCGGGCGGATCACCGACTACTGGGACGAGGTGTTCGCCGCCGAGAGCCTCGACGGGCACGCCGCCCTGGACGACCAGTCGGCGTTCATCGCCACCCTGGGCGGCAGCCGTTCGGCGCGGATGCGGGACGTGCTGGCCACCATCCAGGCCGACCAGGACGCCGTCGTCCGGGCCGGCTCGCGCGGCGCGCTGGTCGTCGACGGCGGCCCCGGCACGGGCAAGACCGTCGTCGCCCTGCACCGCTCCGCCTACCTGCTCTACTCCGACCCGCGGCTCGGACACCGGCGCGGCGGCCTGCTGTTCGTCGGCCCGCACCAGCCCTACCTGGACTACGTCGCCGACGTGCTGCCCAGCCTCGGCGAGGAGGGGGTGCGCACCTGCACCGTGCGGGACCTGGTCGCCGAGGGCGCGGGCGCGACGGCCGAGCCGGACCCGGAGGTGGCCCGGCTGAAGGGCTCGGCGGACCTGGTGCGGGCGGTGGAGCAGGCCGTGCGGATCTACGAGGAGCCGCCGACCGAGGGCATGATCGTCTCGACCGACTGGGAGGACCTCCGGCTGGACCCCGAGGACTGGGCCGAGGCCTTCGCGGCCCCCGACCCGGGCACCCCGCACAACGAGGCGCGCGAGCAGGTGTGGGCGGAGCTGGCGGAGATCCTGCTGGCCAAGCTGGACGGCGGCGAGGACGTCCCGGTCGAGCTGTTCCTGCGCTCGCTGCGGCGGGACGGCGAGCTGGTCGAGGCACTGCACCGGGCCTGGCCGCTGCTGGAGGCCGCCGACGTGGTCGGCGACCTGTGGACGGTGCCCGCCTACCTGCGGCTGTGCGCTCCCTGGCTCGCCCCCGAGGAGGTCCGCCGGCTGCAGCGCGCCGAGCCGCAGGCCTGGACGCTGTCGGACCTGCCGATCCTGGACGCGGCCCGGCAGCGGCTCGGCGACCCGGCGGACGCCCGCCGCAGGCGCCGGGAGCAGGTCGCCCTGGCCGCCGAACGCGACCGGATGGCCGAGGTCATCAGCGACATCCTCGAGGCCGACCACGACGGCGAGGGTGCCGTCGCCATGCTGCGCGGCCAGGACCTCAAGGACACCCTGGTCGACGGCAGCTCCCTGCCCGCCGCCGACCCGGACCGGCTGGCCGGACCGTTCGCGCACATCGTGGTGGACGAGGCGCAGGAACTGACCGACGCCGAGTGGCAGATGCTGCTGCTGCGCTGCCCGTCCCGGAGCTTCACCATCGTCGGCGACCGGGCGCAGGCCCGGGAGGGCTTCACCGAGTCCTGGCCGGAGCGGCTGGCCCGGATCGGTCTCGACCGCGCCCGGGTGGCCTCGCTGAGCGTCAACTACCGCACGCCGGAGGAGGTCATGGCGGAGGCCGAGCCGGTGATCCGGGCCGCTCTGCCGGACGCCAACGTCCCCACCTCGGTGCGCCGCAGCGGGGTGCCGGTCACCCACGGCCCGGTCTCCGGTCTCGACGGTGTGCTGGCCGACTGGCTGGCGGCGCACGCCGAGGGCACCGCCTGCGTCATCGGCGACGCGGCCTTCGCCGCGGAGTTCGGTGCCACCTGCCGCGAGGAGTTCCGGGCGAGCGGCCGGATCCGGGCGCTCACGCCGCGGCTGGCCAAGGGGCTGGAGTTCGACCTGGTCGTCCTGGTCGACCCGGCGGGCTTCGGCGAGGGCGTCGGCGGCGCCGTGGACCGCTATGTCGCGATGACCCGGGCGACCCGGCAGCTGGTCGTGCTCACGGGAGCCTGACCGGGGCGCGCCCCGGCGGCGGGGCGACGGCCGTCCGTCGTGCCACCGCCGCCGGGGTGTCCGGGGCCGCCGCGTCGCCGCCGGACGTCCGGGGCCGCCGCGGCCGCGCTCAGGCCACCCAGCCGGCCGTGATCCCCTGGACGGCGGACCCGTCCAGGTCCGCGAGCTTGGCCCCGACGAAGGCCCGGGCCCGGTCCGAGGTCTGGACGCGGAACGGCGGCCGCTCGGCGGTGAGCGCGGCGACGATGCTCGCCGCGGCCGCCTCCGCGCTCTGCGCCTGGTCGAAGGCGGTCCTGGTACGGGCCACGTAGGCGTCCAGGGCGGGCGCGTAGGGTCCGGCGGCGGCGAGCAGGGCGGGCAGGTCGATGCCCTGACTGGCGACGAACTCGCTCGCCACGGCGCCCGGTTCGACGACCGTGACGGTGACGCCGACGGTCGCGGCGACCGGGGCGAGCGACTCCATGAAGCCCTCGACCGCGAACTTGGCCGCGCAGTAGGCCTCGTTGAAGGGCTGGCCGACCACGCCGCCGACGCTGGTGACGGTGACGACCCGGCCGCCGCTCGCGCGCAGGTGCGGCAGCGCGGCGCGGGTCACCTCGACCACACCGAAGAAGTTGACCTCCATCACCTCGCGGACGGGGGCGAGACCGTCCTGCTCGACGGTGCCGACCCGGCCGGACCCCGCGTTGTTGACCACGGCGTCCAGCCGGCCGTGCCGGGCGGCGACGTCCGCCAGGCACGCGGTCACGGAAGCGGCGTCGGTGACGTCGAGCCTGGCGATCTCGATCCGGTCCGCGACGCCGGCCGCCTCCGCGGCCTCGGTCAGCGGGCCGGAGCGGCCGGTGTCGCGCATGGTGGCGACGACCCGGAAGCCGGCGCCGGCCGCGGCGATCGCGGCGGCCAGGCCGATGCCGCTGGAGGTGCCGGTGATGAGAACGATCCGGTCGGTGGTGGTCACGGGGACTCCTTGCCTTGCCGGAGCCGCGGCCGTCGGGCGGCCGTGCCCCGGAGCGGGGACTGGCGTGCGGTGGTCCGCACGCGGTGATTCGCGTGCCGTGGTTCGCACCCGGCAACTTGTGTGCGTGCACACACACCCTAGAGGATGTGTGCACGCACACGCAAACAGGTAGGCTTCCGGTATGTCGCAGCGCACCGACCTCACCCTGGGCGACCTCACCGCCCGCGACCACGCCTTCTACGGCCTGGTCTGGGCGGGCACGACCCTGAGCGCCCGGGTCGACCAGGCCCTCGCCCGGGCCCACGACCTGCCGCTCTCCTGGTTCGAGGTGATGCTCTGGCTGCGGGGCCAGGCGGAACCGGTCGCCGCCTCCGACCTGGGCGCCAAGACCCTGCTCAGCCGCAGCCAGGTCTCCCGGGTCACCGACGCGCTGCAGGCCCGCGGCCTGGTCGAGCGCGCACCCTCCCCCACCGACGCCCGCTCCGTGCGGATCGCACTCACCGAGGAGGGACGACGGCTGTTCACCGAGGCCGACGCCACCCGCCGGGCGGCACTCGCCGAGGTCTTCGACGACCGCCTCGACGACGGCGACATCGCCGCTCTGGAGGCCGTCTGGGCCAAGCTCAAGCGCCCCGCCGGGGCCTGACCCGCCGACCCGCGCGCGCCGGCGGGCCAACCGCCCCCGCGGCCCGCCGCCCCGATACCGGAATCCCACCGGGCGGTCAAGAATGCGCGACTCCCTGGGCGAGCCGCGCCGCGGAGCGTGATCATGGACCTATGCGGTTCCGGCACGACGACGGAGGAGACGGCGGCACCCCCACGAACGCGGACACCCCCGCGCTCGCGGCGGCGGCCGCGGCGCTCTCCGGGAGTGCGCCGGACACTACCGACAGCGACGACCCCGACCTCCTGCGTCAGCTGCTCGACGTCCTGCCGACCGGGGTCGCCCTGCTCGACCCCGAACTGCGCTGGTCGTACCTGAACGCCGCCTTCACCACCGTCACCGGTCTGCCCCGGGCCGACCTGCTGGGCCGGCCGGCCCCGGACACCGCCTTCGCCGACGCCGTCGGCACCGTGCGCCGGGTCCTGGACGACGGCCGCGACCGCGAGCGCGTCGCCGGCGGCCCGGACGGCCCGGGCCTCCCCGTCCCGGCGGGCCTGCGGATCCGCTACCGGCCGCTCACCGCCGGAGGCCGCGTCATCGGCGTGATCGTGGCCGTCCTGGACGATCCCGACCCGGTCCAGGAACTGCGCCGCGAGCTCACCCGGGCCCGGACCAGGCTCGCCCTCCTGGAGGCCGCCGCCGAGCTGATCGGCACCACCCTCGACATCGACACCACCGGCGCCGAACTCGCCGCGTTCGCCGTGCCCCGGCTGGCCGAGCTCGCCACCGTCGACGTCCTGCCGCCGGCCACCGCCGCCAGGCCCGGCGGGACACCGGGCCTGCGGTTCCACCGGGCCGGGCTGGCCGCCGCGCCCGCGCTGCGCGCGGACCTCGGCCCCCTGGCCCGCCCGGGCGAGTCGCTGCGCCACCGGGAGGGGTCGGTGGCGGCCCGCGCCCTGGCCTCCGGCGTCGCCGTGCTGCTCGCCCCGCGCGGCGCCGAGGAGCTCGCCGCGGCCGCGCCCGATCCGCACGCCGAGGCCGTCTTCCGCACCCTCGGGGTGACCTCGCTGCTGGTGCTGCCGCTCACCGCACGCGGTCAGCTGGTCGGCCTGCTGACCCTGGCCCGCACCGACGCCTCCCCCGGCTTCGGCCCGGACGACGCGGTGCTGGTCGGCGACCTCGCCGCCCGGGCGGCGACCGGCATCGACAACGCCCGCCGCTACAGCCGTTCCCAGGGCATCGCCCTCGACCTCCAGCGCGCCCTGCTCAGCGAACCGGGCAACCCGCACCAGAACCTCGAACTCGCCTCCCGCTACCTGCCGTCCGGCAGCAGCTCGGTGGTCGGCGGCGACTGGTACGAGACCGTCCGGCTGCCGTTCGGGCGGACCCTGCTGGTCATGGGCGACGTGATGGGCCACGGCGTCGAGGCGGCCGTCGACATGAGCAACTACCGCTCCACCCTGCGCGACGTCGCGGGCATGGACCTTCCTCCGCACCGGATCCTGCGGCAGCTGGACACCGTCATCGCCGCCAACGAGTCCGCCCGCCCCGCGACCTGCCTGCTCGCGCTCGCCGACCCCGGCCGGGGCCGGTGGACCTTCTCCGGCGCCGGACACCTCCCGCCCGCGCTGATCGCGCCCGGGCGGCCCACCGAACTGCTGCGGATCCCGACCGGCCCGCCGCTCGGCACCGGGGTCGGCGGCTACGAACTCTCCACCCGGCCCCTCCTGCCCGGCGAGACCCTGTTGCTGTACACGGACGGTCTGGTCGAACGGCGCGGCGAGGACATCGACGTCTCGCTGGCCCGGCTGGCCGCCCTGCGCCTGCCCGTCACCGGTCCGCTGGACGACCTGCTCGACGCCGCCCTGCACGCCCTCGGCCCGGCCCCCGGGCACCCGGCGGAGGACGACGTCGCCGTGCTGGCTGCCCGGCCCCGGCTCCGGCCGCCGCCCCGGGCATAGCGGGCCCGGGGCCGCGGGGACGAGTCGGCGGGGAGGCGGCGGGGAGGGGGCGGCGTCCGCTCAGAGCTTGCCCAGGGCCTGCTCCAGGTCGGCCCAGAGGTCCTCGGGGTGCTCGATGCCGACGGCGAGCCGCACGGTGCCGGGGCCGATCCCGGCGGCGACCAGCTCCTCGTCCGAGAGCTGGCGGTGCGAAGTGCTGGCCGGGTGCATCACCAGGGTGTGCACCCCGCCGAGCGAGGGCGCGAGCGAGGCGAGGCGGAGCGCGCCGACGAACGCGGCCGCGGCCTCCCGCCCGCCGGCCAGGTCGACGGCGAACACCCCGCCCTGGCCCTCCGGCAGCAGCCGGCGGGCCAGCTCGTGGTCCGGGTGGCCCGGCAGCCCCGGGTGGTGCACGGTGGTGACCGCCGGGTGGGCGGCCAGCCGTCCGGCGAGGTCGAGCGCGGACTCGCTGTGCCGGCGCATCCGCAGCCCGAGGGTCTGCATCCCCCGCAGGGTCAGCCAGGCGGCGAACGGGTCCAGGGAGGCGCCGAGTTCGACGCCGTGCTCCCAGACCCGGTGGTGCAGCGCGGCGTCGGCGAAGACGGCGACCCCGGCCAGCACGTCGGAGTGACCGCCCAGGTACTTGGTGGCCGAGTGGACCACGATGTCCGCCCCGTGCTCGATCGGGCGGCAGAGCAGCGGGGTGGTGAAGGTGTTGTCCACCACGCTCAGCACTCCGGCCTCGCGGGCGACGCCGATCAGGGCGGGCAGGTCGGTGACCCGTGCGGTCGGGTTGGAGACCGTCTCCAGGTACAGCAGCCGGGTGGCGGGCCGCAGCGCGGCGCGGACCTCCTCCGGATCGTCGCCCCGGACGTGGGTGACCGTCACACCCCAGCGCGCGGCGAGGTCGGCCAGGGCCGCGAAGGTGCCGCCGTAGAGGCTCTCCTGGGCGATCACGTGGTCCCCGGAGCGGAGCAGGGCGAGCAGCACCGTGTTGATCGCGCCCATCCCGGAGGAGGCGGCCAGCGCACCGCTGCCGCCCTCCAGCCCGGCCACCGCCTGCTCCAGCGAACGGACCGTCGGATTGCCCATCCGGTTGTAGAGGAAGGCGCGGCCCGGCCCTCCGAAGGCCTCCGCCAGCGCGTCGCCGTCGGGGAACGCGAAGACGTGGCCCTGGTGGATCGGCACGCCCAGCGGCCGGCTTCCGACCACCTCCTGCACGGGCGGGTGGACGATCCGGCTCTCGGGCCGCAGCCCGTCGTGGAAGTCGCTCATCCCCCCATCCTGTCCGCGTCCACCGCGACCGGACCAGGGCCAATCCCGTCCCGGTGGCCCCGGATTCCCGGTCGCCGGGTGCCCGTCGGGTGCCCGCTGCGTGCCCGTCGGGTGCCCGTCGGCCGTCCGTCCTTCCGCACCCCTGTCGCGGAAGGACGGACGGGTCCCGGGGTGTCCGGGGCCGGGGTGAGAGGTCCCGGGGTGTCCGGGGGCCGGGCCGCCGCCCGGCCCCCGGGGTCAGAGGTGACGGCCGAGGAAGTCCCGGACCAGTGCGGCGATCTCCGGGCCGTGCGTCTCCAGGGCGAAGTGCCCGGCGTCGAGCAGGTGGATCTCGGCGTCCGGGAGGTCGCGGGCGAAGGCCCTGGCCCCCGCGGGGCCGAAGATCTCGTCGTTGCGGCCCCAGGCGACCAGGGTCGGCGGCCGGTGCGTCCGGAAGTACTCCTGGAAGTCCGGGTAGCCCTCCAGGTTGAACTGGTAGTCCCAGAACAGCTGGAGCTGGATCTCCCGGTTGCCCGGGCGGTCCAGTCCGGCCTGGTCGAGCGTCCAGCTGTCCGGGGAGAGCCGGTCCAGCCGGTCGGCGGGCACCCCGTGGGTGTACTGCCAGCGGGTGGCGGACGCGGTGAGCAGCTCGCGCACGGCGGGCTCGTGGGCGGGGCGGTCCACGGCGTGGGCGAACAGCACGTCCCAGAACGGGGTGAACCCCTCCGGGTAGGCGTTGCCGCTCTGGCTGATCAGGGCGGTGACCCGTTCCGGGTGCCGGGAGGCGATCCGCAGTCCGATCGGGGCGCCGTAGTCCTGGATGTAGAGGGCGAACCGGTCGAGGCCGAGCGTGTCCAGCAGGGCGAGGGTGTACTCGGTGAGCTTCTCGAAGCTGTACTCGAACTCACCGACGGGCGGGGTGGCGGACTGCCCGAAGCCCACGTGGTCGGGGGCGACGAGGTGGTAGGAGTCGGCGAGGTCCCGCAGCAGGCCGCGGAACATCGCCGAGCTGGTGGGGAAGCCGTGCAGCAGGACCAGGGTCGGCCGGGCCGGGTCCCCCGCCTCGCGGTAGAAGACCGGCAGGCCGTCGATCTCGACCGTGCGGTGGCGCACCTCGGTGTGCGGGGCGGAACCGCCCGCGGTGGAGTCCTGGTCGGTGGTGGCGTGGTCTGCGTCGGTGGTCGTGCGGCCTGCGCCGGTGGCGGTGTGGATCGCGCCGGTGGTGGTGCGGCCTGCGCGGACGGTGGTGCGGCCTGCGGCTTCGGTACGGGCGGCGGCGGACACGGGAGTGCTCCTCGGCTGGGTCCGGTGCTGGCGTTCGGTCGGGCGGGAGTCGGCGGTCGCAGCCCCCGGGCGTTCGGGGCCGCTCACAGCGACTCGGGAACGCCGGGGGTCAGCAGCCGCAGCCGGCCGGTCAGGTCGGGGGCCGAGAAGGCCCCGGTGATGGCGTCCGGGTCCTCGCCGAGGTGCTCCCAGGACTCGTAGTGGACCGGGACCACCGTGCGGGCGCCCAGGAGCCGGGCGAGTTCGGCCCCCTCGCGGGCGCTCATCGAGAACGCCCGGTCGCCGGTGGACGGGAAGTGGGCGTCACCCAGGTGCAGGAAGGCGGTGTCCACGGTGAAGCGTTCGGCGATGCCCGCCAGTTCGTCGTGGCGGACGGTGTCCCCGGAGAGGTAGAGGGTGCCGCCGTCGTACTCGACGACGAAGCCGGTGACCGGGCCGGTGACCTCCTCGGTGCCGGGCGGTCCGTGCCGGGCGGGGGTGGCCGTCACGGTGACGGTCGTGGCGCCGGCCGTGATCCGGCGGCTCTCCCAGGTCGCCAGCCCCTCGGCCGCTCCGCCGAGCCGTTCGGCGGCCTCGGGCGTGGTGAGCACGGTGGTGGCGCCGGCCAGCACGGTCCGGCCGGTCGGGTCGAGGTTGTCGGCATGCTGGTCGTGGGAGAGCAGGACGAGGTCGATCGGCGGCAGGCGGTCGGCGGTGAGCACCGGGCCGGCGGTACGGCGCAGCGGGCGGGCCGCCGGGTAGTCGGCCGGGCCGGGGTCGAGGGCCGGGTCGGTGAGGACGGTCAGGTCGCCGATCCGCAGCAGGACGGTGGCGGTGCCCAGGTGGGCGGCGGTGACGGTGACCGGGGTGGTGGGCGTCGGCGTGGTGGTGGGCGTGTTCCGTGCTGCTGTCGGTGCTGGTGTGCGGTGGTCGGACATCTCTCTGTTCCCCCCGTCGTACGGTGTGCGGTGCGCGGGCGGGGCGTCAGCCGCGGGCGGCGCGCTCCGCCTTGGCGTCGATCTTCTCCTGGAGCGCGGACAGCAGTCCCTGGAGCAGACCGATGGTGGTCTCGTCGGTGAGGTTGCCCTCCTCGTCGAAGCGCTCGTGCGCCCGGAAGACGATGACCTCGGGCTTCACCACCACGTCGGTCTCGGTCCAGACGAAGACCTGGCGGAGCGCCAGCTGGGCGCGGACGGTGCCGAAGTTGGTCGGCGCGGCGCCGAGGATGGCGGCGGGCTTGCGGTGCAGCGGCAGTCCCTCGGTGCGGGTCCAGTCGGTGCTCAGCCAGTCGATGGCGTTCTTGAGCACGCCGGGTATGGAGTAGTTGAACTCGGGGGTGGCGATCAGCAGGCCGTCGGCCTCGGCGACCCGGCGGCGCAGGTCCTCGACGACGGCCGGGCGCAGCTCGGGGGTGTCGAGGTCCAGGTCGTACGGCGGGATCTCGCGCAGGCCCTCGTAGATCTCGATCTCCTGGCCGCCCGGGTTGAACTTCTGGGCGGCCTTCAGCAGCCGGGTGTTGTGCGAGTCGGCGCGCAGCGAACCGGAGATGGCGAAGATCCTGGACGCGGTCATGAGGTGCTCCTCGGTGGTGGGGTGACTGCTGGTGTTGTGGTGACTGTCGAGGTCGACACCGAGAAAACTAGACGGATCAGTTCACCTTGTCAACTGAACTGTTCAGTCTTGACACTGAACTGAGTGGTGTAGTTCAGTCGAGCCATGACCACGACACCCGTGCGCACCACACCGGCGACCGGCCGCTCCGTCGCCCGCGTCGTCCCCCCGTTCCACACCTTCGAGGGCGCGGGCTTCCCCGTCCGCCGCCCCTTCCCCACCGCCGAACTGCCCCTCCTGGACCCCTTCCTGATGGTCGACCAGGTCGGGCCGGTGGACCTCGCCCCCGGCGAGGCCAAGGGTGCTCCCCCGCACCCGCACCGGGGCTTCGAGACGATCCAGTACGTCATCGACGGCGACATCGCGAACGCCGACTCCCGGGGCCACCGCGCCGTGGTCCGCGGCGGCGGCGTCCAGTGGCTCACCGCCGGCTCGGGCATCGTCCACGAGGCCCTGCCCACCCCGGAGTTCCTCGCCGCCGGCGGCCGCCAGCACATGCTGCAGATCTGGGTGAACCTGCCCGCGCGGCTCAAGGGAGTGCCGCCGCACAGCCAGAACGCCGAGGCCGCCGACCTGCCCGTGGTCCGCACCGCCGAGGGCGCCGAACTGATCGTCCTCGCCGGAACCACCCACGGCGCGACCGCGCCCTTCGAGACCCGCACCCCGCTGCTGGTGGTGCACGCCCGGCTCGCGGCCGGCGGCTCGGCGAAGTTCACCGCGCCGGCCCACCACACCGCCGCGTTCCACACCCTGACCGGCCGCGCCGTGACCGCCGGCGTCCCGCTGCCCGACGGCCACCTCGCCGTCCTCGACCACGACGGCGAGAGCTTCACCGTGCGGGCCGTGGACGGGCCGGCCGAGGTGCTCGTCCTGGCCGGCGAGCCGATCGGCGAACCGGTCGCCCGCAGCGGGCCGTTCGTGATGAACACGGTGGCCGAGCTGCACCGGGCCCAGCAGGACCACTCGCGCGGCCTGATGGGCCGGATGCCGGCATGAGCGCCGTCCCGTTCCCCGTCCCGGCCGTCCCGCACCCGCCCGCCGCCTCCGGGGCCCCCGCCGTCCCGCGCACCCGCGCCGCCTCGCGGGCCCCCGCCGCCGGCCACCGCCCCGCCACCACCGCCCCGGGCGGGCGGGCACCGGGGACGACGGCCGCGGCGCTGCTGATCGCCGCCGCCGCGAGCGGGATCTCCGGGCCGAGCCTGGCCCTGCCCACCGCCGCCCACGCCCTGCACGTCCCGACCGCCTCGGCGGCCTGGCTGATGACCGCGTACGGCCTCGGCCTGCTGGCCGGCACTCCGCTGCTGGCGGGCACCGCCGGGCGGCGCGGCCCCGCCGCCCTGGTCCGGGCCGGCGCGGCGCTGGTCGCCCTCGGCGCCGCGATCGTGCTGACCGCACCCTCCGCCCTGCCGCCGCTCGTGGCAGGGCGGGCGGTGGAGGCCGCCGGGGCCGCGGGACTGACCGTCGCGGCCTTCCGGATCGCCGGCCGCGACCGCTCCGGCCGCTCCACCGGCCTGGTCGCGATCGGCAACGCCGCCGGTGGCACGCTCGGCCTGTTCGTCGGCGCGGGCGCCGCGCAACTGCTCGGCTGGCGGGCCGCGCTGGTCATGCCGCTGCTCGCCCTCGCGGTGCTCCCCGCCCTACTGCGCCCGGCCGGGCGGGCGGGACGCGGCGAGCGGGAGGGGCAGGCGGCACGGGAAAGGCGGCAACGGCCGCAGGGGCACGGAGGCCACGGAGCACGAGCGGCGCGGGCCCGGCGCGCCCGGCCGGGGGCACCGGACGGGCGGTTCCGCGACGCCCTGCCGCTGGGCCTGCTGCGGCGGCCCGGCTTCCGCCGCCCGGCGCTGCTCATGCTCGCGCTCGCCACCGTCAACTTCGCCCTGGTGTACGGCGCCCCGCGCCGGGTGGCCGCCCTCACCGGCTGGGGCCCGCTGCCCACCGGCGCCGCGGTCGCGTCCGTGTCGCTCGCCGGCGCGCTGCTCTCCTGGCAGCTGGTCCGGCTCGCCCCGGCCCTGGGGACGGGACGGGTCCGGGTCCTGCTGGCGGCGGGTTCGGCGGCGGCCGCGACCGCGGCGGCCTTCGCGCCGTGGCCCCCGGTCGTCCTGCTCGGCTCGGGGCTCGGTTCACTGGTCACCGCCGGCGGGCAGGGGGTGCTCACGGGTTCGGCGGTCGGCGGGCTCGCACCGGAGCGGCAGGGCGGCGCGCTCGGCCTCTTCAATCTGGCCTTCCCGGCCGGCGTCGCAGCGGGTCCGGTGCTCGCGGGCTTTGCGGACCAAACGGTTCAGTTCCTATACTGAACGGTCCAATCACCCGGACCGGTCACTACCGTCCCAAACGGTCGGTACCATCCCGTCGCAGAAGCCCGCCACGCCTGGGAAGCCCCCTTCCCACCCCGACGAAGGACGAAGGACGGACGCATGGGAGCCGAGCGCCAGGACGCCACCGACGAGTACGGGATGCCGATCATCCCGGCACCGGGCGACACCGCGGCCCGCAAGCGTCAGGCGATCATCGACGCCGCCCTCGCGGAGTTCCTCGCCGAGGGCTACTCGGCCGCTTCCATGGACGTCATCACCACCCGGTCCGGCGTCTCCAAGGCCACCATCTACAAGCACTTCGGCAGCAAGGAGCGCCTGTTCCTGGCCGTCGTCAGCGGTGTGCTGCCGAAGACCTACGCCGACCTGACGCCGCCCGCCCGGGCCCTCGCCGACGCCCCGGACCTGCGCACCGCCCTGGTCCGGCACGCCACCGAGCTCACCCGCATCCTGCTGCGCCCCGAGATCATGCTGCTGCGCCGTCTGGTGATCGGCGAGATCGACCGCTTCCCGCAGCTCGGCCAGCTCTGGTACCTGGTCACCTACGACATGAACAACGGCCCGCTGGTCGAGATGCTCACCGACCTCACCGCCAAGGGCGAACTGCACGTGCCGGACCCGAAGCTCGCCGTCCAGCAGCTGGTGGCCTGTACCGTCGGCATCCCGCAGCTGGTGCACACCTTCGCCCCCACCACTCCGGTGGACGACGACGAACTCGCCCGCACCATCGGGTCCGGTGTCGACCTCTTCCTCGCCCGCTACGGCCGTCCCCCCGGCTGGCACGGCCCGGCCGCCTGACCGGCCCCCGACCTTCCCCTCGGCCGTCGCCCCGACCGTCCCGACCGCCCTGACCGTCCCGACCGCTCTCGCGAAGCGGTCCGCCGCCGGGCCCGGCCCCGGAGGACCGGGGCGAGCACGGCGGCGGACAGGTACGGCGGCGGACAGGTACGGCGGGCCCGACGGGCACCCGGGCTCCCGCCTCGCTCCTCAGCGGTCGGCGTCCCCCGCCCGCTCGGTCCGCTCCGCCCGCCGGGTCCGCTTCCCCGTCTCCGCCCGCTCCACCCGGCGTCGCCGCAGCAGCACGAACGGGACGGCCGCGGCCACCAGGGCGGCCTCCGGCGCCGAAGGCTCGGCCGGACCCTCCCCGCCACGCCCGCCGAGGCCGTCCGGGGCCCCTGCCGCGAGACCCTTCTGGTCGAAGGTGTCCGGCACCGACAGGGTGTCCCAGCGCGACAGCGGCCAGGCGATCACGAAGGCCCGGCCGATGACGTTCTTCACCGGGACGAACCCACCACCGGGCTCGTTGACGTGGAAGCGCGAGTCGCGCGAGTCGTTGCGGTGGTCCCCCATCACCCACAGCTGGTCCTTGGGCACCGTCACCGTGCCCACCGGCGCGTCACCGCACGGCGTCGCCCCCGGGTACAGGTAGGGCTCGTCCAGCGCCACCCCGTTGACCTTGACCGGGCTGCCCTCCCGGCACTCGACGGTGTCGCCGCCGACCGCGATCACCCGCTTGATGAGGTCCTTCTCGTTGTCGGAGGGCAGCAGACCGACCGTGCCGAGCGCGGTCCGGATCCCCTCGACGAACGCGTTGCCCTTGACCCGCGGCACCGAGTCCAGCCAGCCGCCCGGGTCCTTGAAGACCACCACCTCACCGCGCTCCGGCTCGGCGCCGAACCACGGGGTGAACTTGTCCACCAGGACCCGGTCGTCCTTCTCCAGCGTGTGCTGCATCGAGCCCGAGGGGATGGAGAAGGCCTGGACGAAGAAGGTCTTGATGCCCAGTGAGAGCAGCAGGGCGATGACGATCAGGATCGGCAGCTCCTGCCAGAACGGCCGTTTCTTCTTCGCCTTCCCGCGCCCGCCCCTGCCGTTCGCGTCCGCGCCGCCGTCGGCCCCTTCTCCGGTCCTCCCCTCCGCGCCTGCGTCGGCGGCGCGGCCCCCGGTGGCCGTGGCCGTGGCCGCCACCTCGGGGGTCTCCCCGTCGCCCTGACCGCTGCCCGCCGCACCGACGGTCTCCTCCACGCTCATCCCTGGCCCCCTCCGGACGGCCCGGCGGGCCCCCGTGCGGGACCCCCCGTTGTCAGCTAACGATCGACGGTTCCCGCAACCGGGCGGGGCCGCACCCCGACCGTTCCCGCCGCCGTCGCCCCGTCAGAACGTACACCCAGGGCCCCGGCGCTACGACACCCCACCGCCCAGCATGATCCGCGCGACCAGCTCCCTCCGGCTGGCCACTCCGGCCTTGGCGAACACCGACTTCAGATGGTCCTGCACCGTGTACGGCTTCATCGCGAGCAGCCGCGACACGTCCCGGGTGTCGCACCCCCGCACCAGCAGCAGCGCCACCTCCTGCTCCCGCGCCGTCAGTCCGTACGCCGAGAGGTACAGCGGCACCGCGTCGGCGGGCCCCGCCGGCGCCGCCACCACCGTCACCAGGTCCTCGGCGGCGCCCTGCATCGCCGAACCGTGCAGCACGTACCAGCGGCCCTCGCCGTCCTGCACCCGGATCTTCGACTGCGGCACGGGCAGGCCGTGCGCCACCCGGCGGGCCTGCTCGGCGGCGATCGCGACGGCCGTGGGCACCCGCAGCGAGGTCCGGCTCGGGTCGGAGAGCCGGCCGAGCAGTTCCTCCGCCGGACCGGAGACGGCGATCGGCCGGTTCCCCCGGCCGAGCACCACCACCGCCGGCCCGGCGTCCGCCGCCCGGCCCGGCGCCACGGCCGCCGAGGGCACATGACAGGCCCTCAGCGCATGGCCGAGGTGCCGCGCGGCGAGGTCCGCGAAGTCCCGGTGCCGCGCCAGGTACGGCCCCCGGCCGGGCACCCGGAGGAAGACCGCGCACCCCCACATCCCGCCGTTCGCGTCGAACACGGCCCGCAGCTCGTCGCCGAACCCCGCCGGCCGGATCTGCTCCCGGAACCGCACGCTCTCCGCCGGCCGCCCCCGGGTCGCCCGGCTCAGCGTCTCCGCCCGCACCCCGCTGCGCCGGATCCCCGAGAACGTCGCCACGTCGTCCGCCCACACCTCCAGGCGCACCGCGTGCTCGAACCCCTCCAGACTGAGGTCGTCGCTCAGCACCGAGTTCACCAGCCCGGTCGCCGGATCCGCCGAGTGCCAGCAGACCGCGTCGTACTCCAGGACACCCCGCAACAGCTCGTCCGCCCTGCGGAACACCCCCTCGGCCCCCAGCCCCGCCCCGGCCAGCTCCCGCAGCTCCTCGATCGCCTGCCGCGCCGCCGCCCCACGTGCCCCGCGTGATCCCATGCGCCGGAAGCTAACACGCACACCGAGCGCCCACCCATGCCCCGCCGGGCGGATCCGCCCTCCCCCTCCGGACGGTCCCCGGCCCCCTTCTCCTCATCCTCCGGTCGGTCCCCGACCCCGACGCCCGGTCCGGGTCGGCCGGCGCGGCGGGGGAACCCGATGTCCGGTCCTCCCGCCGCTCGACGGTCGCGACTCCCCGGCCGCTACAGCCAGTTGCGGCGCTTGAAGACGAGGTAGAGGCTCGTGCAGACGACGGCCATCAGGGCGATCGCGAAGGGGTAGCCGAAGGCCCACTTGAGTTCGGGCATGTCGGTGAAGTTCATGCCGTAGATGGTTCCGACCAGGGTGGGGGCGAAGAGGATGGCCGCCCAGGAGGAGATCTTCTTGATCTCGTCGTTCTGGACGTGGCTGGCCTCGGCGAGCTGCTTCATCTCCTCGTTCTGGCGCTGGGAGACCAGGGTGGCGTTGAGGGTGAGGATGTTCTGGAGCATCTGGCGGAAGCCGTCGACGCGTTCGGCCGCGTAGGTGGCGTGGTCGGCGACGTCGCGCAGGTAGCGGCGGAGTTCCTCGTCGGTGCCGTACTTCTCGAAACCGGCCTCCAGGCTCTGCATGATCTCCAGCAGTGGCCGGGTGGCCCGCTGGAACTCGATGACCTCGCGGGAGAGTTCGTAGATGCGCCGGGAGACCTGCGGGTCGCCGCCGAAGACCTCGGTCTCGATCTCGTCGATGTCGTGCTGGAGGCCGGCGATCACCGGGGCGTAGCCGTCCACCACGGCGTCCAGGACGGCGTAGAGCACCGCTTCGGGGCCGAGGGCCAGGAGCTCCGGGTCCGCCTCCAGGCGGCGGCGGACCGTGGAGAGGTCGGGGGCCTGGGAGTGGCGGACGGTGAGGACGAAGTCGGGGCCGACGAAGAGGTGGATCTCGCCGAAGTCGACCTCCTCCACGTCGTCCAGGTAGCGGGCGGCGCGCAGCACCACGAAGAGGGTGTCGCCGTAGCGCTCCAGCTTGGGGCGCTGGTGGGCCACGATGGCGTCCTCGACGGCCAGTTCGTGCAGGTTGAACCGCTCGGCGGCCTCCAGCAGCTGGGCCTCGGCCGGGCGGTAGAGCCCGATCCAGGCCATCGTGCCGGGCTTGCCGGGCAGTTCGCGGTAGACGCCGGCGAGGTCGGTGGCGGAGGCCAGCCGGTGGCCGTCGCGGTAGACGCCGGCGTCGACGACGGAGCGCTCCAGGCTCACGTGCTCGACCGGCTGGTCCGGGCGCGGGTCCATCGAGTGCTCGGGGGCGGGCTGGGCGGGCGTGGTGCCGCCGGCCGGGTTGGTGGGACGGCTGAAGGGGAGCTTGCTCGCACGCACTGCGCGTACACGCCAGTCGGACATGACGGGGTACCTCCGCGGTTCGGGGGCCACCGCACCGGACACAGCGGGTCGGGGGTGCGGGGCGGGCGGGAGGCGCCCGGCCGTCCTCCACCGCGCACGGCGCCCGGGCCGCGCGGCCGCGCCGGATCAGCGGCGGACGGTGCGACGGCGGGGGTCGGGAGCGGTACGGGAGGAGGGTCGCCGGGTGCCAGGAGACATGGGGGACGTCCTGGGGAGGGGCCTACTTCGACCCGGACTACTACCGCACTCCATCGCTCTCACCTCCTCGCCGTCGGGGCGCCCGCGCGGGGTCGCCGTAACCGGGCCACCAGGAGGCTCCACACCGCCGAGCGGGCGCGCACGGGCACCGCAGCGTCGGGTGGGCACCCCTGATCTCGTCAGAGCTTTGGCACGCCACGGCGTAGCACCCGGGATGGTCCCGAGGGGTGCAGCCACTTGGGGTCACCCCTTAGGCCGGGGAGACCTGTCCTGACCCTGGGCGTCTCTCGACGTCGTGGGGTCAGTGGCCTGTGTCCATGGCGACGCCTCACCGAACGAGGTGCCTTCACAACCTCCCCGAGTCTAGTACCCGGGAAAGGCGTACTTCGACCAGGGGTCCGGCCAGGAGTCGGCGCGGAGCGTGCGACGGTCGGTGCGCGGGGCCCGTCGAGGGCTCGCACGGGCGGTGCACGCCCCGGCCACCCGGCGTGCGCCGGTCGGGTCGCCGGCCTCGGGTCGCCTGCCTCGGGCCGCCGGTCAGGCCGCCGACCCCGGGCCGCAGGTCAGGCCGCCGGTCCGAGGTGGGCGGCCACGTACGGCACCGCCACCGCTTCCAGCGCCCCGGGCGAGCCGAACGCCGGGTGGACGTTGACCTCGAAGACCGCCCCGCCGCTCTCCCCCGCGAGGTCGACCGCCGCGAACGGCAGGCCCACCGAGCGGGTCGCCGCGACCGCCAGCTCCGCCAGCCCGGCGGGCAGCGCTTCGACCGGCAGCGGGGTGGAGACGGCGCCCCGGGCGAGGTTGCACGGCTGGTCCGGGTCGTCCTGCACGTGTTCGACCGCACGGAGCGCCCGGCCGGCGAGCACGGTCACCCGGTACTGGTGGCGCCGGCCGTCCGCGGTGAAGTTGCGGGCGTCGGCGGCGAGCAGCCAGGCGGCACCGGCCTCGGCGTAGCGCTCGGCCGCCTCGGCGAGCTGGGCGCGGGTGGTGACGTGGAAGACGTCCTCCCCGCTCATGCCGAGGGCCGGGCGGGCCCAGACGTCGCCGCCGAGCCGTTCGAACACCTCGGCGGCCTCGGCCCGGGTGGGCCGGGAGAGCGCGACCGTCGGCATCTGGCGGACGCCGTCCCGGGTGAAGCACTCGACGGTGAGGCGCTTGTCGGTGGCCGCCCGCCAGCCGTCGGCGGCGGTGCCGAGGGAGCGGACCCGGTTCTCGCGCAGCAGCCGCTGGCAGTCGACGAGTTCGTGACGGCGGTGCGGCGGTATCTCGTACAGGAGCACCGTCCCGGCGGTCACCGCGAGGCCCTCGGCGGGGACTTCGAGGGCGACCCCGTCACCGGTGCCCCGCACCCGTCCGCCACCGGCGGGGCCCGTCGCACCGCCGGTCATGAAGTACCGCGCGTCGAGCAGGAACGGCGCCTGCCCGGTCAGCCTCCGCACCGCGGCGGCCAGCGCCTCCCGGCTGCCCTCGGTCGAGCCGTGATCGGTCATCAGAACGAGCTCACTGCGCCCCATGACCCCATAGAACATGTCGCGAACATGCCCAGGCAAGCGGATCCAGGCACCCGCCCGGGGAAGGTGCCCCGGGCAAATTCGCGTGTACCCGAACGGTGCCACGCGTTCACCGCGCCGCCATGTCGCGGCGCCCCGCGTCCGCCGGGCCGGCGGATCCACCGCCACGCCACCCCGGGAAAACCGGTTGGCGGGCAGCGGCGGCCACTGCTACATTCCCGTTGGCCGTGCGAGAGAACAAGGAGGTGGTACCCGTGAACGCTGTATCGACATGGGTGCTCCCCTCCGGAGTCATGGTCGGGCGATAGGTCGTCCGGGAGCGCCTTCACGTAGCACTCCCGAAAGGCACGACCATGCGATTCACCTCCGAGCAGCGCCTCGACGACGGCGTCCTCGAGCGCGAATTCACCCTCGACGGCATCCCCGGCATCCTGTGGACGCCCGCGTCCGTCTCCCCCTCCGCGCCGGTGCCGCTGATCCTGATCGGCCACCCCGGCGGCCTGGAGCGGATGTACCCCCGGTTGCTGGACCGGGCACGGCAGTCCGTCGCGGACGGCTTCGCCGCGGCCACCCTCGAACTCCCCGGCAGCGGCGAACGGCCGCGTTCCGCCGTCACCGAGCAGGCCCGCGCCGATCTGCGCCGGGCCATGGCGGCCGGCGAACCCGTCGGCCCCGAGATCGTGGACCGGCTGGTCCTGCCCCTGGTCGAGCAGGCCGTCCCGGAGTGGCAGGCCGCTCTGGACGCCCTGCTCGCACTGCCCGGGATCGGCGGCCCGGTCGGGTACTCGGGCGGCGTGATCGCCATCGGCACCCGGCTGGCGCTCGTCGAGCCGCGGATCGCGGCCGCCGTCCTGTTCGCGGGCAGTTTCGTGCCCGCCGCCACGTTCGAGGAGGCCCGCCGGGTCACCGTCCCGCTGCACGTCCTGCTGCAGTGGGACGACGAGGGGAACGACCGGCAGGCGTCCCTGGACCTCTTCGACGCGTTCGGCTCCGCCGAGAAGACGCTGAACGCCAATCTCGGCGGGCACACCGGTGTCCCGCGGTTCGCAGGGGACGCCGCGGCGCAGTTCTTCGCCCGGCACCTGAGGTGAGGCCGGACCGCCGGGCCGCCCGCGGGCGCTGAGCACCGCGGGCGGGACTCGCGGGCCTGAGGGCCTGAGTGCCTGAGGGTCCCAGGGCCCGCGGCCTGCGGGGGCCCGCAAGGTCTGCGGGCCTCAGGGCTTGCGGGCCTCGACCAGGAACCGGGCGGAGTGGGCGACGAACGGCCCCTCCGCCCGGATCCGGGCGTCCAGTTCGCGCAGCCGCTCCCGGTGGGCGTCGACGGTGAACCCCGGCACCATCCAGATCACCTTGCGCAGGAACCACACCACCGCGCCGATGTCCCGGAACTCGATCCGCAGCCGCTCCGAGCGCAGGTCGACCACCTCGAGACCGGCGGCCCGGGCGGCGTCCGCGTCGTCCTCCGGCCGCCTGGCCCGGCGCGCCTCCGGCTGCGGACCGAGAAAGTACTCGACCAGTTCGAACACCGAGGCCGGCCCGACGTGCTGCGCCAGGTAACGGCCGCCGGGGCGCAGCACCCGGGCGATCTCGGACCACCACACGGTCACCGGATGACGGCTGCTCACCAGGTCGAAGGACCCGTCGGCGAAGGGCAGCGGCGGCTCGTCGGGGTCGGCCACCACGACCGCGCCGAGCGGGTGCAGCAGGGCCGACGCCCTGGCGATGTTCGGCGGCCACGCCTCGGTGGCCACCACGGTCCGCGGGAAGCTCCCGGCCACACCCGCCAGTACCTCGCCGCCGCCGGTCTGCACGTCCAGCGCCGCCGACGCGTGCGCCAGCCGCTCGCCGAGCAGCCGCTGGTACCCCCAGGACGGGCGCTCCTCGCTCGCCCGGCCGTCCAGCCAGGAGAAGTCCCAGCCGTCCACCGACGCACCGGCCGCCTCGGCCACCAGTTCCTCGAACGTTCGCTCCATGCCGCTCATCCTCTCCCACCGCTCACCGGTACGCCGTCGCAGCAGGCCCGCCCCCGAAAAGGTGCTGGGCAACCAGGTGGTCATCGGGACCGAAGCAGCCCGCCGCCTCGCCGGCGGGGCCGCGCGCTTCGATCTCGTCGCCGGGGAGGCGGGCGGCCACCCGGACTCGACCGTGAGGCGTCCGGGGAGCGCAACACCGTCGAGCGGTGCATCAACCGCCTGAAGCTCCGAGGGCGGGCGGGTCAGTCGCCGGTCGTGCCGTCGAGCAGTTCGCGCAGGATGTCGAGGTGGCCGTTGTGGCGGGCGGTCTCCTCGGTGAGGTGGAGGAGGATCCAGCGCAGGTCCACGTGCAGGCCGCCGCGGACCGGCCGCTTCGCCCGGTCGGCCAGGTCGCTCGCGGCGACCAGGTCGCGGTAGCGCGCGCTCTGTCCGGCGTACTCGTCGAGCAGCTGCTCGAGCGGGAAGTCGACGGCGATCCGCATCTCGCGGTCGGGGTCCTCCACCGTCCAGGGGCCCTGGTCCTCCTCGCCGAGGAAGACCACCTGGAACCAGTAGTACTCGACCCAGCGGAGGTGGTTCACCAGCCCGCTCAGGGTCATCAGCGGCGAACCCGGCAGGAGCGCCCTGCGCGCGTTCTCCGGCGAGACGCCCTCGCACTTGGCGCGGGCCGTGTCACGGGCGTAGTCGAGGAAGGTGGTCAGCTGTGTGCGCTCGTCCCAGGCGGGAGGCGTGTCGTCGATCCTGGTCATCGCGGGACAGCATTCCCAATCGCGCGACCGCTGTCGACATGTTTACGGACGGGTCGCTTCCGGACCGTGCCCGGCGGCGGCGCGGCGGCCCCCGGCGGCGCGGGCCGCCGCGTGCCGGCTGGCGGCCGTCCAGGCGGCGGTGACGGCGTGGTGGGCGCGGGCGGTCGCCTCCGCCGTGTCGGCGGGCAGGTGGAGCGGGGCGCCGAGGTGGACGTGCAGGCCGGGGCGGCGGAGCGGGGCCGTGGCGAGACCGGCGAGCTGCTTGGCCGTCCCGCCCGAGGTGAGCCGGCGGGAGCCCGCCTGGCCGAGCGGGACCACGGGTGCGCCGGTGGCGTGCGCGAGGCGGGCCAGACCGCTGCGGAAGGGGCCGGGCGGCAGTTCGCCGGAGTCCCGACGGCGCGGCAGCCCGCCCTCGCCGTAGATCAGCACGACCCGCCCGGCGGCCAGCGCCTCGGCGGCCGCGTCGAGCGACTCCGCGGCCCGCGCGGTGCCCCGGTGGACGGCGATGTGCCCCTCGCGGCGCAGCAGTGTCCCGAGCAGGGGGATCCGCCACAGGCCGGCGGTGGCCAGCACGACCGGCCGGGCGCCGAGCCGGTGCAGGGCGGCGAGCACCACGACGGGGTCGGCGAGCGAGGTGTGGTTGGCCGCGACGATGCTGCCCGGTGCGACGGTGGGGACGGTGTCGGGCGCGTCGGGCGCGTCGGGTGCGTCGAGGGTGTCGGGGGCCTCGGGCACGGTGTCGGCGGCGGAGGAGAGCGGGTCGGCGGTGATGCGGAGGTGGCCGAGAGCGGGCAGCAGGAGGGCGGCGGTACGGCTCAGCATGGCGTGGGGTGCGTCCTCGGTGACGGTGGAGCGGGGTGCTGTCCGCGCCAGTCTGCTCGGGTGCGCCGGCCGGCGCCTGAGTACCCGTACTCAAGCAGGACCGGGAGGGCTGGGCGGAGCCGGGGGCCGAACCTGCGTCAACGCCGCACCGGCCCGGCGCCGATGCCGCGCCGACCGCTCGCCGCGCGCCGGGCGCCGCCAGCGTCTAGGCTCGGTCGGATGAGGCGACTGGACGACATCGACCAGGCACTGTTCCATCGGATCGCCGTGTCCGAGCACCCCTTCGGGGCCGGATCACGGGTCGGCGAACTGCTGCGCCGGGCAAGCCATGCCGCCGACCACGGGAAACTGTGGTTCGGCACGGCGGCCGTGCTCGGGGCCGTCGGCGGGCGGAGCGGAAGGCGGGCGGCACTGCGCGGGGTCAGCGCGCTGGCGCTCGCCTCGTTCACGGCCAATGTGGCCGCCAAGCAGCTCACCCGGCGCCCGCGGCCCGCGCTCGACCACATTCCGGCCGCCCGGCTGCTGCTGCGGCAGCCGATCACCACCTCCTTCCCGTCGGGGCATTCGGCCTCGGCGGCGGCCTTCGCGACGGCGGTGGCGATCGAGGCTCCGGCGGCGGCAGCCCTCGTGGCACCGGTGGCCCTGGCCGTGGGCGCCTCCCGGGTGTACACGGGCGCGCACCACCCGAGCGATGTGCTGGCCGGCTTCGCGCTGGGCTCGGCCGTCGCCGCGCTGACGCTGCGCTGGTGGCCCCGTTCGTCCGACCTGCGGCCGGCCGCCGGGCCCGCGCGCCGCCCGGCCCCGGCGCTGCCCGAGGGAGAGGGCCTGTCGGTGGTGGTCAACTCGGGTTCCGGCAGCGGCGCGTTGGCGTCCTACGGCCCCGAGGAGACGGTCACCGTGCTGCGCGACCTGCTGCCCCGGGCGGACGTCCGCCTCTGCGGGCCGGAGGACGATCTGCCCGCCCTCCTCGCCGAGGCCGCCGACCGGGCCTCGGCCGCGGGCGGGGCGCTCGGGGTCTGCGGCGGCGACGGCAGCGTCAATCTGGCCGCCGGGCTCGCAGTGGAGCGGAACCTGCCGCTGGCGGTGTTCCCCGGTGGCACGCTCAACCACTTCGCCGTGGATCTCGGCATCGAGGACTTCGAGGCGGCGGCGACGGCCGTGACCACCGGCAGTGCGTGCGGGGTGGACCTCGGGCTGGCCACCGACGGTACCGGGCAGCGCTACTTCCTCAACACCTTCAGCCTCGGCGTCTACCCCGAACTGGTCAAGCTGCGTGAGTCGTTGGAGGGCCGGATGGGCAAGTGGCCGGCCCTCGCGGTGGCCACCGCGAAGGTGCTGGTGAACGGTGAACCGGTCACCGTCCGGGCCGGCGGGCGGGACCGGCAGCTGTGGCTGCTGTTCGCGGGGAACGGCGCCTACGACCCGCCGGGCTTCGCCCCGACCCACCGGACCGGACTCGCCGACGGCCTGCTGGACGTCCGGGTGGTCGACGGCGGGCGACCGTTCGCCAGGACCAGGCTCGCCGCCGCCTTCCTCTCCGGCACGCTCGCCCGCTCCCGGGTGTACCACGCGGCCCGGCTCCGGGCGCTCGACCTGGAGAGGCTGGGCGACGCCCACCGGATGGCCGTCGACGGCGAGTCGGTACCCGCGGAGGGCCCGCTCCGGCTGGCCAAGTCCGCGCGGGCGCTGACGGTCTACCGGCCCGCCGCGGGCTGAGCGCCGGCGGACAGGCCGATCGCGCAGGCCGGTCGAGCGGTCGGCCTGCGCGATCGGCCTGCCCGGCCGGTGTACTCAGGCGGTGTGCAGGACCCGGAATCGGCCGGGTTGCGCCGGGTCGCGGTCGGCCACCTGGACCGGGGCCCAGGCCCACTGCCACACACCGATGCCCGGCGTCCTGGAGAACCGGACCGGCCCCCGGGTGCCCTCGACCTCGACCGACGGCCATGCCCCGGTGCTCCCGGCCGGCTCGGCGCCGTGCGGGCGCAGCGCCTCGGCGAGGACGGTGACGGTGTCGAAGCCCTCGAAGGCGACGAAGGAGGGCTCCTCTCCGAGCCGCTCCCGCAACGCCGCCCCGACGCGGGCGCCGAGCGGGCCGAGGTGGTCGGGCAGGTAGCGCAGGAACGGGACGCCGGCACCGTCCTCGCCCAGCATCGTCGCCCAGTCGGCGAGTTCCGGCTGCCCGGCCGGAGCGCCGATCAGGACCCCGGCGAGGCGGTCGTCCCGGCGGACCGCCCGGACGACCGGGACCACCGGATCGGGGTGGCCGGCCAGGAGCAGGAGCACGGTCGCGCCATCGGCGGCGAGCTCCTCGCAGAGGCCCTCGGGGGTGAAGGCGGGCAGGTCGAACTCGACCAGGGTGCCGCCGCGCGCCGTGACCCGCTCCCGGAGGATGCCGGTCCCCGAGGCCCAGTAGATGCTCGGGTCGGCCGCCACGGCGATCCGGCGGTGGCCCGCGCCGAGGAGGAAGTCGGCGTAGACGCGCCACCCGTGCGACTGGGCCGGGGCAATGCGGGCGACCAGTTCCGACGGCCCCTCGGTGAGCGCGTCGAGCACCGCCGAGGAGCACAGGAAGGGCAGACCGAGGGCCTCGGCCCGGGCGGCTGCGGCGCGGGCGACCACGCTGTGGTACTCGCCGGCCAGCGCGACCACCCCCAGACCGGCCAGTTCGTCGACGGCCGCGACGGCCCGGGCGGGATCGGCGGCGGTGTCGCGGACCACGAGCTCGACGGGCCGTCCGGCGATCCCCCCGGCCTCGTTGACCTCGCGCGCGGCCAGATCGAGACCGGCGAGCAGGTGCCGGCCCGCCGCGACCCAGCCGGGGCGGGTCAGCGGCACGAGGGCGCCGATCAGGACCGGCGGTCCGTCGGCGGGCGACGCCCCGTACGGCCGGCGCGGGTCGTGCGGCCCGTGCGGGTCCGGTGGTGTGTTCATGCGCCGGTCTCTCCCCGTGATCGTCTCGGCGGTTCGTGATCAGAGATCAGGGCGCGAAGCCTACCCAGGCACGAACCGGCGAAGGCCGCCGCGCCCCACGACGAAACCGCCCCGGCGACACGAAAGTCCCCCCGTTCAGGTGACATTCCCCCCTTTCGCACCGGACCGCTCCCTAGGGTTCGAAGCACTGTTAGCCCACGAAGGGATTTTCATCATGTACCGGACCGTCCGTACCTTCGCCGTCCTCATCGCCGCCATCGGCGCCATTTCCGTCCCCACCCAGGCCTTCGCCGACGACGAGGTGACCGTGCACACCACCACCATCACGGTGATCGGCACCGGCAACCAGCTCGCCGGCGGCGAGATCACCAACGTCGGCGGTGACGCCGTCATCGGCTCCTTCGACGGCATCGACGTCCACTGACCCCGACTCTTCTGTCCCCCGGTTCCACAACGGAACCGCACCGCCCGCGCCAGTCCCCGGCGCGGGCGGTGCCGTGTCCCCCCGCTGCGGTGACGCCTCTCCCCGCCGGTGACGGCGCCCGGCTCCCGTACTCAGGTCTCCCGCTGCGGGTGGTACTCCGCCTCGGTCGTGCCGAACGTCCAGGCCACGCCGGCCCGGGCGGTACGGGTGTCCGGCGGCACCCGCAGCCAGTAGGTGCGGAAGGTGCCGTCCGGCTCGGCGGTCGAGTTGACCACCTCGACCATCACCACCGGCTCGTCGTCCGGCAGTTGGATTCGCCAGAGCACACCGGTCGCGTCCCGGTGCACCGGCTCGGCGCCGGAGTCCGCGAGATAGCGCTCGTAGCCGTAGTGCTCCAGCAGCACTCGGCGCAGCTCGGCGTTCTCCTCGGTGCGGATCCGCTCGGCGGTGACGGTGCCGAGCCCGGCCAGGAACTCGGCGGGCACGGGCATGCCCCGCCAGGCGTGCAGGGCGAAGCCGTCGGAGTACTCGAGGGCCGGTCCGTCGGCGCGGTCCAGCCGGCCGGCCTCGTCGCGGTGCAGGGCGGTCGGGCGCTCGCTGATCAGCACCGTGTCCGCGTAGGGCCACCACCAGCCGGTGGTCCGCGCCACCTCGGCCAGCGCGGCGATCCCCTCGCCGGCGGCACCCACCGCGCCCGGCGCGCCGTCCGGCACCGCACCCAGCACCCCGGCCGCCTCGAAGGCGGCGAACCAGGGCGCGTCGTGCTGCCCCCGGACGGCGTCGAGCAGCGCGAGCCTGGCGACGGTGCGGCGCTCGCGGGCCACCCCGGCATCGCCCGGCGGAACGTCCCCGACCGCCGGGTCGGGCGCGAGCCGGTCGAGCAGGGCGGCGCGGATCCGGTCCGCGAGCGCGTTGGTCACCGGGCCGAGCTCGCCGCCGGTCAGCGCCCAGAGCGGGGGCCAGCCGACCGCGCCGGTCCGCTCGACCGCCTGTCGGCGTACCGCGTCCCACGGCAGGGTCCGGACCGCCTCCCGGACGGTCGAGGCTCCGGCAGCGCGCAGCTCCAGGGCCGCCTCCGCCGCCGCCAGCGGCGAGCCGAACCACCTGATGTCGGCCGGTTCGGCCAGGCCCGCGGCCCGGTACGCGGCCCGCACCGCCCGCTCGACGCCGGCCCGGTCGGCCGGGCCGGTGGCTGCGGCGACCGCCCGCCAACGGGCCGTCACCTCGGCCGTCACCTCGACTGTCACCACGGTCGCCGTCGCATCCGGTGCCGCCTGTCCGGTCCCCATCCCCATCACCCTCTCCGTTCCCGTCCGGACACCCCGCCCGGCCGTAGCGCGGACGCCGTGCGCCCGCCCCGCCTCGTCGTGCTTCCCCACCTCGTGCGCCGCCCGGCGCACGGCCGCCGTCAGTCGGCGACGATCCGCACCGCACCCGGCGCGTACTCGCGCTGACGCACCACCCGGAACCAGCCCTTGGGCAGCGGTATCGCCGCGTGCTCCTCGTGCACCACCCGGCCGCCCTCCGGCAGGTGCAGCCAGGCCGCCCCGAACGGACCGGCCTCGCGACGCAGCTCCCCCGGCCCCACCACGGCGTGCGCGTGCCCGGTCACCTCGCCCAGGGCCAGCACCAGCCGGCCCCGCGCGTCCCTGGGCTGCCCGGCCAGCGAGGCCACCCGGGCCGGGACGGCCTCCTTCTCCACCGGCACCAGCAGCACGTCACCCTGACGGAACATCAGCTCTCCCTCGCCGAATCGACGACGCATCGGATTCCCACACCACGGACCATAGGACAGGGGTACGACAACGGCGCCGACGCCCGGGCGACCCCGGTGAACACCGGGCTGCGGGGACGGGTGTTCCACAAGGCCCGCCGGGCCGGCCGGCACAGGCACCGACACGGGGTGTCCGTCACCCTGCCGGCCGGTCGTGGACCTCGGCCTTCCCCGGCCTCGGCCGGCCCTCCCACCGAGTGGTCACCTCACTGGATCAACGTCATGCCGCCGTCCCCGCCCGGCGCGGCAGCGCTCCGGCGGCCTCAGGTGCACCAGAAGAGGAACGGTGTGCAGGTGGCCGTCGGCCGCGGGGAGGGCGTGCCGGACGGTGCGGGGGTACCGGTGCCGGTCGCGGTAGCCGTACCCGCGCCCGAGGGCGAGCCGCCGGCCGACGGGGGCGGGCCCGAAGCCGGGGGCGGTGCCGTCGGCGGAGCGCTGCTCGGCGCGGCCGGAACGGGCGGTGCAGGATCGGGCGCTCCCTGGTCCGGCGCGGCCCCGGCGGCGGACGTGCCGGCCCCACCGCCCTTGCCCACCGAGGGCGACGCGGCGGCGGAGCCGGACGCCGACGGCGAGCCGGAGGCGGGCGCGGACGCCGTCCTGCTCGCGGCGGGCCGGGTGGCCGACGGGTCCGCGGCCGGAGCCGGCACCGGCGGCGCCGTGGACAGCGTCGGCGCCGGGGCCGAACCGCCGCCCGGCGTCCCGGTGCCGACCGGGGCCGCCGCCTCGGCCGGTACGCCTTCGGAGCCGTTCGCCACCAGCGTCGCCGCCCCGAGCCCCAGCACCGCCGCACCGAGCACGGACACCACGATCCGCCCCGGTCGCCGTCGTACCCGCCGCGTCCGCCGCGACGTCCGCCGCTCGCCCGGCCGGGCGGCGGCCGGGCCGTCGGCGGGCACCGCCGGGCCCGCCGCGCCCGCCGGCTCCGGCAGCGGGCCCGCGGCCGCCCCGGCCCGGGGGCCGGGCGGTGACGGGTGGTCCGGGCCGGTCGCGGGCGCCCCGCAGCCGGGGCAGGCCAGAGCGCCGTTCAGATGACGGCGGCAGGGCGCGCAGTAGTTCATAGGATCTTCCCCGTGCCGCCGGACGGCAGGCTCACACCGGGCGCCGTCCTTCGCCGCCGGCCGCGCACGTTCGTCGTGCACATGCGGAGCCTAGGCAGCCCGACCACGGGGGTGCCATGCCTGCCTGTGAGGCTTCTGGAGAGATGCGGTGACAGTCGATCGCGCACCGCCCACCGGCCGCCCCCGGTCCGACGGAGGTCCGGGAAGGACCCGACGGCGGTCGGACGTCCGCCCGGAGACGCCCCGGGCGGGGGACTGTCGGTCCCGGCTGGTAGACAGTTGTTCGGCCCGCACCGACGCACCAGGAGCAGCGCATGACGGTCAACAACCACATCGAGGACTTCCACGGCCTGCCGGTCTTCGACTTCGTCCCGGCCGTCGACGCGGGCAGCGAGCTGCCGGAGCCGGGAGCGGTCGCCTGGAAGATCGGCATCGACTTCGACTCCGAGCAGGACTGGCCCACCCGGTGGGGACAGTTCCTCGACCGGGTGGACACCGCCTCGGTCACGGCCGTGGTGGTCGGCGAGTGGTCGCACGACGGACCGCTGAGCTTCGCCGGACCGATGGCCGCCCTCCTGGAGGCGGCCGACCGGCTGCCCGCGCTGCGCGGCCTGTTCATCGGCGACATCACGTACGAGGAGAACGAGATCTCCTGGATCCAGATGGTCGACGTGACACCGGTGCTGACGACCTTCCCGCTGCTCACCGAGCTGGTGGTGCGCGGCGCCTCCGGCGAGTACGCGGAGGGCGAGGGAATGGCGCTCCGGCCGCTGCGGCACGAGCACCTGCGGGCGTTGCGCTTCGAGTCCGGGGGCCTCACCGGGGGGGTGCCGCGGGCGGTCGCGGCGAGCGAGCTGCCCGCGCTGGAGCGGCTGGAGTTCTGGCTCGGTGTGGACGCCTACGGCGGCACCACCCGAACGGCCGACCTGGAGCCGTTCCTGGACGGCGGCCGGTTCCCCGCGCTGCGCCACCTCGGCCTGCAGAACAGCGTGTTCCAGGACGAGATCGCCGCCGCCGTCGCCCACGCCCCCGTGGTGGCCCGGTTGGAGTCGCTGAACCTGTCGATGGGCGCGTTCACCGACGAGGGTGCGGCGGCGCTGCTGGACGGCCAGCCGCTCACCCACCTCAAGCGCCTCGACCTGCACCACCACTACCTCAGCCAGGGCATGCAGCAGCGGCTGCGCGAGGCCCTGGCCGGGGTCGAGCTCGACCTCTCCGAGGCCGGCAAGCCCGACGACCGGTGGCAGTACGTGGCGGTGGCCGAGTAGTCCGCCCGCCCGGGGCACGCCGTCCGGCGGCGGCCCCGCCCACCGTCCGCCCGCCGTCCGACCGTTCCCGCACTCGCCGCACTCGCCGCACTCGCCGACACCGCCGCCCAGGGGGCACCTGTGATCATCACCAGCACCACCGACCGCTTCCTCCACCTGCCGGTCGTCGACTTCTCGGTCGACAGGCCCCGCCGACCCGGCCGGGGTGACCGGATCGAGCTCCCGGAGCCGGGCACCGTCGCCTGGCGGCTCGCGGTGGCGTACGGCTCGGAGGGCGGTTTCGACGCCCTGTGGTCCGCCTTCCTGGAGACGGTGGACCCGGCCACCGTCCGCGGACTGCTGCTCGGCCCGTGGTGGATCCAGGACTACACCCCGGTGTCCGAGGCGCTCGGCAGGATCGTCGCGGACGCCGGCCGGTTCCCCGCCCTGGAGGGCCTGTTCGTCGGCGACGTCTCGTCCGAGGACTGCGAGATCTCCTGGCTGGAGATGTCCGACGTCACCCCGGTCCTGCGGGCCTTCCCCCGGCTGACCGACCTCGTGGTGCGCGGCGGCAACGGCCTGCGGCTCGAACCCTTCCGGCACGAGCGGCTGACCCATCTGCGGCTGGAGAGCGGCGGCCTGCCGGCCCGGGTGGTCCGGGCGGTCGCCTCGAGCGAGCTGCCGGCCCTGGAGAGCCTGGAGCTGTGGCTCGGCGTCGACGAGTACGGCGGGGACGCGACGGCCGACGACGTCGCACCGCTGCTGACCGGCACCCGGCTGCCGGCGCTGCGCCACCTCGGCCTGCAGAACAGCGAGTTCCAGGACGAGATCGCCGCCGCCGTCGCGCACGCCCCCGTGGTGGCGCAGCTCAGCACGCTGAGCCTGTCGATGGGCGTGCTGAGCGACGAGGGCGCCGCCGCGCTGCTGGACGGCCAGCCGCTCACCCACCTCAAGAGCCTCGACCTGCACCACCACTACCTCACCGAGGCCATGCAGGAGCGGGTCCGGGCGGCCCTGCCGGGCGTGGACGTCGACCTCTCCGACGCCGAGGAGGAGGACGAGGACGAGTGGCGCTACGTCGAGGTCTCCGAGTAGGCGCGGGCCGATGCTGACGACCCCGCGGGCCACCGGCCCGACTCCGGCCCGGGCGGACCACCGGCTCCCGCCGGACGGGCGACTGACGGTGCTCGGCAACCCCGGTCACCGCCGGGTGACGCTGTTCGCCGCGGCCGCCCGGGCCGCCGGGCTGCCCGAGCCCGCCGTCCTGCCCTGGATCGATCTGCTCCGCGGCACCCATCGGCTGCCCCCGGGCGCCGTGCTGCGGATCGAGTCCCCGGGCGAGGACGAAGCGGTGGACGCGCTGCTGCGCGGCCCGGTGCTGGGCGCGGACTACGCGGCGACCCGGGTCGAGGGCGGCGCCGCCTGGTACGCCGGGGTGACGGCCGCACTGCGCACGCTGGCCGCGGCCCCGGGGGTCACGCTGCTCGGTGATCCGGAGGAGATCGCCGTGATGTTCGACAAGCGGCGGACGCACGCCCTGCTGTCCGCGGCCAGCGTCCCGGTGCCGCGCGCCCTGGCGGGCGGCGCCGTCGCCGGCTGGGAGGACCTCAAGGCGCGGTTGGACGCGGCCGGGCTGCGCCGGGTCTTCGTCAAACCGTCGCACGGCTCCTCGGCCTCGGGCGTGGTGGCGCTGGAGTTCGGGCCGCGCGGCCAGCTGCGGGCCACCACCTCGGTGGAGCTGGCGGACGGCCGGATGCACAACTCTCTTCGGGTCCGCCGCTACCAGGAGGAACGGCAGGTGGCGGAGCTGGTCGACCGGCTCGCCCCGGACGGCCTGCACGTCGAGCAGTGGGTGCCGAAGGCCTCCCAGTCGGGCCGCTCGGCGGACCTCCGGGTCGTGGTCGTCGCCGGACGGGCGACCCATGCGGTGGTCCGCACCAGCGACCGGCCGATGACCAACCTCCATCTCGGTGGTTCCCGGGGCAGTCTGGAGCTGGCCCGGGAGGCCGCCGGACCGGCCTGGCCGGACCTCCTGGAGACGGCCGAGCGGGCGGCCGCCTGCTTCCCGGGCTCGCTGACGGTCGGCGTCGACGTCCTGCCGACCGCCGCCTGGCGACGCACCGTCGTCGGCGAGGTCAACGCCTTCGGGGACCTGCTGCCCCGGCTCACCGGCCTGCCGGGCGGGCCGGCCGAGGGTCTCGACACCTACGCCGCGCAGCTCGCCGCGCTCGGCGCCGCCCCGACCGCGACGGCAGCACCGGCGGCGGCGTCCGCCCCGGCCGGTGCGCCGGGCCCGGCCCGGCGCTCGACGCTCCCGACCCACCCGGAACACCCGACGCACCCGACGCACCCGACCCACCCACGTACGGAACAGCCCTGATGAACCACCGCACCACCGCCGACCCGACCACGCTCACGGACGCCTCCCCGGTGTCCGCCGATCCCGACATGAACGCCGTGGTCGGCAGCCACGACCTGTTGCTGGTCACCCTGGACACCCTGCGCTTCGACGTCGCCGAGGAGCTGGCCGCCGCCGGGCGGATCCCCAACCTGGCCGCCCGCCTCCCCGGCGGGCGCTGGGAGCGGCGGCACTCCCCCGGCAGCTTCACCTACGCCGCCCACCAGGCGATCCTGGCCGGCTTCCTGCCGACCCCGGCCGCGCCCGGCGGGCCGCACCCGCGGCTGTTCGCCGCCCGGTTCGCCGGATCGGAGAGCACCGCGCCCCGCACCTGGGTGTTCGACGCCCCCGACCTGCCGGGCGCGCTCGCGGCCACCGGTTACCGCACGGTCTGCATCGGCGGTGTCGGCTTCTTCAACAAGCAGGGCCCGCTGGGCTCGGTACTGCCGGGCCTGTTCCAGGAGAGCCACTGGGCGCCGGAGATGGGCGTCCCCTCGCCGACGTCCTTCGAGGCACAGGTGGACCGGGCCGAGCAGGTGGTGGCCGAGCAGCCCGACGGGCAGCCGCTGTTCCTGTTCGTCAATGTCCCGGCCCTGCACCAGCCGAACTGGTTCCACCTGCCCGGCGCGACCCGCGAGCACGGCGACAGCAGGGAGAGCCACGCCGCGGCGCTGGAGTACGTGGACGCCCACATCGGCCGGCTGTTCGCGGCGATGAGCGCACGGCGGCCGTGCTTCGCGATCGTCTGCTCGGACCACGGCACGGCCTACGGGGAGGACGGCTACACCGGCCACCGGATCGGCCACGAGGTGGTCTGGACGGTGCCGTACGCGCACTTCACCCTGCCCGCCTCGACCGCGCCGGCCACCCCGTCCACGGCCACCCCGATCGCACCGGCCGTACCGGCCGTACCCGCCCCGACCGCCGAGGAGCCCGCATGACCACCGCCCCCGCCGCGCCGGCCGTCCTCCCCGACGGGTCCGCGGGCTCCTCCCCGTACCAGTCGTACGTGTACGCCTACCCGCACAAGACGGCGTACCGCGAGCTGCCCGACCGGCCGCCGCTGCGCGAGCTGTGGACGGGCGAGCCGCAGCACGCGCTCTCGCTCTACCTGCACATCCCGTTCTGCGAGGTGCGCTGCGGCTTCTGCAACCTGTTCACCCGGATCGGCGGCCCGGACGGACTCACCACCGCCTACCTGGACGCGCTCGAGCGGCAGGCGGGCGCCGTCCGCGCGGCACTGGACGAGGGGGCCGGGTTCGCGCTGGCCGCGTTCGGCGGCGGCACCCCGACGTATCTGAGCGCCGCCGAGCTGGAGCGGCTCTGCGACATCGCCGAGCACCGGATGGGGGCCGACCTGCGAGCGATCCCGCTCTCGGTCGAGGCCTCGCCCGCCACGGCCACCGCCGACCGCCTCGCCGTCCTGGCCGGGCGCGGCACCACACGGCTGAGCCTGGGGGTGCAGTCCTTCGTCGACGCCGAGGCCCGCTCGGCCGTCCGGCCGCAGAAGCGCGCCGAGGTCGAGGCCGCGCTGGGCCGGATCCGCGACGCCGGGTTCCCGGTGCTCAACATCGACCTCATCTACGGCATCGACGGCCAGACGGAGGCGAGCTGGCTCCGGTCGCTGGACGCCACGCTCGCCTGGCGGCCCGAGGAGCTGTACCTGTACCCGCTGTACGTCCGGCCGTTGACCGGGCTGGCCCGGCGCGGGGAGGCGGAGTCCCCCGCCCAGTGGGACACCCGGCGGCTCGCGCTGTACCGGGCCGGCCGCGACCACCTGCTCGCCCACGGCTACGAGCAGGTGTCGATGCGGATGTTCCGCCGGGCGGCCGCGCCGCAGGCCGGGGTGAGCGAGTACGCCTGCCAGACGGACGGCATGGTCGGCCTGGGGTGCGGCGCCCGCTCCTACACGTCCCGTCTGCACTACTCCTTCGACTACGCGGTGGACGCGACGGAGGTGCGCCGCATCATCGACGACTACGTGGCGACCCCGGCGTTCGACCGCGCGGTGGTCGGCCGGGCGATGACGCCGCAGGAAGCGCGGCGCCGGCATCTCGTGCAGTCGCTGCTCCAGGCGGAGGGCCTGGTGCTCGCCGACTACCGGGACCGCTTCGGCAGTACCCCGGCCGAGGACTTCCCGGCCGAGTTCGCGGCCTTCGCCGCGCGCGGCTGGCTGGCTGAGGACACCCCCACCGCTGGCGGCACAGCCGGTCCCGCCGCGCGGCTCCGGCTCTCCCCGGAAGGTCTGGCGCACTCGGACGCGGTCGGCCCGATGCTGTTCTCCCCCGAGGTCCGCGCGCTGATGGCGGAGTACGAGGCGAAATGACCTTCCTCGGCATGCCCGCCCCCGGACCCACGCCCGGGCCCGCCCCGGCGGGACCGGCGCCCACCCCGTCCACGCCGTCCGGCCCGCTCGACCTCAGTCTGCTCTACCGGGGTCCGCTGGCCTCCTGCGACTACGACTGCCCCTACTGCCCGTTCGCCAAGCGCCGCGACACACCCGAACAACTCCGCTCCGACCGGGCCGCGTTGGAGCGGTTCACCGGCTGGGTGGCCGGACGCGGCGGGTCCGGGGACACCCTCTCGGTGCTGTTCACCCCCTGGGGCGAGGGGCTGGTGCGCTCCTGGTACCGGCGGGCCATGGTCGAGCTGAGCCGACTGCCGCACGTGCGGCGGGTCGCGATCCAGAGCAACCTCAGCTGCCGCACCGCGTGGCTGGCCGAGGCGGACCTCGACACCCTCGCGCTCTGGGTCACCTACCATCCCGGGCAGGTCGAGCACGGGCGCTTCCTCGCCAAGTGCCGCGAGCTGGACGCCCTCGGCGTGCGGTACAGCGTCGGCGTGGTGGGGCAGCCGGAGCACCTCGCGGCGGCCCGGAGGCTGCGCGCCGAGCTGTCCCCGGCGGTCTACCTGTGGATCAACGCCGCCGAGGGCCGGAGCTACACCGACGCCGAGGCGGCCGACTGGACCGCCCTCGATCCGCACTTCGGGTACAGCCGGCACGCCCACCCCAGCGCCGGCCGGGCCTGCCGCACCGGTGAGTCCGTGGTCTCGGTGGACGGCGACGGCACCGTCCGCCGCTGTCACTTCGTGCCCGAGGAGCTGGGCAACCTCTACGACGGCTCGTACCGGGCCCGGCTCGGCCCGCGGGCCTGCCCGCTGCCGGTCTGCGACTGCCACATCGGCTATGTGCACCTGGAGACGCTGCCGCTGTACGACGTCTTCGCGGGCGGTGTGCTGGAGCGGATCCCCCACTCCCGGTGACGCCGCCGGCACGCTGCGGGGTACCTCCTCCCCGACCGCGCCCCGGCCTGGCCGGGGCCCGGTGCACGTACCTACGCTGGAGGGAGGAGGAGGCGATCAGCATGCTTGGAGACGCACCCTTGGTGGCGATGATTCCCGCCGCCGACGTGGCCCGGGCGAAGGCTTACTACACCGACACCCTCGGCCTCGAGCTCAAGGACGCCGGTCCGCACGGCGAGCTGACTTTCGTGTGCGGCGGCACCGAGTTCGGCATCTACGAGACACCCAGCGGCGGCCAGGCCGCCCACACCCTGGCCAGTTTCGAGGTGTCCGACCTGAACGCGGAGATGGCCGGGCTGCGCGGCAAGGGCGTCGTGTTCGAGGACTACGACATGCCCGGCCTGAAGACGGTCGACGGTGTCGTCGAGGACGAGGGCATGCGTGCCGCCTGGTTCAAGGACTGCGAGGGAAACATCCTCTGCCTGCACCAGCGCACCGCCGGCTGACCCGGTTCGAAGGGCCCGCCCGCACCTGACCGAGCCGGGCCCGACCCGACACGACCCGACACGACCGAACCGGCCCGAACCGGTCCGAACCGGTCCGGCCCCGGTGAGCACATGCCTCCGGCCGGGCACCGCGCTGCGCGGTGCCCGGCCGGGGAGCGGGGAAGGGAGTGCCGCGGCGGGCGTCAGCCCTCGGCGGCGAGGCCCGGAACGGCGGTGTCGAGGGCCTCCGTCACCTGGTCCAGCAGCACCCGCAGGGTGGCCAGCTGTTCGACCGGGAGCCCGGTCGCGACCAGCAGTCGGCGCGGCACCTGTCCGGCCCGCTCGCGCATCGCGGAGCCCTCTCCGGTGAGGCTGACGGTGACCGAGCGCTCGTCCTCCGGGCTGCGCTTCCGATGCACCAGTCCGGCCGCCTCCAGCCGCTTGAGCAACGGGGACAAGGTCCCCGAGTCGAGTCGGAGGTGTTCGCCGATCCGTTTCACCGGCAGTTCGCCGTGTTCCCAGAGCACGAGCATCACCAGGTACTGCGGATAAGTCAGGCCAAGATCCTTGAGCAACACCCGGTAGACACCGCCGAAGGCGCGGGAGGCCGCGTTCAGCGAGAAGCAGATCTGTCGGTCCAGGAGGAGCAGGTCGGCATCGTCGGGAAGGTCGGGCAGCACGGTCATGGGTCCATCGTAGCGACGACATGCACACCATTTAGTTGTGCGCAATTGAATGGTGTGCTCTACTTGCTCTCGGGAGGCGGTCCGAACGGGCCGCCGGACCACCACTTCGTACGCAGGACGGAAGGGAACGGACCATGGACGCGCTCTACACCGCAGTCGCCACCGCCAACGGCCGGGAGGGCCGCACCGTCAGCTCCGACGGTCAGCTGGACCTCGCGCTGGCGATGCCGCCCGGCCTCGGCGGCAGCGGTCAGGGCACGAACCCCGAGCAGCTGTTCGCCGCCGGCTACGCCGCCTGCTTCGCCAGCGCCCTGGGCCTCGTCGGCCGACAGGCGAAGGTGGACACCGGCGAGATCTCGGTGACCGCCGAGGTGTCCATCGGCAAGGACGCCGAGGGCTTCGGCCTCGCGGTGGTGCTGCGGGTCGAGCTGCCCGAGGCGCTCGCGGGCGAGACCGGCCAGCTGCTGGTGAAGAAGGCCCACGAGGTGTGCCCGTACTCCCGCGCCACCCGCGGCAACATCCCGGTCGAGCTCGTCGTCGAGTAGTCACCGGCGGAGCCGGCACCGGCCCCGACCACCGACGGAGCCCCGTCGCGCGGCGGGGCTCCGTCGCGTCAGCCGGATCCGGCGGGCGGCGGCGGGGGCGGATCCGGCGGACCGGACGGCGGCACCGCCGGACCGGTCGACCGGCCGGACGACGGCGGGAACGGGGGCGGGGCCGGGGGCGGTGGACCGGACGGCGGCGGGACCGCTGGACCGGCCTCCGGCGGCCCAGCCGCACCCCGCAGGACGTCCAGGCGGTGCCGGTACTCCTCCGCGTCGATCTCGCCGCGCGCGAATCGCTCCGCCAGAACCTGCTCGGCCGCCGGCCAGGCCGGCGGAACTCCGCCCGCCGGGCCACCCGGGCCATTCGGAGCCCCGCCCCACACTCCCTTCGGCGGTGGTGGACCGGCGACCCTCGACCTCCGGGCCAGCAGCACCGCGACGACCACCAACGCCACCACGACCAGCAGCAGTCCCAGCGCGAACAGGCCCAGACCCCAGGGCCCGACACCATGGCCGTAGTCGTGGCCGTTCCAGTGCCTCATCACGACCTCCTCACCACCCCGGTCCATGAGCGGCCGCCACGACCGACGACCCGCCCCGGGGCGCTCGGCGCCTCACCACCATCGTGCGCTCCCGTCCGTCGGAGCGGCGTGAAGAGAGCGTGGAGAGGGCCCTCGCCGGGCGGGCCGCAAGCCGGAGAGCGCCGGAGGGCCGCCGAGCATACGCCTCCGGGAGGCCACCGGACCGGGAATGCCCTCGGCCCCGGACCGCCGCCCACCCGGCCGGGTAGCGTTCGCCCCATGAACCACCACCCGCCGGCCGACGACCGCGAGCGCCTCGTCGCGGCCGGGGTGCTGCTCCGCTACGCGGACCACCGCCCGCACCCGGCACTGGGCCACTCCACCATCGGCTACGTCTCGACGGCGCTCTGGTACGAGCTCACCGCACTGGCCATCTCCCCCGACGCCGCGGCGGCCACGGCGCAGGCCCTGCTCCGCGCCATCGCCACCGACGCGGTGGACGCGGCCCTCGCACCCGGGAACGAGACCGCGCCGCGCGACGACCTCTACGTGACCCACCCCGCGTACATCGGCCCGCACCGCCGCACGGTCTGGTTCCAGCGCTCCGGACCGCGCGGCCTGGTGACGGCGATGTTCCCGCCGTAACCGGCCGGGACCCGCGCCCCGGCCTGGCCCGGCCCGGCCCGGCCCGGCCTGGCCTGGCCGCGGTCACCGTCGCCTCAACGCCGCTCCGGGGCCCGATGCCCGCGCACGACCCGCGACGCGCCGCCCACGGGGCGGCCCCGACCCGCTCCGGCCGCCCGACCGGTCACCCACCGCCCTTCGCGACCGGCCCGCCCCGTTCGATCCGCAGACTGTGGCAGATCCAGCTGAGCAGGTCGGTCCCGAAGATCGGCGGCCGGTCGTGGTAGGCACCGTCCGCGACGGACAGGTTGACGATCAGGTAGGCGTGCCAGTCGGCGCCCACACCGCGCCGGTCGGCGTGGATCAGGGTGCCGTCGACGAACCAGTCCACCGAGTGGGCCCCGAAGACCGTCCGCAGGTCGAAGGTCGCGCCGGGGGCTATGCCGGCCTCGGCCCCGTGCCAGTAGCGGTAGCCGCCCCCGACGTGGTTGGAGATCTCCAGCAGGTCCGGGTTGTCGGGGTGGTACTCGAAGACGTCGATCTCGTTGCCACCGTCCCGCCAGGTCCAGATGGCCGGCCAGGCGCCGAGCTGGCTGGGCAGGGTGACGCGCGCGCTCAGCACGTCCCCGGTGCGGACCTGGAAGCCCTCGGGACTGCCCTCGGTGGTCAGCAGATTGCACGTCCAGAGGTCGCCGCCGTGGCGCCGGACGGCGGTGAAAACCCCGCCGGGGCAGTAGGCACGGCTGAGGAAGTCGAGTTTGTGGTCACCCCGGTTGGTCGGCCCCATCCGGGGATAGGCGCTGCTGCGCCCCGCGATCCACTGGCTGGTCGATGTGAAGTCCGCGTCGAACACGACGGCCACGGCTGCCTCCCCAGGTCACCGGCGGCGCGGCGGCCCGCTACCGCCGCACACGCAGGGTGATATGCCCAGTACGCAGCGCAATATTCGAAGCGGACGCTCCGGATCCAGCCGACCGCCGATCGAACGGGGTGGCGATGGGCGGCGGGCGCGGGCGTACTGGGTCAGCGGACCGGCGCAGGCGCGTCGCTCCCGCGCGCACTGCCGCCACGCGCGCCCCCGGCCCGGCCGTCCGCCCCGCGTCCTCCGGTGCCCGCCCCCGGGCCCTCGCCGCCCGCCCCGGAGCCTCCGTCTGCCCCGCCCGAGCCCGAGCCCCCGTCCGCACCGCCCGGGGAGTCGTCCTCCGGGCCCAGGCCGCCGAAGCTGTCGGCGCTCAGCCGGTCGGTCACCGACACCACGCCGTCCACCGAGCGGCAGAGGTTCAGCACGATCGGCACCAGGTGCGGCTCCGGCACCGTGCCACTGAGCACCACCCGGCCCTGCTCGACCTCCACCCCGACCAGGGCCGGGCTCACGCCCTCGACCCGGCCGAGCACCTCCTCGACGATCTCCCGGCGGATCACCCGGTCCTCGCGGAGGAACACCCGGAGCAGGTCGCCCCGGCTGACCATGGCGAAGACCCGGCCGTCCTCGTCCAGCACCGGCAGCCGCTTCACACCGTGCCGGCCCATCAACCGGGCCGCCGCGACAACGCTGGTCGACGGGGTGATGCAGACCACCGGTCCGCTCATCAGATCGGCGGCGGTGACACTGCCGTCCGGACCGGGCCTGGCGGCGCCGGGCGGTGGCATCAGACTGCCCTGGTCCTCCTGGGCCGCCAGGGTGAGCAGCAGGTCCGCCTCCGAGACGATCCCGAGCGGCCGGCCGTCGTCGTCCACCACCGGCACACCGGTGATGTCGTACTCGGCCAGTAGCGCGACGATCTCCCGGAATCCGGTCTCGGGCATCACCCGGACCACGGGGCTGGTCATCACTGATTCGACGCTGGCATGCCGCACGCCGGTTCACCTCGTCCGCGAGCACCGTCCGGCCGGACCTTCTGTCGTCCGGTCGGCTGTACGAGGAGCATCTCCCCCGACCGGCCGATCCGCCAGGGGCCAAGGGGCTGAATCGCGGGGACCAACGGCCTCTGGCCCCGAACACCGCGTTTACCGGCCCCGGCACCGCACTGCCCGGTGCCCGGCCCGGCGCCCGCGACCGTCCCGGTGGGCCGAACGGGCCGGACCGGCCGAACGGGGGTGCTCGGGACCCCGGCGGCGCGGGTACGCCTTCCGGCCGGACCGCCGACGGGCGACCGCCCACCACCGCCCCCGGGGAGGCACCGTGACCGAACCCTCCAGCTCCGACGACCGGCACGACGCCGGGAACGACGCCCGGCACGACGCCCACCAGCACGCCGATCCGCAGCACACCGACCCCCACGCCGACGCCCACGACGACCGGCACGACCACCGGCACGACGCCCGGAACGGAGACCGTCCCCCCGGCGGACCGCTGCGCTGCCTGGTCACCGGCGCCACCGGCTACATCGGCGGACGACTGGTACCGGTCCTGCTCGACGCCGGCCACAGCGTGCGCTGCCTGGTCCGCGCGCCCGACCGGCTGCGGGACCACCCCTGGCGGAGCCGGGTCGAGGTGGTCACCGGGGACGTCACCCGCCCCGAGAGCCTCCCCGACGCCTTCACCGACGTCGACGTCGCCTACTACCTGGTGCACTCGCTCGGCACCGGCCCCGGCTTCGAGGCCACCGACCGGGCCGCCGCCGAGGCCTTCGGGCGGGCGGCGGCCTCGGCCGGGGTGCGCCGGATCGTCTACCTCGGTGGCCTCGTCCCCGCCGGAGTCCCGGCCGGGCGGCTCTCGCCGCACCTGCGCTCGCGGGTCGAGGTCGGCCGGGTGCTGCGGGCGAGCGGCGTGCCGACCGCGGAGCTGCGGGCCGCAGTGATCATCGGCTCCGGCTCGGCCTCCTTCGAGATGCTGCGCCACCTCACCGAACGGCTCCCGGTGATGGTGACCCCGCGCTGGGTGGACACCCGGATCCAGCCGATCGCCGTCCGCGACGTCCTGCGGCTGCTGGTCGGGGCCGCGACGCTGCCGCCGGAGCTCGACCGCGCCTTCGACATCGGCGGCCCCGAGGTGCTGACCTACCGCCGGATGATGGAGCGGTACGCGGCGGTGGCCGGACTGCCGCGCCGGGTGATCCTCGCCGTACCGGTCCTCACCCCCCGGCTCTCCAGCCTCTGGGTCGGCCTGGTCACGCCGGTGCCCGGGTCGATCGCCCGGCCGCTGGTGGAGTCGTTGCGGTACGAGGTGGTCCGCACCGAGCACGACCTCGACCGCCTGCTGCCCGAGCCGCCGGGCGGCGCCGTCGGCTTCGACGAGGCCGTCCGGCTGGCGCTGCGGCGGATCAGGGACGCGGAGGTCGCCACCCGGTGGTCCTCCGCCTCGCTGCCCGGCACCCCCAGCGACCCGCTGCCCACCGACCCGGACTGGGCCGGCGGCAGCCTCTACCAGGACGTCAGGGAGCTCCGGGTGGACGTCGACCCGGCCGCGCTGTGGCGGGTGGTGGAGGCGATCGGCGGCGACAACGGCTGGTACTCCTTCCCGCTCGGCTGGGCGGTGCGCGGGTGGGTGGACCGGCTGCTCGGCGGGGTCGGCCTGCGGCGCGGGCGGCGGGACCCGGCGCGGCTGCGGGTCGGCGACTCGCTCGACTTCTGGCGGGTGGAGGAACTCGTACCCGGTCGGCTGCTGCGGCTGCGCGCCGAGATGCGGTTGCCCGGGCCGGCCTGGCTGGAGCTGACCGTCGCACCGGACGGCGCCGGTGGCGCCCGGTACCGGCAGCGGGCGCTGTTCCACCCGCGCGGGCTGGCCGGGCACGCCTACTGGTGGTCGGTGGCGCCCTTCCACGCCGCGGTGTTCGGCGGGATGGCCCGCCGGATCACCGAGGAGGCCGCGCGCGACGACGGGGCGGGTGCCGGAGCAGGTCCCGGGCGCGGCGCCCCCTGAGCGACCGGCGGCCGACCGTCAGCGGTCCCGGCGCAGATCGGCCAGTTCCCCGGTGATCCGGCCGAGGAAGCGCGCCACCGCGGCGAGTTCCGCCGGGGTGAACTCGGCACGCACCGTCTCGGTCCGCCGGGCCACCGGCGCGAACCACTCCGCCGCCATCCGGCCGGCGCCCGGCAGGTACTGCACCAGGACCAGGCGCCGGTCGGCGGCGTCCCGGCCACGACGGATGTGCCCGGCCCGCTCCAGCCGGTCCAGCACCGCGGTGACGGCTCCCGAGGAGAGTCCCAGTTCCTCGCCCAGCCGCCCGGGAGTGATCCCGCCGCCGTCGGACCGGCCCGGCTCCGGGCCGGTGCGCATGATCGCGAGCAGCGCCTGGACGTCCGTCGTGTGCAGGCCGCTGGCGCCGGCGAAGCCGTGGCCGAGCAGGTGCATCTCGGAGGCGAGGTCCTGGAGCAGCCGGCCGAGCGCGGGCCCGTCGGGCGGGACCTGCGCCGGGCCGTGCTCCTGCTGCTCCTGCTGCTCCCCCTGCTCGGACAAGGCGTGTTCTCCGGTCGCGTACGGCGTCGATCCAACCCGTTCAGCCTAACGGCGCCACGCCGCCGCGCCGCCGCCCCGCGGATCACCCCCCGGAGCCCGGCCCGGCCTCCGCCGGTGCCGAGGCGGACGCCGGCACCGCCCGCCGGGCATCGCGGCCGGCCCGCGCGGGCCACCAGACCCGGTCACCGAGGTCCCGCACCAGCGCGGGCACCAGCAGCGAACGGACCAGCAGGGTGTCCAGCAGCACCCCGAACGCCACGATGAAGGCGATCTGGGCGAGGAACGCGAGCGGGATCACCCCGAGCGCGGCGAAGGTCGCGGCCAGCACCACACCCGCCGAAGTGATCACCCCGCCGGTGGCGGTGAGCCCGCGCAGCACCCCCTCACGGGTCCCGACGCGCAACGACTCCTCCCGGACCCTGGTCATCAGGAAGATGTTGTAGTCCACCCCGAGCGCCACCAGGAACACGTACCCGTACAGCGGCACCGAGGGGTCCACCGCGGAGAACCCGAACACGTGCGGGAACACCACCGCGCTGACCCCGAGCGTCGCGAGGTAGGAGAGCGCGACGGTGGCGGCCAGCAGTACCGGTGCCACCAGGGAGCGCAGCAGCAGGACGAGCACGGCCAGCACGCAGAGCAGCACCACCGGGGTGATCAGGCGCCGGTCGTGGGCGGCCGTGGTCCGGGTGTCCTCCTGCTGGGCGGTGTAGCCGCCGACCAGTGCCCGCGCGTCGGGCACGGCGTGCACCGCGTCCCGCAGCCGGTGGACGGTGGCGATGGCCGCATCGCTGTCGGCCGGGTCGGTGAGCGTGGCCTCCAGCCGGACCCGGCCGTCCACGACCAGCGGTGCGGCACCCGGCGCGGCGGCCGACGCGGCACCCGGCGCTCCGGCGGTGGTGGCCCGGACGGCGGCGACCCCCGGCACGGCGGCGGCCGCCTCGGTGACGGGCGCGGCGCGGTCCGCGGCGGCGATGATCACGGCCGGGTTGCCGCTGCCGCCGGGGAAGTGCGCGGAGAGCAGTCGCTGCCCGGCCGCCGACGGCTGGGCCTTCACGAAGAGTTCGCTCTGCGGGACACCGCCGGCGTCCAGGGTCGGGGCGAGGGCGGCGAGCGCCGCCAGGACCACCAGGCTGCCCGCCCACAGGGCACGCGGGCGGCGGGCGACGAGCTCCGCCACCCGGGCCCAGACGGCGTGCACCGGGGCCCGCCCGTCGGCCGGGGGCCGGGCCGGCCAGTAGGCGGCCCGGCCGGCCAGCACCAGTGCGGCGGGCAGGAAGGTGAGCGCGGAGAGCACGGCGCAGCCGATCCCGATCGCGCCGACCGGGCCGAGGGCGCGGTTGTTGGTGAGGTCGGAGAGCAGCAGGACGAGCAGACCGAGGGCGACGGTGGCTCCGGAGGCGGCGATCGGTTCGAGGGACTGCCGCCAGGCGGTGCGCATCGCGGCGAACCGGTCGCCGTGCAGGTGGAGCTCTTCGCGGAAGCGGGCGGAGAGCAGCAGGCCGTAGTCGGTGGCGGCGCCGATGACGAGAATCGACAGCAGTCCCTGGACCTGGCCGTCCACGGTGACCAGGCCGTGGTCGGCGAGCAGGTAGACCAGGGCGCAGGCGACGCCGAGGGCGAAGACCGCGCCGAGGATCACCAGCAGTGGCAGCAGGACGGCGCGGTAGACGGCGAGCAGGATGAGCAGGACGACGCCTAGGGCGACGCCGAGCAGCAGGCCGTCGATGCCGGCGAACGCGCCGCCGAGGTCGGCGGCGATCGCGGCGGGTCCGGCCAGGCCGACGGTGGTGCCGGGGACCCGCTCGGCGAGTTCGCGGACGGCGCGCACGGTATCGCCGGTCTCCCGGCCGAGGTCGGCGCGCAGCTGGACGACGCCCTGGAGTGCCTGGCCGTCGGCCGCCGGCAGTACGGGCGAGACCCGTCCGGTGGCGCCGGGCAGGGCGGCGGCGGCCCGCAGGGCCTGTTCGGCGGCGGCACGCCCGGTCCCGTCGACGGGGCCGCCGCGGCTCTCCCAGACGACGATCACGGGCACGGCGTTGTCGGTCCGGAAGTCGGCGCCGAGCCGGGCGGCCTCGGTGGACTCGGCACTGCGGGGCAGGAAGGCGGCCCGGTCGTTGGTCGCGACCTCGCCGAGCCGGCCGGCGTAGGAGCCGAAGGCCCCGCCGAGGCCGAGCCAGACGATCAGCAGGGCCAGCGGGACGAGCAGCCGGGCGCGGCGACGACGGGCGGACGCGCCGGGCGGGGGTACCGGGACGGGCGGGACCGGGGCGGGCGGTGCGGCGGCGTTCGGACGGTCAGCGGGCATGGCGGGGCGCCCTCCGGGCAGGGGCAGGTGGCGGACAGCCCGGATCCTATCTCTCGATGCTCAAGAGACTTGACGGGCGGAGAGGTTTCTCGGTCGCGCCAGCAGTCGGGCCACCTGGAGGGCGCGCCGGCCGGCCTGGACCAACGGGCCCCGCCTGGACGGTCGGGCCCGACCTGGACGAACGGGCCCGACCTGGACGAACCCGACCGGCAGAACCGGCCCGCCCGGCCCCGGGCGCGCCGACGGCCCACCAGTACGCGACCGGTGGGCCGTCGACGGGACGCCCGCAGGGAGCCGGCAGGGGCGGGTCAGGAAACGCGCTTGATCTGCCAGGCGTTGTTGTTGAGGCTCGGCACGGCGGAGTAGCGGCAGTTGCTGTTGTAGAACGCGGAGAGCTGCACCCAGCCGGTCGGCTGGTAGGTGGAGGCGCAGACCGTGAGCGTGGTGCCGATCGGCAGGCCGGTGAGCTGCTTGATCTGCTTCTTGTTGGGGTTGAAGGTCGAGCTGCAGCTCAGGTCGTTCCACCACTGGACGTCGACCCAGCCGGTCGGGGTGAGCTGGCTGCTGCAGACGTTCAGGGTGTCGCCGGGGGCGGCGTGCGCACTGGTGGTGGTCATGGCGAGCGCGGCGGCGGCACAGCCGGCGGCCACGGCGAAGGCGCGAAATCGGGACACGGTGCGGCTCCTCTCCACGGCGCGGGCACTCCGCGCCGAGGAATCATTCCTATCGGTGGGACCATTGGCACGGACAGTGACTTTCCGGTCCGGGAGGCCGGGGCCCGCGACGGGTTCGCGACGGTTGACAGTGCGCCGACGCACGTGTTCGCGGCATATGCGCCCGCGCGGGCGTCAGGCGACGCGCTTGATCTGCCAGGAGTTGTTGTTGAAGCTCGGCGAGACCGAGTAGCGGCAACTGCTGTTGTAGAACTCCGAGAGCTGCACCCAGCCGGACGGCGGGAGCGTCGAGGCGCAGACCGTCAGGGTGGTGCCGATCGGAAGGCCGTCCGCCTGCTGGATCTTCTTCGCGTTCGGGTTGAAGCCGGATCCGCAGGCGTACTCGTTCCACCACTGGATGTCGACCCAGCCGCTCGGGGTGAGCTGGCTGCCGCAGACGTTCTGGGTGTCGCCGGGGGCGGCGTGCGCGGTGGTGGCGGTCAGGGTGAGCGCGGCGGCGGCACAGCCGAGACCCAGGGCGGCGGCACGGAAGCGGGACACGGGTGACTCCTCTCCACGGCGCGGGCGTTCCGCGTCGGACACCCATTCGTACCGGCGGAACGACGTTGCGGACAGCGCCTTTCCGGCCGGTCCGGCCGGGCGCGCGGAGCCCACCCGCATCCCGCCGAAGCGGTAGGACGGGTGGGCCGGAGAGGTCTTGACGGTACGTCAGGAGACGCGGGTGATCCGCCAGGAGTTGTGGTTCAGACTCGGCACCGCCGAGTAGCGGCAGCTCTGGCTGTAGAACTCGGAGACCTGCGTCCAACCGGCCGGCGGCCACGCCGAGGCGCAGACGTTGAGGCTGGTGCCGATGGGCAGACCGGCGACCTGCTCCATCGTCTTGCGGTTCGGGGTGAAGGTGCCGCCGCCGCAGCTGTAGTCGTTGGCCCAGGCGATGTCGACCCAGCCGCTGGGGGTGTACTGGTTGGCGCAGATGGACACGATGTCGCCCGGGGCGGCGACGGCGGTGCCGGCGGTGGTCGCGGCCAGGGTCAGGGCGGCGGCGGTACAGCCGACGGCCATGGCGGCGGTGCGGAGACGGGACACGGAGCGGCTCCTCTCACGGCACGGACGTTCCGCGCCGGGCCCCATTCCTACCGGCGCGCCGGGGCGCGCGAACAGGCGCTTTCCGGTCCGGTGCGCCGGGGTGCGCGTCGCGTTCGCGCCTGTTGACAGTCCGTCGGCGCACTTCCCGGCAGCGCGAACGGCCCGTCCCGACCCCGTGGTTCGGGGCCGGGACGGGCTGCGACGGGCTGCGACGGGCCAGGTTGCGCCGGGCTGCGACGGGCCAGGTTGCGCCGGGCTGCGACGGGCCGGGCTGCGACGCGCCGGGCGGGCCGCCGGCAAGGCAGCGGCGGGGCCGCGCGGACGTCAGCCGGTGATCGGCTTCACGTCCAGCCGGATGTGGTCGACGGCCCAGAACCAGTTGTTCCCGGCGTCGAACATCCGGAACTTCAGCGTCACGCTCCGCGCACCCGCCGGAACGGCGAACTGCTTGGTGACGAAGGCGTTCTGGACGTCGGCGCCGCGGTTGTCGTTGCCGGTGGCGTCCGAGCTGTAGTACACCAGCCGGGTCTCGGTGCCGTTGTCGAAGACCGCGGTGACCGAGGCCTTCTGCGGCGCCTCCTGGCGGTAGTGCGAGTCGAAGCCGAGGTACAGGGTGGTGGCCCCGGCCGGGACGGGCACGACGGGCGAGACCAGGGTCGAGTCGAACACGCCCTTCTTGGACGGCGCGCCGGTGTCGTCCCAGTCGTCCGGGTCGGCGACCGCCAGGATGCCCAGGCCCCGGGTGAAGTTGCCCCGGTCCTGGCCGGCCGGGCTGGACCACTCGCGCTTGGTGTGGAAGGTCCAGCCCTGGAGCCGGACGGTGCCCTGCGGCATGGCCGGCGCGTTGACCACGGACCAGCCCTGCGGGGCCTGCGGCGTCCAGCCGACCACCCCGGCGACCGGCTGGAGCACCCCGGCCAGCGACTCGAAGTCCTCGCCGAGCAGGTGGCCGGCCATCACCGGCGCCGTGCGGGCGGCGAGTTCGCCGTCGGCGACGGCGAAGCGGTTGCCGGCCAGCGCGCGGGCGGTGACCAGCAGACGGTGGGTGGCGCCGTCCGGCAGCTGGGCCGGCGGGGTGACGTCCCACTCGGCGACGGCGCTCGCCCCGGCGGCCAGCGTGGCGGGCGGCGCGGTCACGGCGGCGACCGTCCAGCCGGCCGGCACGACCGGCTGGGCCTCGATCACGGTCAGCGCGTCGGTGGTGCTGAAGCGGGCGGTGACCCGGGCCGGGCGGCCGGGCAGCAGGATCGCCTCGTCGATGGTGGTGGAGGCCGCCTTGAGCGCGACGTCCACGGTCAGCGGGTCGGCCTGGCCCATCGCCGGGTCGGTGAGCAGGTGCTCGCCGTCCCAGGGGAAGCGGCCGGCGATCCGGCGGCGGAAGCCGAGTTCGCCGCGCACGCCCACCGCGACGTCGTACCAGCCCTCGGGGCCGACATTGAGGTTGACGGTCTTGTCGTCGCCCGCGGCGACCCGGACCTCGCGCAGTCCGTCGCCGTAGGCGAGGTCGCCGACCAGGAAGGTCTGGGCGGTGCGCGAGCGGTTGATCACGTCCACCTCCAGCACCTTGCCGTTGCGCTCCTCGGAGAGCGAGATCTCGTACGCGGCGTCGACGGTGCCGCGCAGGTGCCAGAGCGCGCCGTTGGGGCCGTGCACCCGCAGGTCGTAGCCGTCCTGGCCGACCGCCCAGACGTCGGAGGTCCGGGACTTGGCGCCCACCGTGTAGTGGCGGGGCAGGGCGCCGGGGGCCGGGTAGACCGCGAAGACCGCGCCCTGCTTGCCCTGGTTGATGAAGTCGATCGTCAGCTGGTCGCCCTTGAGGCGCGGCTTGACGGTGAGGTCGTAGGGCGCCGGGCGGGCGGCCCGGGTGCCGCGCTCCTGCCGCGGGAAGGACTGCGGGTTGGGCACGGTGGGCGCGGGCAGCTTGCCGGTGTCGACGACCTTCTGCCGGTTGCCACTGGTGTCGGGCAGCTCGGGCCAGCGCGGGTCGCGGCCGGAGAAGTCGAAGACGTTGGTGAGGTCGCCGCAGACCGCGCGCCGCCAGGGGCTGATGTTGGGCTCCTGGACGCCGAAGCGCTGCTCCAGGAAGCGCAGCACCGAGGTGTGGTCGTAGACGCTGGAGTCGACGACGCCGCCGCGGGTCCAGGGGGAGACGACGATCATCGGCACCCGCACGCCGAGGCCCATGGGGTAGGGGCCGGAGACGACGCTCTCGCCGGCGGGCAGGGTGTCGGACCAGCCGAGGGAGCCGTCGGCGGCCCGGACCCGGTACTTGCCGTCCTGGCTCACCACGCGGTGGTAGGTGGAGCCGCCCTTGCTCACCCGGACGACGACCTCGCCGTCCACGGGGACGGTGGACTTGCCGCGTCCGGCGGCCAGCGGCGGGACGGGCGGCAGCTGGTGGTCGAAGAAGCCGCCGTGCTCGTCGTAGTTGAGGATGAAGACGGTCTTCTCCCACACCTCGGGCTTGGCCGCGAGGGCGGCCAGCAGCCGGGCGGTGAGGTGCTCGCCGTTCGGCGGCGCGTAGTTGGCGTGCTCGGAGAGCGCGGCGGGGGCGACGATCCAGGACACCTGCGGGAGGGTGTCGGCCTGGACGTCGGCGGCGAACGCCTCGACCAGGGCGTCGCCCATCGCGAACGGGTCGCCCTTCTTGGCCGGGTCGCCGACCGCGCGCATGCCGCGCTCGTACAGCGGCTCGCCGGGCTTGGCCTTGACGAACGGGGCGAACCAGGCGAGCGCGTTGTCGTCGAAGTTGTCCAGCGCCTGGTAGGTCCGCCAGCTGACGCCCGCCTTCTCCAGGCGCTCGGCGTAGGTGGTCCACTCGTAGCCACCGGGGATCTCGGTGTTGTCGGTGACCGGGGTGTCCCGGACGGTGCCGCCGCTGGTGCCCGTCATCAGGTGCTCGCGGTTGGTGTTGGTGTTGCACTGCACCGACGCGTAGTAGGCGTCGCAGGTGGTGAACACCGAGGCGAGCGCGTGGTAGAACGGCATGTCGGCGCTCTCGTAGTAGCCCTGGCCGAGCCAGCCGCTGGAGCGGCGGGTGACCGAGCCGTCGGCGAGGCCGTCGTTCCAGGCCTTCATCGAGTCGACGAAGCCGAACGCGGGGGCGCCCTGCTGGTACGCGTTGGTGTGCGCCGCGTTCATCGGGAACGGCAGGAGGTGACCCTCCTTGCGGCTCGGGTCGGGCTGGTGGAAGACCGAGCGGCCGTTGACGCCCCGCACCGCCGTCCGGTCGCCGAAGCCGCGGACACCGGCCTGGGTACCGAAGTAGTGGTCGAAGGCGCGATTCTCCTGCATGAACACCACAACGTGCTGGATGTCCGCCAGGCGGCCGGGGCGGGCCGGCGCGGCGAGCGCCTCGCGCACGCTGAGGGGGAGGGCGGACAGCACGGCGGCGGCGGCCGCGCCGCCGAGCAGGGTGCGGCGCGACAGTTCGGGCTGCGGACTCATCGGGGGTGACTCCTTGTACAAAGCGGGGGTGCCTGGCGCTGTGGTCCAGACCCGTTATGTCTACGTGCCCCAGATGGACGGGAACGGGGAGTTCGATGGCGCGTCGATGACGGACAGTGAACCCATAGCTGTACAGACAACTTGCCGCCGATGGCGGTCCGCGGCCGCCCGCCCGCCGCGACCGCCGCCGGCCGCCGTCCCAGCAGTCCCGCCGGTCACGCCAGACGCCCCACGACGGAAGGTGGTTGACGAACCGTCGGCAGCCTCCGGCCAGGTCGTGGACAACCCTTGACGAGGCATGTGGTGTGTGGAAACCTCGCGGCAGGTCCAGGCCAATGATCTTCGTACGGGGGTAGGGGATCGCTTCGCCTGACGCATCAGGGGGGACACCTGGGAGTCGGGTCCGGCCGTGCCTCGGCGCCTGCCGACCGGTCCGCGGGGCGGGCCGGCCACCCTTCGGCAGCCGCGCCGTCCGACCGCGCCGTGCCGCGCCCGCGCGCCGCCACGGCCACCGCTCGGACGGGTGCCCCGCTGCTCCGTCTCCGACTCCCGAATCGAGCACAGCATGTCCGACTCCCCCAACCGGTCCGGCCTCTCCTCCGCCGCCGGGGACCTCGCGAGAGCGACGGACGCCGCACGGCCCGCCTCCCCCGCCCAGCACGGAATCTGGCTGACCGGAAGGCTCACCCACGTACCCGAGGTGTTCCACCTCGCGCTGCGGATCGGCTTCGACCGGATCGACACCGACGCACTGGCCCGCGCCGTGGACGCGACCGTCGCCCGGCACCCCGCGCTCTCCTCCGCCCTGGTGGAACGGAACGGCGTGCTCCACCCCGTTCCGGCCGGACGGGCGCCCGCGCTCACCGTCCTGGACCCGGCCGGCGAGCCGCTCGACGAGTGTGCCGACGCCCGCGCCAAGCGGCTCGCCGAGGAACTCGCCCTGCCGTTCGACCTGGCCCGGGGGCCGCTCGCCCGGTTCACCCTGGACCGGCGGGCGGACGGCGGCGCCGAGCTGCTGGTGGTGGCGCACCACGTGGTGTTCGACGGGAACTCCAAGGACGTCCTGGTCGCGGACCTCGCCGCCGGGTACGCCGCCGCGCTCGCGTCCTCGGCGGCGGACGAGGCACGGTCCGAGGCGGACGGCGCGAACACGAACGGGGACGGAGGCGCGGACACGGACACCGACGGGGGTGCCGTACCGCTGCCGGACGCCGGCCTCCTGGCCCGGGCCGCCGCCTTCCACGGCCCCCGCTGGGCGGCCGCCACCGCCCCGGTGCTCCCGGGCCGCCCCCGCGCCGTCACCGACGCCGGCCCCGGCGAGTCCGTCGCCTGGCGGCTCGACGGCACGGCCTCGGCGGCCCTCGCGGAGGCCGCACGGAGCGCCGGGGTCACCCGCTTCGAGTTCCTGCTCGCCGCCCTGCACGGCCTGCTGCACCGCTACGGCGGCGAGGCCGTCCCGGTCGCCGTCCCCTTCTCCACCCGCGCCCCTCGACAGCGCGGCGCGATCGGCCTGTACGTCAACGAGCTGCCCGTGTACGCCCCGGCCGGCCAGGACGGGGACACGCCGTTCGCGCACTACGCCGCCGCCGTGCGCGCCGAGGCCCGGCTGGTCTCCGCGCACCGCGCCGTCCCGTTCGGCAGCGCCGTCCCCGGCCTCACCCCCCGGGCCGGGCTGGCGCCGGTCTCCTTCGGCTACCGCCGCCGCACCACCGCGGACCCCGTCTTCCCGGGCAGCACCGCGCTGGTCGACTGGACCGTCTTCCCGCACGCGGCCCGCAACACCCTGCACCTCCAGGCCGTCGACGGCGCCGACGGGATCGACCTCTCGCTCCAGTACGACCCGGCCGTGCTCGCCTCCGCCGCCGCGCGGCGGATCGCCGGGCACCTCGCGACCCTGCTCGCCGCCGCCGTGGCCGACCCGACCACCCCGCTCGGCGACCTGCCCCTGCTCGACGGGGCCGAGCGGCACCTCGTCACCACCGCCTGGAACGACACCGCCCACCCCTACCCCGCCGGGCGGACGGTGCTCGACCTGGTCCGGGAGCACGCCTCCGCCACGCCCGACGCGCTCGCCGTGGTGGCCGGGGAGGAACGGCTGACCTACCGGGAGCTGCTGCGCCGCGCCGACCGGCTGGCCGGGGCGCTCACCGCGGCCGGGATCGGCCGGGACGACCTGGTCGGCCTGCACCTCGCCCGCACCGCCGACCTGCCGGCCGCGCTGCTCGCCGTGCACGCGGTCGGCGCCGGCTACCTCCCGCTCGACCCCGGCTACCCGGCCGAGCGGCTCGCCTTCGTGCTCGCCGACTCCGGCGCCGCGCTGCTGCTGGCCGACCGCGAACCGGCACCCGAGGTGGCGGCCGCCGCACCGGCGGTGCTCCGGCCGGGCGCCACCTCGGCCCCGGCGGACACCGACACCGCGTCCCGGACCGGGGCCGACCCCGGCCGGCTGGCGTACGTGCTGTACACCTCCGGCTCCACCGGCCGTCCCAAGGGCGTCGAGATCGGCCACCGGGCGCTGGTCAACCTGCTCACGGCCTTCGCCGCGCAGCTCGGCTCCGGCCCCCGGGACGTCTGGCTCGGCCTCACCTCGCTCTCCTTCGACATCTCCGCCCTGGAACTGCTGCTGCCGCTGACCACCGGCGGCCGGCTGGTGCTGGCCCCGGACGGTCTGGCCGTGGACGGCCCCGGGCTGCGCGCGCTGGTCCGACGCGAGGGTGTCACCCACGTCCAGGCGACCCCCTCGGGCTGGCGGGTCCTGCTCGGCGCCGGGCCGCTGCCCTCCGGTCTGACCGGCCTGGTCGGCGGGGAGGCCCTGCCGCTGCCGCTGGCCCGGCAGCTGCGGGCCGGCACCGACCGTCTGTTCAACGTCTACGGGCCCACCGAGACCACCGTCTGGTCCACCTGCGCCGAGTTGCCGGACGCCCCGGAGGCGGTCCGGATCGGGCGGCCGATCGCCAACACCCGCGCCCTGGTGCTCGACCGGCGCCGCCGGCCGCTGCCGATCGGCGTGCCCGGCGAACTCCACCTGGGCGGCGACGGGCTCGCCAAGGGCTACCTGGACCGGCCGGAGCTCACCGCCGAGCGCTTCGTCGACGACCCCTTCGGCGCCCCCGGCGACCGGCTCTACCGCACCGGCGACCTGGTGGCCTGGAGCCCGGACGGCGAACTGGAGTTCCTCGGCCGGATCGACGACCAGGTCAAGATCCGCGGCCACCGGATCGAGCTGGGCGAGGTCGAAGCGGCACTGCTGACCCATCCGGCGGTCGCGGAGGCCGCCGCCGCCGTGCACCGGGAGGAGGCCGGTGCGCCCGGCACCGAGGACGAGGCGAACGGCGGTGACGACGAGCCGTTCGTCGCGGGCTACCTCGTCCCGGCCGCCGGGCAGACCGCTCCCGAGCAGGCCGAACTCCGGGCCTTCCTGAAGCGGTCGCTGCCCGGCGCGGCCGTCCCGCAGCGCTTCCTGGTGCTCGACCGGCTGCCGCTCACGCCCAACGGCAAGCTGGACCGCCGCGCGCTGCCCGTGCCGCCGGTGCCGGTCGAGGCCCCGGCCGGCCCCGCCGCCGGTCCGGAGGCGGAGGCGGAAGCGCAGGACGAGGTGCTCGCCGCCGTGCTCGGGATCTGGTCCGAGGTGCTGCGACTGCCCGGCCTCGGCCCCGAGGACGACCTCTTCGACCTCGGCGGGCACTCCCTGACGATCATTCAGATCACCGCCAGGATCCGTGACCTGCTGGGGGTCGAACTCGACTTCGACGTGTTCTTCGCCACGCCGACCCCGCTCGGCATCGCCGCCGCCGTCCGCGAACTGCGGTGACCCCCGGGGCGGGGCGGCCCGGTCCGCGCCGCCCCGCATTCCTCCCCGCACCCGCTCCCCGCGCCCTCCCTGCCCCGCGCCCCCTGCCCCGCGCCCCCTCCCCCGCGGCGGCCCGCCCCGTGGCGATCCCGCCCGACGGCACCGCAGCCGCCGCCCGACGTGCGCCGAATGGAACGACCCATGACCGACCTCCAGGACCCCGCGACCGGGCTGTCCGCGACCAAACGCGCCCTGCTCGCCCAGCGCCTGCGTGCGGCCGCCGGCACCACCACGGCGGCGGACACCACCGCGCCCGCCTCCGGCGGCGGCACTCCTCCCGGGGCGGCCCCCGCCACCACCGTCCCCGTCCGGCCCCCGGGCAGCGCGGTCCCGCTCTCCAGCGGGCAGGAACGCCTCTGGTTCATGGACCAGTTCGCGCCCGGCTCCACCGCCTGGACGCTGGCCCCGGCCCGCCGGCTGCGCGGCCCGCTGGACCGCACCGCGCTCGACGCCGCCCTCACCGGGCTGCTCGCCCGGCACGAGGCGCTGCGGATGAGCTTCCCCGCTGCCCTTGAGGGCACCGCCGAGGTCCGGATCGCCGAACCCGCCCCGCTCAGCGCCGAGTTCGTCGACGCGAGCGGCGACCCGGACCCGGCCGGGCGGGCCGCCCGTGAGCTCGGCGAGCGGGTGGCACGACCGTTCGACCTGGCCGAGGGCCCGCTGCTGCGCGCCCTGCTGGTGCGCACCGCGCCGGACGAGCACGTGCTCGCGCTGGTCATGCACCACATCGTCAGCGACGGCTGGTCGCTCGACATCCTGCACCGCGAACTCGACGCGCTGTACGCCCGCCACGCGCACGGCACCGAGGACCGGCTGCCCGGACTGCCGGTGCAGTTCGGCGACTACGCCGCCTGGCAGCGGGAGCGGCTGGCCGGCGAGGCCCTGGCCGGCTCGCGGGCGTACTGGCGCGAGGAACTGCGCGACGTCCCGGCCCTGGAACTGCCGACCGACCGGCCCAGGCCGCCGGTACTGACCTTCGAGGGGGCCGCCACCGAGTTCCACTGGAGCAGCGAACTCGGCCGGGGTGTCAGTGACTTGGCCCGCTCCTCGGGCGCCTCCGGGTACATGGTGCTGATGGCGGCGCTGCAGACCCTGCTCGGCCGGCACGCCGGGCGGCGGGACTTCGCGATAGGTTCCGCGGTGGCCGGCCGGCTGCACCGCGAACTCGAGGGCGTGGTCGGCCTGTTCGTCAACATGCTGCCGATCCGGGCCCGACTGGACGGCGATCCGACCTTCGCCGAGCTGCTCGGCCGGGTCCGCGGCACCACCCTCGACGCGTACACCCACCAGGAGGTGCCGTTCGAGCAGATGGTGGCCGATCTGGACATCGAGCGCGATGCCAGCCGGTCCGCCGTGTTCCAGGTCAGCTTCGCCTACCAGAACTACGGCGAGCGCGGCGCCGGAGCAGGCCCGCAGGCGCCCGGCGCGCCCACCGCCGAGGGCTTCGGGCACGAGGCCGCCACCACCCGCACCGACCTCGCGTTCTACCTGCGGGAGAAGTCCGACGGCGGCCTCTACGGGCTGCTCACCTACCGCACCGACCTGTTCGACGCCGGGACCGTGCGCCGGCTGGTCGAGCGCTTCGAACTCCTCCTCACGGCGGCGGTCGCCGACCCGGACCGGCCGCTCTCCCGGCTCCCCCTCACCACCCCCGCCGAACGCCGGGACGTCCTGGAGCGCTGGGCCGCCGGGCCCGCGCTGCCCGACCCGGACGGCGCCCCGGCCACCCTGACCGCCCTGCTGGCCGCCACCGCCCGCGCCCACCCCGACCGGCCCGCCCTGGAGTCCGAGGGCCGCACCGTCACCTATCGCGAGCTGGACGAGCGCGCCACCGGCCTCGCCCGCCGGCTGCGCGCGCTCGGCGTCGGCCCGGACGACCGGGTCGCGGTCTGCCTGGAGCAGTCGCCCGAGCTGGCGGTGGCCCTGCTCGGCGTGCTGAAGGCCGGCGGCGCCTATCTGCCGCTGGACCCGGAGCAGCCGCCCGCCCGGCTCGCCCACCTGGTCGCCGACGCCGGGGCCCGGGCGCTGCTCACCGATTCCGCCCTGCGCGAGCGCTTCCCCGGTCACCTCCCCGGCCAGGACACCGCGGTGCTGCTGCTGGACACCGAGCCGCCGGCGCGGGACGCCGAGCCGCTGCCGGAGCTCTCCGGGCCGGACCACCTGGCCTACGTCATCTACACCTCCGGCTCCACCGGCACCCCCAAGGGCGTCGCCGTCCAGCACCGGCAGATCCTCAACTACCTGGCCGGGGTGCGGGAACGGCTGCGGATCGAGCCCGGGGCGAGCTACGGGCTGCTGCAGTCGCTGGCCTTCGACTTCAGCATGACGATGCTCTACCTCGCGCTGAGCACCGGCGGCCGGGTCCACCTGCTGCCGCGCCGGATCGCCGGAGCCGAACTCGCCGAGCGGATCGAGGCGTTGGAGCTCGACCACCTCAAGATGACCCCCTCGCACCTGGCCGCGCTGAGCGCCGACGCCCCGATGGAACGGCTGCTGCCACGCCGGTCGCTGGTGCTCGGCGGCGAGGCCTCGGCCTGGCCGTGGGCCGCCGGACTGGCCGCCCTCGGCCGGTGCGCGGTGTTCAACCACTACGGCCCCACCGAGGCCACCGTCGGCGTGACCGTGCACGAGGTCACCGCCGACGCCGCCGGACCGGGCAGCACCCCGATCGGCACCCCGCTCGCCGGGGCCCGCTGCCACGTCCTGGACGAGGCCGGGCAGCCGGTGCCGCCGGGCGTCACCGGCGAGCTGTACCTCGGCGGCGACCGGCTCGCCCGCGGCTACCTGGGCCGCCCGGAGCTGACCGCCGAGCGCTTCGTCGACGACCCCTTCGGCGCCCCCGGCGACCGGCTCTACCGCACCGGCGACCTGGCCCGCTGGCGCACCGACGGCACGCTCGACTACCTCGGCCGGGCCGACGACCAGATCAAGGTGCGCGGCTACCGGGTGGAACCCGGCGAGATCGAGGCGGCCCTCACCGCCCTGCCCGGGATCGGCCAGGCCGTCGTGCTGGCCCGCGGCGAGGGACTGCGGCAGACGCTGGTCGCCTACCTGGAGCACCCCGGCGACGGACCCGTGCCCACCCCGGCCGAACTGCGCGACACCCTGGGCGAGTCGCTGCCCGACTACATGGTCCCGGCCCGGTTCGTGGTGCTGGACCGGCTGCCCCTGCTCGCCCACGGCAAGGTCGACCGGCGCAACCTGCCCGAACCCGAGGAGCCCGCGGCGAGCGGCGAGTTCGTCGAACCGGAGGGCGAGGCCGAGGAGTTCCTCGCCGCGCTCTGGGCGGAGCTGCTCGGGGTGCCCCGGGTCGGCGCCCTGGACGACTTCTTCGAGCTCGGCGGGCACTCGCTGCTGGCCACCCAGGTGGTCGCCAAGCTGCGCCGCGCCTTCCCCGAACTCCCCACCCCGGTCGGGGTGATGGACCTCTTCAAGTACCCCACGGTGCGCCGGCTGGCCGCCCTGGTCAGCGACCCGCACGCCGACCGGGGCCCGCGCAGCCTGCTGCACCTGCTCACGCCGGCCGGCCGCCGGACCACCGCCAGCCTGGTCTGCACCCCGTACGGCGGCGGCAGCGCGCTCATCTACAAGCCGCTCGCCGATGCCCTGCCCGCCGACTGGGCCCTGCACTCGCTCGCCGTCCCCGGGCACGAACTGGGCGAGGAGGCCATGGACATCGACGAGGTCGCGGCCGGCTGCGCCCAGGAGATCCTGGACACCGTCGAGGGCCGGATCGTGCTGTACGGCCACTGCGGCGTCGGCGTCCGGCTGGCCGTGGAGATCGCCCGGCGGGTGGAGGCGGCCGGCCGCGAGGTCGAGGCCGTCCACCTCGGCGGGATCTTCCCGTTCGCCCGCCCGCGCGGGCGCGGCGCCGCCGTCGGCGAGTGGTGGTCCCGCACCGCGGACCGGCTGCGCAGCGACCAGGGCATGATCAACGCCCTGGCGGCGGCGGGTCTGGACACCGACGAGGTCGGCGTCGAGCAGCTGCGGCTGATGGTCGCCAACCGGCGGATCGGCACCCGGGAGGCCGAGCAGTACTTCACCCGGCTGTTCGAGAGCGAGGACGGCCGGATCGCCGCCCCGGTGTACGCGGTCTGCGGCGACCGGGACCCGGCCACCGAGTTCTACGAGGAGCGGTACCGGGAGTGGCACCGGCTCAGCGACACCACCGGCGTCGTGGTGCTCGACGAGGCGGGCCACTTCTACCTCAAGTACCGGGCCGCCGAGCTCGCCGAGATCCTCACCACCGTGCACCGCTCGGTGGTCGACGGCGAGGAGGAGCGGCACCGGCGCACCGAGGGCGCGACCTGGTGGCTGGCCGGGCTGTCCCGGGACGCCGCCGAGCCCGCGCCGACGGCCGCGACCCCCGCGGTACGGCCCACCATGCGCCGCTTCCTCGGTGTCGCCGCCGGGCAGCAGATCTCGATGATCGGCTCGGCGCTGACCGAGTTCGCCCTGCCGGTCTGGATCTACCTCACCACCGGCTCGCTCGCGCAGTTCGGCCTGCTGGCCGCCTGCGGCCTCGTCCCCGGCATCCTCAGCGCCCCGCTGGCCGGCGCACTGGTGGACCGCGGCGACCGGCGCCGGATCATGCTGTACGGCGATGTCGCGGCGGGCCTCACCCAGGCGGTGATGCTGCTGCTGTACCTGACCGACTCGCTCGCGGTGTGGCACGCCTACGTCCTGATCGCGGTGCTGTCGACGGCGCTGACCTTCCAACGGCTGGCCTGGAACTCGGCCGTGCCGCAGCTCGTGCCCAAGCGCTTCCTCGGCCGCGCCAACGGCGTCGTCCAGATGGCCTTCGGCCTCGCCCAGTTCCTGGTCCCGCTGTTCGCGGTCGGCCTGCTGTCGGCGCTCGGGCTCGGCGGCATCCTCGCGATGGACGTGGCCAGCTACGTCGTCGCCACCGGTGTGACCCTGGCCGTGCGCTTCCCCGACGTGATGGCCGCGCGGCGCCGCGAGAGCGTCGGCGCGGAGATCCGGGCCGGCTTCCGGCGGGCGCTGGGCAGCCGCAACTTCCGGGCGATGCTGCTCTTCTTCGCCGTGCTCAACATCTTCCTGTCGCCGCTGTTCCTGCTCACCACCCCGCTGGTGCTGTCCTTCGCCCCGCTGGCCGCCGCCGGCTGGGTCTCGGTCGCGGCCGGGCTCGGCGCCGTCCTCGGCGGCCTGACCCTGCTGGTGTGGGGCGGGCCGCGCCGGCTGCGGCTGCGCGGGGTCCTGCTCGCCACCCTCGGCCTGGCCGCCGCCTGCCTGGTGACCGGCCTGCGGCCGAGCACCCTGCCGGTCGCGCTCGGCGCCTTCGGCATGGCGTACGGGCTGGCCCTGGTCAACGGCGTCTACGCGACGATCGTGCAGACCAAGGTGCCGCTGCGCTTCCACGGCCGGGTGATCGCCGTCAACACCATGGTCGCCTGGTCCACCCTTCCGGTCGGTTTCGCCCTGGTCGCCCCGCTCGGACCGCGCCTGGTCCAGCCCTGGGTGGACGCGGACGGCCCGCTGGCCGGCAGCGTCGGCCGGCTGATCGGCACCGGCGAGGGCCGCGGCATCGGACTGCTGTACCTGCTGTTCGGGCTCGCCATGGCCCTGCTGGTGCTGGTCTGCCTCGCCGTCCCCGCCCTGCGGCACTTCGACCGCGACGTCCCGGACGCCGAGCCCGACGACCTGGTCGGCCTGGCCACCCTCGCGGCCCGCGCCGGGACCGCCACCCCCGTCTCGACCGAACTCCCCTCCGCACCCGCATCCCGCACCGGAACCGAGGCCGCCGCCCGATGACCACCACCGACCGGACCGCCGGCCCCGCCCGGCCCGTCGAGGCCGTCCACCCGCTCACCGAGGAGCAGCGCCGGCTCTGGTTCCTCCAGCAGCTCCACCCCGCCGACGCGGGCTTCAACATGTACCTGTGCCGCCGCTGGAGCGGCCCGCTCGACGTGACCGCGCTGCGCACCGCGCTCGACCGGCTGACCGCCCGGCACGAGCCGCTGCGCACCCGCTTCGCCCTGGACGGCGAGGCGCCCGTGCAACTCGTCGAGCCCGCCGCGCCCGTCCCGCTCGACCTCGTCGCGCTGGCCGCGGGCGCCGGCGAGGCGGACTTCACCGAGGCCTGCCGCCCCACCGTCAACGCGCCGTTCGACCTCGGCGGGCGCCCGCCGCTGCGCGCCGTCCTGGTCTCGGCCGGGCCGCACGAGCACGCGCTCGCGCTGGTCGTCCACCACATCGTCTCGGACGGCTGGTCGTTCCGGATCCTCTGGCGCGAACTGCTCGCGCTCTACCGGGAGGCCCTCGGCGAGGCGCCGGCCGGGCTGGCGCCGCTCGCCCTGCGCTACGGCGACGTCGCCCGCGCCGAGCAGCAGCGCGCGGAGGCGGGCGGCACCGAGGCCGCGTTCCGCTACTGGGCGGAGAAGCTGGCCGGCACCGGCCGGCTGCGGCTTCCGCTGGACCGCCCGCGCCCGGCGGACGCCCGGCACCCGGCCGGCTTCGCCACCACCGCCCTCGGCCCGGAACTCACCTCGGCCCTGGACGCCCTGGCCCGCCGGGAGCGCTGCACCCCGTTCATGGTGCTGCTCGCCGCCTACCAGTGCGTGCTGGCCCGCTGGACCGGCAGCACCGACTTCGTGGTCGGCACCCCGCTCGCGGGCCGCACCGAGGCCGCCCAGGAGGAACTGGTCGGCTACTTCGCCCGCACCGGGGTGCTCCGCGCCGACCTCACCGGCGAGCCCGACTTCCGTACCGTCCTGCACCGCGTGCGCACCGCCACCCTGGGCGCGCTGAGCCACCAGGACGTGCCGCTGGAGCGGCTCGCCACCCATCTGGGCCTGCCCGCCGAGGCCGGCGCGGCGCCGCTCTACCAGGCGGTGTTCGTGCACCAGAGCCAGTACGACCTGGCCGGCGAGGACGGCGGCACCCCGCTGCCCGCCGGGGTCCGCACCGCTTCCATGGACTCCGGCTTCGAACGTGCCAAGACCGATCTGCTGCTGGACAGTTGGCGCACACCGGACGGAGGGCTGACGCTCTCCTTCTGCTTCGACCGGGAGGTGCTCCACAGCGAGACGGTGGCCGCGCTCGGCACCCGCTGCCACGCCCTGCTCACGGCCGCCGTGGCCGACGTGACGGTGCCGCTGCACGGGGACTGGCTGATCGGGCCGGACGAGCGGGCCGAACTGCTCGCCCTCGGCACCGGTCCGGATCCGCGCCCCGGCGTCCTCCCGGTCCTCGACCGCTTCGCCGCGCGGGTCGCGGCGGCCCCGGAGGCACCCGCCCTGGAATGCGCGGGTCGCACCCTCTCCTACGCCGAACTCGACCGCCTTTCGGACGAGTTGGCCGGTCGTCTGGGTGCCGTGGCCGGGCGGCCGGTCGCCGTCCGGCTGAGCCCGTCCTTCGAGCTGGTGACGGCGCTGCTGGCGATCTGGAAGGCCGGTGCGGGCTACCTGCCGCTCGACCCGGCCCATCCGGAGGAGCGCCGGCGGCTGATGCTGCGCGAGTCGGGCGCCGTCGCGCTCCTGACGGACGAGGACGGTACCGGGCTGCGCGTGGTGCCCACCCCGGCCGGCCCGGGTACGGCCGAGGACCTCTCCGGCATCGCCTACGTGCTCTACACCTCCGGCTCCACCGGCACCCCCAAGGCCGTGGCCGTCGACCACGCCGCCCTCGCCGCCCGGGTGGACTGGATGGCCGGGCCCGACGGCTACCGATTGACGCCCGGGGACCGGATCGTCCAGTTCGCCTCGATCGGCTTCGACACCCACGCCGAGGAGCTGTGGCCCGCGCTCGCCTCAGGCGCGTGCGTGGTGCTGCTCCCCGGCGGCGGCCGCACCCTGCCCGAGCTGCTGCGCGGCCCGGACGGCCCGTCCGTCACCGTGCTCGACCTGCCCACCGCCTACTGGGAGGAGCTGGTCTCGCACGACGACCGCACCCCGTGGCCGGCCGCCCTGCGACTGGTGGTGCTCGGCGGCTCCGAGGTCCGCGCCGAGGCCGTCGCCCGCTGGCGGGAGCGGCACGGCGACACCGTCCGGCTGGTCAACACCTACGGCCCGACCGAGGCCACCGTGATCGTCACCGCCACCGACCTCGGTGCCCCGGACGCCGCCCGCCGGCCGTCCCTGGGCCGCCCGCTGCCCGGGGTGCGGCTGTACGTGCTGGACGAGCGCGGCGCGCTGCTGCCGCGCGGCTCCGAGGGCGAGCTGCACATCGGCGGCACCGGCCTCGCCCGGGGCTACCTGGGCCGCCCCGACCTGACGGCCCCGGCGTTCCCGCGGGATCCGTTCGGCGACGGGCGGATGTACCGCACCGGCGACCGGGCGCGCTGGCGCAGCGACGGCGCGCTCGACTACCTCGGCCGCGGCGACGAGCAGGTCAAACTGCGCGGCTACCGGATCGAACCGGCCGAGATCGAGGCCGCCCTGACCGCGCTCCCGGAGGTGGCCCGGGCCGCCGCCGTGGTGCGCGGCGGCCGCCGCCTGGTCGCGTACGCCGTCCCGGCCCCGGGTGCGGAGCCCGACGCCGCCGCCCTGCGCGAGCACCTGACCGGGCTGCTGCCCGCCTACCTGGTGCCCGACACCGTCGTCCTCCTCGACACCCTGCCGCTGACCCTCAACGGCAAGCTCGACACCGACGCCCTCCCGGAACCGGCCGCAGCCACCGGGCGCCCGTACGTGGCGCCGCGGACCGATGCCGAGCAGCTGGTCGCCCAGCTGTGGCAGGAGGTCCTGGGGGTGCCCCGGGTGGGAGCGCTGGACGACTTCTTCGAACTCGGCGGCGACTCCCTGCTGGTGACCCGGGTCGTCGCCCGGATCCGCGCGGGCGTCGGCCTGGACGTCCCGATCCGCGACGCCTTCGAGCTGTCCACGGCGGCGGCGCTGGCGGCCCGGGTCGAGGAGCTGCTCATCGCCGAGATCGAGGCCCTGAGCGAGGACGAGGCGGCCGACCGCCTCGACGGCTGACCGTCGGAGCGGACGACCGGACGGCTGACCACCGCCGGGGTACGGGTGCCTACCTGGGCGCCCGCGCCTCGGCGGCCGCCTTCAGGTCGGTCAGCCACGCGTCCAGCCCCGCCCGCAGGATCCCGATCGCCAGCGGCACGTTCGCGTCGACCTGCGGCCCGGTGTGGGTCTCCTCGGTGCTCACCCGCACCCCGCCGCGCACCTTGGTGAAGTTCCAGACGTGCACGCCGTCGATGTGCAGCCCCTCGCCGTCGGCCGGGCCGGTCCAGCGGATGCAGGAGCGGTCCTTGACCTGTCGCACGGTCGAGGTGATGTCCAGCGCGCTGGCCGGGATCCCGACCTCGGGCGGGATCGGCGTCGTCCAGTGGAACGCCGACCCGGCGCGGAAGCGCCCGTGGTCCAGCCGCTCGGCACTGCTGACCGCCCGCTGCCAGGACGGCCAGCGGTCGACGTCCGTCTGCAGCTTCCAGATCACGTCCAGCGGCGCGTCGATCACGGCCTCGGTCCGGTAGCGGACCTGCGCGGCGGGGTCGACCCCGGCGCCCCGGCAGGTGAGGCCCTTGGCGCTGTGCGCGCCGGCGGGCGCCGCGGCACCGCCGAGCAGTGCGGCCACCAGCGGGACCGTGATCGCGGCGGCCCGGATTCCGGCCTTGCGCATACCGAACATGATGTTTCCTTCCCTAGCCCTCATTCTGCTTGTTAGAAGTTCTAACTCCTCATCGCCCCAAGAGTCAATAGCTTCCGTGATACCCTCTAACCAACACATTCCGAGAGGCGACCCCCACGATGGCGAAGAGCGACCCCACCACCCCCCGCGAGCGCTACCGCACCCAGGTCCGCGCCGAGGTCATGGAACGCGCCTGGGAACAGATCGCCACCGCCGGCGCCTCCGCCCTCTCGCTGAACGCGATCGCCAAGCAGATGGGCATGAGCGGCCCCGCCCTCTACCGCTACTTCGCCAACCGGGACGAGCTGATCACCGAACTCGTCCGCGAGGCGTACCGCAGCCTCGCCGACACCCTCCGCACGGCCGCCGACGACGGCGCCGACCTGGCCGGCCTCGCCCGCACCCTGCGCACCTGGGCCCTCGCCGACCCCCAGCGCTACCTGCTGGTCTACGGCACACCCGTGCCCGGCTACCAGGCCCCCGAGGACACGAGGGCGATCTCCCAGGAGATCGCGGTCACCCTGCTGGACGCCTGCGCCACGACCCTCCCCGGGGACGCCCCGGGGTCACCCCTCGCCACCCACCTCGCCGACCACCGCACCTGGGCCGCCGCCCACCCCGCCCCGCCCGAGGCCCTCGCGCTCTTCCTGAGGTTCTGGACCCGCCTCCACGGCGTGCTGTCACTGGAACTCGCCGGCCACTTCACCGGCATGCAGTTCGACCCCGAGATCCTCTTCGACTCCGAACTCACCACCCTGCTCGGCTGATTCAGCCCACCCGCCCGGCCGCCACGGTCCTGGCCCGTGCCATCGGCTCATGAACACCGCCGTCATCGGCCACGCGGTCCGCCCGCCGGACCGATCGTCGCTCTCGCTGATCCGCCCGGTCATGGCGATCACGGACTCGGCCTCGCCCGCCCCGATCCCGGCGTGCGGAGCGGACCCGAGCCCACGCCTGGGTGCAAACTGAGGACGGCGCAGTTGTCGGCGAACCTCGCTCGGCTCTCGCCTACACGCCGGTCCTCTCCCTCGGAGCCCGTCATCACCACCGAAACCGACCCGATCATCTGGATCCGTGACTCCGCCTGCGGCCTCGGTCCCTACCGCGCCGACCTTGTCGAAACGTACTGGCGCTGGGAGCAGGATCCGGCGCTGCTCGTGGGGTACGGGCGGCAGCAACCCGAGTCACTGGAAGCTCGCGCGGAGGGGATGGCGGCGCAACTTCGGGGGGACAATATCCGGTTCACCATTTACGACCTGGTGGGCGACGCCGCCGTGCCGGTCGGCGTCGCCACGCTGCTACCGGATGCCGCCGTTCGCACGGCCGAGTACGTGGTGATGCTGGCGCCCGAGGCGCGAGGGCGAGGATTGGGGACGGCGGCGACGCGTCTCGCGCTGGACTACGCGTTCCACATCACCAATCTGCGGATGATCTGGCTCAAGGTACTCGCACCCAACCGGCCTGCTGTCCGCGCTTATGAGAAGGCAGGATTCCGGACCGTCGGCGCCTTGCGAGAGGCGGGGTACTGGCAGGGAGAGGTCTGTGACGAGGTGGTCATGGATGCCCTCGCCGCAGAGTTCGCCGGGCAATCGGTGGTGGCTCCCCTGTTTCAGATCTGACGTGCCGCCATCAGTGGTTCGCCTCGCTCGTGACGGGAGTCGGCCGGGTCGGTCCACCAGAGTTCACTCCTCTCCTCGAACCGACCGGCCACTTCACCGGCATGCAGGTCGACGCTGTACTGCTCTTCGAGTCCGAACTCGCGACCGTGCTCGGCTGATTCACGAATCCTGGCAGGCCCGTTCGGGTCAGGGGCGGCGCGTCGCGACAATCGCCGAGCTGGTGGGCGTGGTGAGTATCTCGGTGGCGTGAACAGCGGGATGGGTGAGGTAGAAGAGCCGGAGTTCGTCCACCTCGCCGCCGTAGCGGGGCGGCCAGTCGGGCGAGGGGGTGAAGTCGTCCAGGACGAGCAGGCCGCCGGGGGCGAGCAGTTCGACCACCCGCTGCGGGTCGTCGCGCTTGCCGCCGCCGTCGCAGAAGAAGACGTCGAAGGGCGCGTACGGCTCGAGCAGCCGCCAGTCCCCGGTGAGGACGCTCACCCGCCCGTCGTCCGCGAAGACGCCGGCTGCTCGACGCGCCAGATCCTCGTCACGCTCCACAGTGACCAGGTGCGCACCGGCGCCGAGGCCGCTGTGCAGCCATGCGGTTCCGACTCCCGACCCGGTACCGCTCTCCGCGATGACCCCCTCGGGCTTCGAAGCCGCAGCCAGGCCGAGCAACCGGCCCACCTGAGGAATGCAGCTCTTCTCGAACGCCACCTCCGCAGCCATGAGTTCCGCGGTCAGCACGCGTGACGGAACGGCGTGTTCTGCCATTTTCCTGGCCCCCTTCGAACGGCGTACGTGACGCTACCCGCCGGTCGAGGCGCCCGCACCCTTGACGGGAGTCGGGCGGGTCCCGCATGGTGTGGCCCACTCCCTTGCACCGCTTGCCCCCATCGGTACTCCCCCACCCGGAGACGGCATGCGTGCACTCGTTCAGAACAGACTCCGGCGGCGGGGCGGGCTTTTCGTCGGGCTCGTCGTGGGTGCGCTTACGGCGGCGGCCGCGACGGTCGGGCTGGCCTCCGGGGCCGGCTTCGCGGCCGGGGCGGCGGATCCGCTGCCCAATGTCGATCTGGTCCTCAACGGGGGTTTCGACTCCTACCCGTGGATCTGGAAGTGCGACGGGGACGTCCGGGGCAGCAGCATCCCGCACGACCACTACGTGACGGGGTCCCCGAGCGCCGACAACAACGCGCGGTGCTCGCAGCGGGTGCGGGTGCTGCCGAACTCCGGCTATCTGCTGAACGCCACGGTGCGCGGGCCGTTCGCCTTCGTCGGCGCCACGGGGGCGGGCGGCGAGAACGCCTCGACCTGGTCGAGCGGGAGCGGCTGGAACAACCTGTCGGTGCAGGTGCGGACCGGGCCGGACACCACCGAGCTGACGGTGTACTTCCACGGCTGGTACGAGCAGGCGGCCTACGACGTGCGACGGGTGTCCTTCTCCGGCCCCGGGTACCCACCGCACCCGTGCGGCGAGCCGGGCGGCCCGTCGCCGACGGCCACCGACGGCCCCGCTTCGCCCTCGCCGACCTGCTGGCGGACGTACATCCCCTGACCGGGTCCGAGGAGGTCACGGGGCGAGGCGGCGACGGCGGGCGCGCTGGCGGCAGGCGGCGCCGCAGTAGCGCGCCGGACGGCCGGTGGGGCGGACGGTGAGGGCGGCTCCGCAGTCCTCGCAGACCGGGAGGACCGCGGCGCGCAGGCCCCGGCTGTCACGGAACGAGCGGCCTTCCGTGACAGCCGTGCCGGACGGGCGGAGGCCGTCCAGGGTCAGCCGGACCAGGGCGAGGCCGGCCGCGCGGTCGTGCCGGGCCGTCAGCATCGCGGCGCACCCGATGGTGATCGCCACCACGTCGTCCGGGTCGAGGTCCGGCCGGACACCACCGGCCCGCTGCGCGGCGCCGAGCAGCGCCGCCAGCAGCTGGTGCAGTCGCGCCACCGTGGCGGTCAGGAGCGGGCGCGGCCAGCTCGCGTCGGCCGACATGACGTCGCAGACGGTCACCCTGCTGTTGGAGGTGCCGATGACGTCCAGCAGGAAGCCGAAGAAGGCTTCGGTGGGAGCGGACCGGGCCGTCCGCCGCTCGCCGGAGGCGACGAGTTCGGCCAGCTGTCGGGTCATCACCGCCTCGACGAGGGCGTTCTTGCTCGGGAAGTGCCGGTACACGGTGCCGGCGCCGACACCCGCCCGGCGGGCGATGTCCCCGAGCGGGACGTCCAGCCCCCGCTCGGCGAACGCCTCGGCCGCCGCCGCCAGCACCCGGGCCCGATTGCGGCGGGCGTCGCTCCGGTCGCCCGCGCCGATCACCGTCGTCATGTCACGAAACCCCTTGTGCCCCCGGAGTCAAACGGGTTGGAGTATCCCAGATCCCCGGGGTGAAGCACAGGCCGGGGCGAGGGAGGACGAGATGACCACCGAACACGCCGAACGCAAGGACACCGCCTGGAGCGTCGTCGCCGTGACCGGCGCGACCGGGAAGCAGGGCGGCGCGACGGCCCGGCGGCTGCTGGCCGCCGGGCGGCCGGTGCGCGCCCTGGTCCGGGACCCGGCCGCGCCCGCCGCCGTGGCGCTCGCGGAGGCCGGGGCCGAGCTGGCCGTCGCGGACATCGACCATCCGGCGAGCCTGGGCCCGGCCCTGGCCGGGGCCGGCGCGCTGTTCGTCGTCCCGCCGGTGGCCTACGGGTCGACCGGCCTCGACGAGGAGCTGGAGTTCGGCCGCGGCCGCTCCCTGGCCGACGCGGCCGCCCACGCCGGGATCCGCCAGGTGGTGTTCACCGGCGTCGCCCCGACCACGGGCACGGCGTTCGCGGCCCCGGGGAAGCGGCGGACCGAGGAGTACCTGCGCGAGCGGATCGAACGGGTCACGGTGCTGCGGCCGGTGCGGTTCATGACCAACTATCTGGGCGTGGCCGGGATCGGCTTCGACGGGTTCACCGACGGCGTCCACCGGCACCTCTTCGCACCGGACCAGCCGCTCCAGATGATCGCCCTGGAGGACATCGCCGAGTTCGCCGCCCTGGCCTTCGAGCGGCCGGAGCGGTTCGCCGGGCTCACTCTGGACCTGGCCGGTGACGCCCCGACGCCGGTCGAGGCCGTCGCCGTGATCGGCGCCGCGACCGGGCGGACGCTGCGCTACGAGCGGATCGGCCACGACCAGGCCGCCGCCCTGCATCCCGGGTTCGCCGAGGTCCGCCGGCAGTGGGCCGAGGGCCACCGCTGGCGGGTCGACATCGAGGCACTGCGGGCGCTCCACCCCGGGCTGCGCAGCCTCGGCGACTGGCTCGCCGAGGGCGGCGCCGCCGCGCTGCGGGCCCGGTTCGACGCCGCCGACGCCGTCGACGCCGCGGCCGCCGCGCGGGCAGCCTGACAGATCATCAGGGCAGCTCGAGCAGCGCCCCGCGCCCCCGGAGCCGGTCAGGACGCCGGTCAGGACGCCGGTCCTGACGCCGGCGCGAGAACCTCGCGAAGCTCCCGCACGGCACGGCGCCAGGCGGGTCCGTCCTCGGTCTCGTCCCAGAGCTCGGCGAGTTCGGACTCCTCGGCGAGCACCCGCTCCAGCGCCTGCGCCGCGAGGGGGCGCAGGTCGGCCGGGAAGACCGGGAGGGACTCGTCGGGACCGTAGGCGGTGGTGACCGGCTCGCCGCCGGGGCACTGGGCCGCGACGAGGGCCGCGGCGGCCACCGCTTCGGCCGCCTCGTCGAAATCGAGGTACTCCTCGGCCCCCGTCCCGGCGGCCGCCGCCAGCGCACGGCGGACCAGGCCCTCCCGTTCGCCCGCCGCCGCCCCGTCCAGTCCTGCGCAGAAGTCGGCCGCGGTGTCGTTGTCGAAGTGTCCGATGTCCCAGGTGCCCACAGTGTTCTCCTTCTCGGATCGTTCGTGGGGATCATGGCACCGGCCACCGACAATCACGCGGGCTCAGCCCCCGGCGGCCTCCGTGATGCGGGCCGCCAGGGCGGTGCCGAGGGCCTCGACGGCGGCCGGGGTGAAGGCGTGCTCGTTGTAGCGGAGCCAGCAGACCAGCGAGCCGTCGGGCTGTTCGGTGGCCGCGAGTTCGGGGACGTGCCGGTCGCCGCCGGGGAGGGGGTAGGGGACGGTGGCGGCGCGCGGGACCTCCCAGGCGGTGCAGGCGAGGCCGGGGAGCTGGGCGGGGGCGTTCCAGCTCTCGTAGCGGAGCCAGGCGGCGAACGGCGCCAGCGGGCTGAACTCCGCGAAGGGGTAGAGCTGGTGGTCCAGGGCCGCGGTGGCGGTGTCGCGGACCCGGGCGAGGAGTTCGGCGAAGCCGGGTGCCCCGGAGGCGTCGACCCGCAGCAGCAGGGACTGCACGAAACAGCCGACGGCCTGTTCGGCCTCGGGTGTGGTGCGGCCGGGGACGGGGGTCATCAGCACCAGGTCGTCCTGGCCGCTGCGCTCGGCGAGCAGGCCGAGCCATACGGTGGCGAGCGCCTGGAAGGGGGTCGCCCCGGCCTCGGCTGCCCGGTCGCGGAGTGCGGCGGCCCGGTCGGCGGGGACGGTGAGCCGGTGCGCGGCGCTGAGCACCGTCTCGGTGTCGGCGCGGCCCGGGAAGGGGTGCACCGCCTCCGGCGCTCCGGCCAGGGTGCGGGCGAAGTGGGCCCGGGAGACGGGCCAGTTGGCGTTGGCGCGGGCGACCAGCTCGCCGAGCGTCGGCATCGGCCGGGGCGGGGGCGCCGGGCGGCCGCGGCGCAGCGCGGAGTAGACGACGCCGAGGTCGCGCAGCAGCACGCCGACCGACCAGCCGTCGCCGACGATGTGGTGGACGGCGAGCAGCACCGCGTGGTCGTCGGCACCCCGGCTGACCACGGCGAGGCCGGTCATCGGGCCTTCGCCGACGTCGGTGAGCCGGTCCCGGACGGCGATCAGCCGGGCGGACACCTCGTCGTCGCTCTCGCCCGGGGCGTCGACCAGGATGGCCTCCACCTCGGGGTCGGGATCGACGACCGCGCGCCGGACGCCGGGCAGGGCGCCGGGCACGGGCACGAACCGGGTGCGCAGCGCGGGGTGGCGGCGCACCGCCTCGTGCAGGGCCTCGGTCAGCAGACCGGGGTCCAGTGCCTCGGTGACGCGGAACATCACGGCGACCGAGCCGACGTTGCGGCCCTCGGCCTCGGCCATCCAGCGCAGGAAGTTCTCCTGTTGGGAGGTGAGCGGGATGTCGTGGGGCTGGGCGCGCAGTTCGCGCAGGAACGGGGAGAGCTCTGCGTCGTCCGCCGGGGGCGGGGCCTCGGCGGTCCTGGGCGCGGTGGCGATCCAGGCGGCCTGGGCCCGCAGCGAGGGGCGTTCGAAGACCAGGGCGGTGCTCGCGGTGACGCCGAACTCGGCGGAGACGGCGGCGGCGAGCTGGACGGCGCGGAAGGAGTCGCCGCCGAGCGCGAAGAACTCGTCCTCGACGGCCGCGACCGGTCGGCCGAGCACCTTGCGCCAGACGGCGGCGAGGGCGAGTTCGGTGTCACCGGTGGGCGGGGTGCCGGCGGGCGCCTCGGCGGGGGTGTCGAAGCGGGCCCGCAGTTCGTGCTTGACGACCTTGCCGCTGGGGTTGCGGGGCAGCCGGTCGGTGAGCAGGATCCGGACCGGCAGTTCGGCCCGGCCGAGCCGGGCGGCGAGGAACAGCCGCAGTTCGTCGAGGTCCAGACCGTCGGCGGCGGGCACGACGACGGCCACCGGCACGGCACCCATGACGGGGTGCGGGAGGCCGAGCGCGGCCGCGTCGGCGACCCGCGGGTGGCCGTGCAGGACGTCCTCGATGCGCAGGGTGGAGACCTTGAGGGCGCCGGACTTGATGATGTCGCTCTCGCGGTCGACCAGGTGGAGGTAGCCCTCGGCGTCGAGCCGGCCGAGGTCCCCCATCCGCACCCAGCCGTCGCGGAAGACGGCGGCCGTGGCCTGCGCGCCGGCCGTGTAGCCGCGCGGGGGTCCCGGCTGGCGCAGCCACACCTCGCCGACGGCGCCCGTCGCGACCGGCTGCCCGTCCTCGTCGAGCAGTCGCAGGTCGGCCGGGTTGGCGGGGCGGCCGACCGAGCCGGGCCGGCGGGCGTCGACGACGGCGGATATCTGGGCGGGGGACGCCTCGGCGGAGGTGTAGGTGTTGACCAGGGTCGCGGTCGGCAGGGCGGCGCGCAGGGCGGCGGCGACGGGGGCGGGCAGGGCGGCGGCGGAGCAGCTGATCAGCAGGACGCTGCTCAGGTCGTGCCGTCCGACCGCACCGGAGTTGAGCAGTTCGACGGCCATCGAGGGCACCAGGAAGACGGTGCCGGCACGGTGTTCGGCGACGGTCCGCCCGAACTCCTCGGCGTCGAAGCGCGGCAGGCAGATCGTGGCGGGCGCGGCGACCAGCGCGTTGACCAGGACCACCTGGGCCGCGTTGGTGCCGATCGGGAAGGCGTGCACGGCGTGCGCGGAGTGGGCGTACGGGCGCGGGCGCGGGTCGAGCCGCTGGCCGGCGGTCAGGCTGGCGTGGGCGGCGTGCACGCCCTTGGGGGCGCCGGTGGTGCCGGAGGTGCCGATGACCTGGGCGAGGTCGCCGGGGGCGGGGCGGTGCGGCGGTTCCTGCGCGCCGTCGCGGTCGCGGTCGCCCCGGCGCTCGCCGTCGCGTGCGCCCCGGTGCTCGCCGTCGGCCTCCAGTCCGGCCAGCGGCAGGCAGCGGACGGCGGCCGCGGCGGCCCGCCCGTCCTCGGCGGAGTCCGCGACCGCGAGGACCGCCCCGCTGTCGCCCGCCAGCCGCGCGGTGTCCTCGGCGCTCAGGTCCTCGCGGACGACGACGGCCGCCGCACCCGCGTAGTGCGCGGCCAGGAAGGCCACCGCGTAGGCGTCCCAGGAGCGGTTGGGGAAGAGCAGCAGCACCCGCTCTCCCGGCCGCACACCTGCCCGGGCGAGCCCGTGGGCGGCTCGCACCGCCCGCTCCCGCCACGTCCGGTAGTCGAGCACCGGGCGGCCGGGGACGATCAGCGCGGGCCGGTCGGGGTGCCGGGCGGCCCGGTCGTCGAGCAGGTCGGTCAGGGTGAGCGCGTCGGGCGCCGTCGGTGCCGAAGCGGCGGTGGCGGGAACGGCGCTGACGGTGGATCGGGTGCTGATGACGACTCCCGGAAGTGGCCAGGACGGGGCGCGGCCGATCGGCCGGACGGGTGGCTGGTCCAGACCGTAGCGGCTGGGTACCGTCCCCCGCCAGAGTCGTCCGCCCGCGGACCTCGGGGTCCGGCCGGCGCCCCGTCCGGGGCCACCTCCGCCCGGCGACCGCACTGCCCGGCCAGGCGCCGGCCGCACCCGCCGGCCGCGGTCGCGGTCGCGGTCGCGGAGCGTAACCGCCGGGCGGACCCCCGGGGAACGGCCCGGGAAACGGCCCGCGGAACGGCCCGGGGAATGCCCCCGCCCGGACGGGGCAGGCGGGGGCGCACGGCCCGCACCTCGGCGGCCGGCTCCGGACGTGCCGTGACGCGCGGTTCGGGCGATCATGAGGGAACGTGCCTCGAAAGGTGGAATGCGATGTTCCAGCTCCTGTGGATTCTGCTCATCGGCTTCGTGCTCGGTGTGATCGCCAAGCTGATCCTGCGCGGCCCGCAGGCCATCCCGTGGTGGCTGACCATGCTGCTCGGCGCGGCCGGGGCCTGGCTGGGCAATGCGGTCGCCGGGTGGATCGGCGTGCGGCACACGTCCGGCATCGACTGGATCCGCCATCTGCTCCAGCTCGCCTTCGCGGTCGGCCTGATCGGCATCGTCGCTCCCGCCTGGAGTTCGCGCCGGTCCAGGTGACCGCCCGCGACCGTGCCCGGCCCCGGACCCAACCCCCGGCCCCGGCCCCGGCGGGCGAAGGGTCCTCCGGGTCCGGAGGGTGGTCCGGCGCGACCCTGTTCGAAGCGGCGCGGCTAGACTCGCACGGCCGTCGCAGCCCGACGGCCGTGCCGCCGAACTCGCGAGGGAACACAACATGGTCGAGGCCGCCCCGAAGGTCGTTGTGGTCGTGCCCACCTACAACGAGCGGGAGAACCTTCCGGTCCTCGCCGGCCTGTTGGCCGGGCTCGACCTGCCGAACCTGCACCTGCTGGTCGTCGACGACAACTCCCCCGACGGGACCGGCGAGGTCGCCGACAAGCTGGCCGCCGAGTCCGGGGGCCGGGTCTCGGTGCTGCACCGCACCGAGAAGGACGGCCTCGGCCGCGCCTACGTCGCCGGCATGGCCAAGGCCCTGGAGAACGACGCGGACGTGGTCGTCCAGATGGACGCCGACCTGTCCCACCCGGCCGCCGTCCTGCCGCTCATGGTGAAGACCCTGCTGGCCGACGACACGGCCGTGGTGCTCGGCTCCCGGTACGTGCCCGGCGGATCGACCGCCGAGGAGTGGCCGTGGCACCGCAAGGCGCTCTCGGCCTGGGCCAACCTCTACGTGAACACCATCCTCGGCCTGGGCGTGCGCGACGCCACCGCCGGCTTCAAGGCCTGGAAGGCGCAGACCCTGCGGGCCATCGACCTGGCGTCGGTGCACAGCAACGGGTACTCGTTCCAGGTCGAGCTGAACCACCGGGTGGTGCGCCGGGGGCTCACCATCAAGGAGGTGCCGATCCGCTTCGAGGAGCGGGTCGAGGGCGCGTCCAAGATGAGCCTCGGGGTGCAGGTGGAGTCGGCGCTCGCGCCGTGGAAGCTGCTGCGCGAGGGGCGCGGCAGGCAGTAGCCCCCGCGCCGGACCGGACGGAAGTGGACCGGTGGGAAGCGGGGGACGGGGAAGGAGGCGCGCATGGCCCTGCTACCGGAACCCGTGGTCGGCCTGCTGCGCCGCGCCGCCCGTGAACCCTTCGCCGTCCAGACCGCGCGGGCGACCGTCGCCGCCACCCTCTCCTACGTGGTGGCGACCTGGCTCAGCAGCGAACCGGCCCCCCTGACGGCCCCGCTCACCGCGCTGCTGGTGGTCCAGGTCACCGTCTACTCGACCCTCACCACCAGCATCCGCCGGGTGAACTCGGTGGTCGTCGGCGTACTGATCGCGATCGGCTTCAGCGCGGTGGTCGGCCTCTCCTGGTGGAGCCTCGGGCTGATCATCCTGGCCTCGCTGGTGATCGGCCGGTTCGTCCGGGTGGACGAGTTCGTCCAGGAGGTCGCGATCAGCGCGATGCTGATCCTGGGGGTCACCAAACTCGCCTCCCAGGCCTGGGACCGTGTGCTGGAGACCCTGATCGGCGCGAGTGTCGGCCTGCTCTTCAACCTGGTGTTCGCCCCACCGGTCTGGGTGGACACCGCCGGTGAGTCGATCGAGGACCTGGCCCGCCGGGCCCGGCACCTGCTGCTCGACCTCGCCGAGCAGCTGGGCCGGCCCACCGCCGTCGCGGACGCCGCCGAACGGCTGCACGAGGCCCGCCGGCTCGACCAGGCGATCGCCGACGTCGACGCCGCGCTGCGCCAGGCCGAGGACAGCCTCCGGTTCAACCCCCGGATCAGTGAGGGGCTGCTGTCCCGGCTGGTGCTGCGCACCGGTCTGGACACCCTGGAGATCTGCGTGGTGGTGATCCGTGTCATCTCGCGCTCGCTCACCGACCTCGCCAAACGGCGCGGGCCCGGCGAGCCACTGGTGGCGCCGGGCCTCGCGGTGGCGATGGAGGAACTGCTCGCCCATGTCGGCGGCGCGCTGGTGAGCTTCGCCGTGCTGGTCACCACCCAGGTCAGCCGGAACGCCGAGGAGGCCGAGGAACGGCTCACCGCTGAGCTGACCGCCGCCTGGGCGAGCCGGGAGAACGTGGCCCGACTGCTGCTGGAGCAGGTCCGCGCGGACCCGGAGTCCTGGCACCTGCTCGGATCGCTGCTGACCGAGGTCGACCGGATCCTCGACGAACTGGACCTGGAGCACCGCTCGCGGCGGCTGATGGAGGAGCTGGACCGGGCTTCGGTGGCGGGCCGGGAGCGATTCTCCCGGCTGGGCCGGCTGCGCCGCTGGCTCCGCGGCGAGCGCCCCGTCCTCGCCCGGGTCCGCCGACGGCGCGCGAAGCCCCCGGCGGGTGCCCGGGGCTGAGCCCGCAGGCTGCCCGGACCTGTGCCTCACCCCTCGGCGGCGTCCAGCAGCTGCTGGATGTCGATCCGGCGCATCTGCAGCATCGCCGTGGTGACCCGGGCGGCCTTGGCCCGGTCCGGGTCGGAGACCAGGTCGATCAGCACCTGCGGGGTGATCTGCCAGGACAGGCCCCAGCGGTCCTTGAGCCAGCCGCAGGGCCCCTCCTGGCCGCCGCCCTCCAGCAGGGCCGCCCAGAGCCGGTCCACCTCCGCCTGGTCGTCGCAGTGCACCTGGAGCGAGACCGCCTCGGTGAACGGGAAGAGCGGCCCGCCGTTGAGGGCCACGTACGGGCGGCCGCCGAGTTCGAAGGCGACCGTCAGCACGGTGCCGGGGGTGCCCGGACCGGCCTCGGTGTAGTGGGTGACGGCGGTGATCCGGGAGTCGGGGACGACCGAGGTGTAGTACCGGACGGCTTCCTCGGCCTGGTCGTCGAACCAGAGACAGGGTGTGATCTGCTGCATGGGCCGACGGTAGCCGCGGGCCCGGCCGTCCCCGGGCGCGCCACGCCACGGCCGGGGGGACCGGCCGCGGCGTGGCGCGCGAGGATCCGGACTCAGTGCACCCAGCCCGCGTACCGCCGGGTGAAGCGCTGGCCGGTGGCGGCGGTGACCACCACGTCGTAGCGGCCCTGCTTGTCCAGCGGCCAGACCAGGTTGCTCTGCTTGCCCGGCCGGACCCAGACGGTCTGCGCGGTGCCGGCGAAGTCGTTCGGCACGGCGGTGAAGCAGACGTCGGTCATGCCGTCGTTGACGAGCTGGAGCGTCAGCCGCTTGGAGCCGGACAGGTCGGCGGTGACGATCGGCACCGCGATGTCGTTCTGGCCGGACGGCTGCTCGGCGGTGCCCTGGCCGTCGCGGACCACGGTGCCGGCGAAGCGGCGGACGAAGCCGTCCGGGCCGTGCACGGTGAAGTCGTAGCGGCCGTTGGTCTTCGCGGCCTCCCAGACGTAGGTGGCCGAGGCGCCCGGGGCCACGGTGAACGGCGTCCCGGCGAAGGGCTGCACGATGTTCGGGTAGACCGTGTACGGGAAGGCCACCGAGCCGTCGTTGCTCATCGTGCAGGTGACCCGGCCGGTGAGTCGGTCCACCTCCGCCTCGGCCCAGGGCTGGTAGGGCAGGTGGCGGTGCGGGCGGTCGCCCCGCTCGGGCACCGGCATGGACTGGGCGCCGACGGCGGGCAGCTGCACGCCGGGGAGCTTGGTGCCCGCGTCGGCCTTCGCCATCAGGGCGTTGGTGTCCGGCAGTTGCGGGATCGACTGGTCCGGGGCAGCGAAGTCGAAGCAGCTGGTGAGGTCGCCGCAGACGGCGCGGCGCCAGGCCGAGATGTTGGGCTCGGCCACACCGGTGACCTGCTCCATGAAGCGCAGCACGGAGGTGTGGTCGAAGACCTGGGAGTTGACCCAGCCGCCGCGCGACCAGGGCGAGGCGACCCAGAGCGGGACGCGGTTGCCGAGACCGATGGCGCGGCCCTGGGTGAACTCCTCCGGGGTGCCCGGCTCGGGGGTGGGCGGAACCATGTGGTCGAAGTAGCCGTCGTTCTCGTCGTACATGACCAGGAAGACGGTGTGCCGCCACACGTCCGGGTTGGACATCAGCGACTGCAGGGCCTGGTTCACCCAGTGCGCGCCGTACGCCGGTCCGGCCTCCGGGTGCTCGGAGAAGAGGTACGGCGCGACCAGCCAGGAGATGGTCGGTAGGGTGCCGTCCTTGCAGTGCGCGTCGAAGGCCGCCGGGTCGAACTTGGTCATCGCGTTGATGTAACGCGGGTCGTCCTTCGGGAAGTTGTGGAACTGCTTGAAGTACGAGAGCGCGTTGTCGTCGTAGTCGCCGGTGCGGTCGTCCTTGCTGGGGTTGTGGTAGACCCGCCAGGTGACGCCCGCCGACTGGAGGCGCTCGGCGTAGGTGGTCCAGTCGGCGACCGGGTTGTCGGTGACCGGGGTGTTGTCGATCCACGGGCCGGTGGTGCCGTCCCGGCCGGGGCCGGAGGTGCCGGTCCACAGGTAGAGCCGGTTGGGATCGGTCGGCCCGGCCAGCGAGGTGAAGTAGGCGTCGCACAGGGTGAAGGCGTCGGCCAGCGCGTACTGGTAGGGGATGTCCTCACGGGTGAAGTACCCCATGGTGCGCTCGCCCTTGGCAGCGATCCACTTGTTCATCGCGCCGTTGTTGATGGCCTGGTGACCGGTGGCCCAGTCGTGCGGCAGGCCGCCGGCGTTCTGCGCGTTGTACTTCGAGGTGTCCATCCGGTACGGCAGCATCACATTGCCGTCGCTGCGGCGCGGGTCCGGCTGGCGGAACACGTCGGTGCCGTCGGGGAACTGCAGCCCCTGCTTGTCACCGAAGCCGCGCACGCCGTTGAGAGCGCCGAAGTAGTGGTCGAAGCTGCGGTTCTCCTGCATCAGCACCACGACGTGCTTGACGTCCTTGATGGTGCCGGTGAGGCGGGCCGGCGCGGCGGCGGGCTGGGTGGGCGCGGCCTGGGCCGGGGTGCCCTGGAGGCCGGTCAGGGCGGCGGCGCCGGCGGCCGCGGTGGCGCCGACGAAGGTGCGGCGGGAGAGCTCGGACATCGCGAACTGGCCTTTCAGAGCTGGAAGGTGGCGACCGCGGCGGCGGTGTCGGACGGCCACTGGTTGGCGGCGAGGGCGGCCGGGTCGGCGGCGGTGGCCGGCCAGTCGGCGACCAGCGTGTGCGCCTCGACGAGCCGCAGCCTGCCCCGGTACAGCACGTAGTCGATCCGGTCCTGCGGCTCGGCCTTGCCGGCGGCGCGCTGCTTGCGGACCGGCGACCAGGTGGTGCCGGGGGCCTTCACCGGGTCCCGGTTCTCCTCACGGAAGGTGTCGGTGAGTCCGGCCGCCTGGAGGGTGGTGGTGACCGGCCAGGCGAGCGCCCCGGCTCCGCCGTGCGCGGCGGCGGTGGCGGCCGTCCAGTCGAGGTGCGAGGGCGAGGACAGCGCGCCGGCGAGCACCACCGGGGCGCCCGCGGCGGCGTCGGCGGTGACGGCGGCGGCCAGCGCCCGCGCCTGCCGGAGCCGGGCCGAGGCGTTCTCGGTGTCGAGGACCTGCGCGGCGGTGCGGCCGTCCTGGACGGCGTACGGGCCGTAGTCGGACTCATCGAGGTGCGCGGTCCAGACCCGGACGGCGCGGCCGCCGGGCAGCTGCACGGTCGCCCCGGCGGCGGGCAGTTCGGCGGTGGCCGGGGTGACGGCGGTCAGCGGGTAGCGGCTGAGCAGGCCGACGCTGCCGGCGCTCTGGTGGGCGTACCAGCCGAGGGCGTCGGCCAGCGCCTGGGCGGCCTTGCCGGCCGTCTCCTGGAGCGCGAGCACGTCCAGGCCCTGGGCCAGCACGACCCGCAGCTGCTTCTCGAGGGCGTCGGTGAAGGCGGCACCGGCGTTGGCGAGGTTCCAGCTCGCGACCTTGAGCCGGGGCGCGGTGGCCGGGTCCACGACCGGGAGCAGCACGGTGACGGTGTCGGTGGCTCCGGCGCTGTCCTTGACGCCGACGACCAGGACCTCGGGGGTGCGCGGCGCGGCGCCGCCCGGCGCGGTGCCGGTGACGGTGCCGTCGGCGGCGACCGCGAGCCAGGCCGGTCCGGAGATCTTGCGGAAGGCCGCGCTGCCGGCCGGGTTGCCGGCGGGGCGGGCCCAGAGGCCGCCGAGCTTGACGGTGACGGCCGCGCCGGGGGCGACGGGGGTGGCGGTGAGGGAGTCCACCACGGCGTGCGGGCGGACCACGGCCGGCTTGGGCCGGAAGGTGAACGGCTGGGTCTTGGCGAGGACGCCGTAGCCGTCCTTGGCGAGCAGGTAGGCCGTGTACGGGCCGCCGGTGAGGGCGGAGGTGTCGAGCTGGACGTCGCCCTCGCCGGCCGGGGTGTACTTCCAGAGCAGGGAGCTGCCCGTGCCGGGCTGACGGTCCCCGTCGTAGATGCCGACCCAGTTCTTGGGGTCGGGGGCGTCGGTGGTCCAGTGGAAGGTGAGGCGGTCGCCCTCGACGGGGCTGCTCGACGACGTGCTGGTCAGGGTGCTGCCGGTGGCCACGGATGTCCTGTCCGCCGCTCGGGCACCGGGCCGTCGGGGGGTGCCGGGCCGGGGCCGTCCGCGGCTGGTGACGGAGGCTTGGGAGGGTCGGCCCGTCAACAGTTGGCTGTACAACTGCAGGGCCGCGCCCATTCATCCGAAGACCGGCGACCAGGACATGAACGAGACGTGACGGATTGTCGGGCGGAACGGGAACTGTGGGGCCGTCCGACGGACGGGGTGCCGGAACGCGGGTGTCCGGAAGGGCGGAACGCGGGTGTCCGGAACGCCGGAACGGCGGAGGACCCGGCCCTGGGGCCGGGTCCTCGGAACGGCGGACCGCCGGAACGGCGGGCACGGGCAACAGCGGACATTCGGCACACGAACCGCCGGACGTGCGGGCCGTCAGGCGAGGGTGAGGAAGAGCTTCTCCAACTCGGCCTCCGTCATCGGCGCCGCGCCCTCCTCGGCACCCGCCATGCACTGCCGCATACCGCTCGCCACGATCTTGAACCCGGCCCGGTCGAGCGCCCGCGACACGGCGGCCAGCTGGGTCACCACGTCCTTGCAGTCCCGGCCGGCCTCGATCATCGCGATCACGCCCGCCAGCTGCCCCTGGGCGCGCCGCAGCCGGTTCAGGACCGCTCCGACGGCCTCCTCGTCCACCTGCATGTCCGGACCGCCCTCCACTGTCGACCACCGGCCCTCCAGTGTACCCCGTGGGGTATCCGGACCCGGGTGGCCGACCTTCGGCCCGTGCCGTCGGCCAACGGCTCCGGCCGTTGCGGGACCGCCGTCGCGACGGCCGCCGTCAGCGCCGCGCCAGCCGCCGTTCCCCGCCCGCCCCGGTGACGTACTCCAGCTTGTAGTGCGCGAACACCTCGGGCTCGTCCTCGGCCGGCAGCACGTCGTCCACCCCGATCGAGGGCGCCTGCTTCACCAGCGCCTTCGGGAACGCCACCCGCAGGTACCCCGGCCCCAGCACCGCGCCGTCGAGCGGTACGAACACCAGCCGCCGCTTCATCGCCAGTCCGATCGTGACCGTCACGAAGTACGGCTGGTCGCTGGCGGTCTCGACGTAGACGGACTCCAGGGTGCCGATCCGGTGGTCCTTCTCGTCCATGACGGACTGCCCCCGCCACTCCCTGATGTCGGCCGGAACGATCTCGGCGACGGCCATGGTTGCCTCCCACTCCCGCTCCACGGCGGCACGCCGCGCTTGCGGGCGGCGCCCCGGACCCTCCCATCCTGCGCCTGTCCGCCCCGTCCCGCCCGCCGGGACGGGGCGGGGCGGGGCCGTCCCGCCCGCCGGGACGGGGCCGTTCCGGCCCATCCCGCCGCAACGCGGCCATTGCGCACAAGCGGGTGTGAACCGACCTCGCCGCACCACGGGTGTACTCGAACACCTACGCTGTCCGCCGACGGATCATCAGTTCGGCCAGGTGCGGAGGCGTGCAGACAGTGGTGGGTTACAACGAGATGTGGGAGCCGGGCGAGCCCGGTGTCCCCGCCGACCTCCGGCCGGAGATCCCGCACCCCGCGCGGATGTACGACTACTACCTGGGCGGCAAGGACAACTTCCCGTCCGACCGCGAGGCGGCCGAGCGGGCGCTGGCGGCCAACCCGGAGTTCAGATCCACCGCGCGCGCCAACCGGGGCTTCCTGACCCGGGCGGTGCGCCATGTGGCCGGGCTCGGCATCGGCCAGTTCCTCGACATCGGCACCGGCATCCCGACCGCGGGCAACACCCACGAGATCGCCCAGGCCGTCGATCCGGGCGCCCGGATCGTCTACGTCGACAACGACCCGATCGTGCTCGCCCACGCCCGCGCCCTGATGGGCGGCACCGCCGTCGGCCGGACCACCGTCATCCAGGCCGACCTGCGCGAGCCGCTCGACCTGCTCGCCGCCGCCGAGGCCGAGAAGCTGCTCGACTTCGAGAAGCCGATGGCCCTCGTGCTGGCCGCCGTGCTGCACTTCGTGCCGGACGAGAACGGACCGTACGAGATCGTCCGCACACTGCTGGACACCCTCGCGCCCGGCAGCCACCTGATCCTGTCCCACGGCACCGCCGACTTCATCCCCGCCGAGGTCCGCGACCGGGTCACCGGCGTCTACAGCAAGGCCACGGCACCGCTGGTCGGCCGCAGCCGGGAGCAGGTGGGCGCCTTCCTGGACGGCCTGGACGTGCTCGACCCCGGGGTGGTCACCGTCCCGCTGTGGCGTCCGGAGGGCGACCCCGTCCCCGGCGCGGACCGGGTCAGCATGTACGGCGCGGTCGCCCGCAAGTCCTGACGGCGCGGCGACGGTGGCGGCCCGGATCCGTCCGGCCGCCGCCGCGGGCCTCATCCGGTGGCCTCATCCGGTGGCCGCGCCGGTCAGCGGCCGGGACGCGGGTTCCGCCGGGGCGCAGGGCAGTTCGCGCATCCGGCGCAGCGGTGAGCAGAGCACCGGCAGGACGGCGAGCAGCTCGCCCAGGGCGCCCGCCCAGAGCGCCTGCCGGACGCCTAGGCCCTGCCCCAGCACACCGCCGGCCAGCGCTCCGATCGGCATCACGCCCCAGACCAGGAAACGGACCGTTGCCGTCGTCCGGCCCAGCAGCGGCTTCGGGCAGAGCCGCTGGCGGAAGGCGACCGAGGTGATCCTGAAGGTCATGAAGAGGACCCAGCCCGCGGCCTGCAGCAGGACGGCCAGGACGAAGCGGCCGTCGGCCCGGAAGAACGGCACCGCCAGCAGCCAGAGCACGGCGCTGCCCGCCACCGCCGCGCACATCGCCGGTCCCTGACCGAGCCGGGCGGTGAACCGCGCCGTGAGCAGGCTGCCGATCAGGCCGCCGACCGCCTCCGCGGTGAACACGAGTCCGCACAGGAACGGCGACAGACGCAGCTCGCCGACCAGCAGCACCATCAGCATCGAGGCGCCGATCGTGCCGCACAGGTTGGAGGCGGCGGCGGTGAGGGTGACCGCCCGCAGCAGCCGGTCGCCGAGGACGAAGCGCAGCCCCTCGGCGATCTCCGTCCGCAGCGCTCCCCCCGACCGGGTGCCCGAGGAACCCTCCGGCCGGGCCTCGGGCCGCCGGATCCGGCCCAGCAGCAGCGCGGAGAGGCCGAAGCTCAGTACGTCCACCACCAACGCGACCGGCGCGGTCAGCGCACCCACCAGCGCCCCGCCCACGCCCGGGCCGCCGACCTGGACGGTGCTCCGGCCCGCCTCGATCCGGATGTTCGCCGCCACCAGCTGCTCGTCCGGCACCAGGTGCGGCAGGTAGCTGCCGTACGCCACGTCGAAGAACGCGGTGCAGACGGACATCCCGAACGCCACCGCGTACAGCTGGGGCAGGGTCAGCGCGCCCAGCCAGGAGGCGGCCGGGACGGAGAACAGCAGCACGGCCCGGACGACGTCCGCGGCGACCATCACCGGCCGCCGCCGCACCTGGTCCACCCAGGCGCCCGCGGGCAGTCCGATCAGCAGGAAGGCCGCGTACTCGAAGGCGACCAGCAGGCCCGCCTCGAACGGTGTGGCGCCCAGCGTGCCGACGGCCACCAGCGGAAGCGCGACCAGGGTGACGGCCGCACCCGCCTGACTGACGGTGTCGGCGGCCCAGAACCGTCGGAAGTCGGCATGCCGGAGCAGGCCCGGAAGTGGAGGAGTCATGCCGGCCAGCATCCTGAGCGTGATCACCGCGCGGCCAGTGTTTTAGTCTGGGCGAAAACGTCGACCGGGGGTGGGGATGGGCGAGCTGCGGTTCGGGGCGCGCGACCTGGGCAATCTCAGGTTCGCGATCTCCCCGCTCTGGGAGACCGCGGCGGCCGCACGCGCCGTCACCGATCCCGGTCGGCACGTGGTGCACCTGCCCTGGATCCGCCGGGCCGCGTCCCTGGGCCGGGGCGGCGGCCTCGGTGGGCGGACCTCGCCGCCCGCGGCGCTCACCGCCCGGTCCGGCCTGCTGGCGGGGCGACTGCTGCCGGCTCCGCGCTGCCCGCTGGCCGAGATCGAGGAGGAGTTGTCCGCCCTGCTGGCCACCCCGCCCGAACAGGTCCGGGACGCTCTCGCCGCTGTGCCGCGGCCGGCGCCGACCGGCGCCGGACGGCAGCCTGCCGAGGACCCGGAACGCGTCCTGCCCGAGCTCGCCGAGGCCCTGCACTCCTGGTGGGAGGCGGCGGTCCGGCCGTACTGGCCGCGGATCCGCGCCGCCCTGGAGGCGGACATCGCCCACCGGACGCGCCTGCTCGCCGAGGACGGCATCCACGAGGTGCTGTCCTCGCTCCACCCCACCCTGCGCCGGGACGGGGACCGGCTGCGCTCACCCGACCTGCCGGCGGACAGCGACGGCCTCGGCGGCACCGGACTCACCCTCACCCCGAGCGCGTTCGCCGACCGCTGCCGGGTGCTGGGCGGCCGCCGGGGAACACCGCCCGCCCTGGTCTACCCGGCCCGCGCCCTCGGCCTGCTCTGGGAGCGCCGGGAGAACACCGACGACGCGCTCGCCCGGCTGCTCGGGCGCAGCCGCGCCCGCCTGCTCGCCTGCACCGGATCCCCGTCCACCACCACCCAGCTCGCCGCCCGGACCGGCCTCAGCCTGGGCGCGGTCTCCCAGCACCTCGCCGTCCTGCGCGACGCCGGGCTGGTCACCGGCCACCGCTACCGCCGCGAGGTCCACTACACCGCCACCGACCTGGGCACGGCCCTGCTCACCCGGGCGTAGGCCGCGGCGGGGCGGAGGGCCGCACCGGACGGCCGGCGCCTCGGAGCGGGCGTCAGGCGGGCTTGCTCGCGCGGAGCGAGTACATCAGCGGGACGCGGGGCTGCCCGGCCGGGAAACGGAAGCCCCGGTCGCGCTCCAGCACCGGGAAGCGCGGGAACAGCGTGAAGTCGTGCTCGTGCAGGAACTCCACCCGCAGGCCCTCGGTCACCAGGGCGCTGAGGACGTCGCCGATCCCGTGCTGCCACTCGACCGTCTTGGAGGCCAGGGACGTCACCTCGCCGTCGGTGTAGGTGCTGGGGTCGTCCCAGACCGTGGCGTCGCGGTCGAAGTAGTCGTACTCCACCGTCCGGCCGTCGTCGCCCAGGGTGTCGCCGAAGGGGTGGAACTCCGCCAGGTAGAGGAAGCCGCCCGGGGCGACCAGGGAGGCCGCGGTGCGGGCCCAGCGCGCGATGTCCGGGAGCCAGCACAGGGCGCCGAGGCCGGTGTAGACGATGTCGAAGGTCTGCCCGTCGAGCGCCGCCACCGCCTCGTACACGTCGGAGACGACGAATCGGGCCGTGTCCGCGCCGATCTTCCCGGCCAGTTCGGTGGCGGTCTCCACCGCCGGCGCGGAGAAGTCCAGGCCGGTCACGGTGGCGCCGTGGCGGGCCCAGGACAGGGTGTCCAGGCCGATGTGGCACTGGAGGTGGAGCAGGGACTTGCCGCTGACGTCACCGACCTCGGCCAGCTCGAAACCGCGCAGTGCCTCGTCGCCGGACACGAAGCCGGGGAGGTCGTAGAAATCGCTGGCCTTGTGCACCGGGACACGGCCGTCCCAGTTGGCGCGGTTGGTCGCCAGCCAGTCGTCGGGGGCAGGGGTCTTCTCCATACCGACCACGCTGCCAGAGCCGGGAGCACCGCTCAAACGCTTTTCACGGCCGCCGCGGGCCGTCGGCGGCGGGGAGGTCGAGGACGGCGGGGAGGTCGAGGACGGCGAGCAGGGGCGGGTCCAGCGGCCAGGGGAAGTCCGGTGCGGCGGTGCCGACGGTGGCGCTGCTGACGGTGGCGGTGCTGACAGTGGCGCTGCCGAGCGCGGATGCCGGGGCAGCGGGGGTGGTGACGGCGGTCGCGGCGGCCCGGGCCAGCCGGAGGGCTCCGAGCAGCGGCGGGCCGTCCGGAGGGCGGGGGCGGGCGGCGGGGAGGCGGACCGCGAGCGCGTCCAGGGTCGCCCGGCGCAGTGGGTCGAAGCGGAACAGACCCCCGGTCAGGGCGAGCCGGGGCTCGGTCCGACCGGCGGCCGCGGCGGCGGCGCTCGCGCTGTCGGCGATCTCCTCGCCCGCACGGCGGAGCAGGTCCGCGGCGACCGGACAGCCGCCCCCGGCAGCCGCGACCACCGCCGGGGCGAACTCCGCGAGCAGCGCCGCCCGGTCCGGACGCGGCTGGAGCGCGGCCGGGAGGCCGGCCACCGGGCCGTAGTGCCGCTCGGCCGCCGCCAGCAGCGCGGGCGAACCCCCGTTGCGGCCGTCCTGCGCCCGCAGCGCCGCTTCCAGCCCGGCCCGGCCGAGCCAGGCGCCGCCGCCGCAGTCCCCGAGCAACTGGCCCCAGCCGTCGGCACGGCACCAGTTCCCGCCCGGGCGGAGGCCGATCGCGACCAGCCCCGTCCCGCCGGCCACCACCACCCCGGCGGCGGTGCCCAGCGCGCCCACGTAGGCCGTGACCGCGTCCCCCGCGAGCACCAGCCGCCGGGCGCCGGTGGCGCGGGCGAGCGGGCCGGGCAGCCGGGCCGCCAGGTCGCGGCCGAGCAGGGCCATCCCGGTGGCGCCCACGGCGACCGCGCCGATCCCGGCCCCGTCGGGCAGGCCGGCGACCAGGGCGCCGAGTGCGGGCAGCAGCCGGTCGAGCAGCGCCCGCGCGTCCTGCCCTCCGGCCGAGGCGGACACCCGCGCGGCGGCGGCCGACCCGACCGTCCGCACCCCCGCCGGATCCACCGGCCGGCCCGCGGGCGCCGCCCCGACCCGGATGCCGGAGCCGCCGACGTCCACCCCGACCACCCAGGACTCCCCCGCCGCCCGCTCCATGCCGCCTCCGCCCGCCTCGTCCGCACCCCGTCCTGCCCATCGTGCCCATCGTGCCCGGCGGACGGCGGGGCGGCGCCGTGGCACGGCGGACGCAGGGCCTCCAGAACGTTCTGCGCCGCCTCTGACCGGGTGCCTCCACGGCATCGGCCGGAGCGTCAACGGCTGCGAATCCGGCACATCGCGTTCACCCGCGAGCGCCGGCGGAGGGGCGACGGCCCGCACCACGTGGTGCGGGCCGTCGCCCCTCCGCACGCCCGCTCCCGGACCGGCGGGCCGGCAGGTCGGAACAGCACCCCGACCCGCCCGCCCCCGGAGCGCGGCAACGGGTTTCAGGCGGGCAGCCCCACGAGTTCGGCGGACCCACTGCGGTTGTGGCGCTCCTGCCACTGGTCCAGGGCGCTGCGGCAGGCGTGGTCGAGGTGACGCACGCCGGCGAGGTCGAGGCGGACCGGGCGGTCCGCCGGCAGGCCCTCCAGGGATTCGAGGGTCTCCAGGAGGCGGGGCAGCCGGAGGAAGGTGGCGCTGCCGTGGAGGGTCACCCGGACCGCGCCGTCGGGCAGTTCGGTGACGGCGACCTGGAGGTGGGAGGTGTCCCAGGCGCTCTTGAGCACGGCGAGCAGGAGGCCGAGCAGGACGCCTTCGAGCAGGTTGGTCAGCACGATGGCGATCGCGGTGACGGCGAGGATCGCGGCCTCGCCCCGGTCGGCCCGCCAGAGCGGCCGCAGGGCGCGCAGCGGAACGAGCTTGGCCCCGGCGTGGACCAGGACGCCGGCCAGGGCGGCGAGCGGGATGACACCGAGGGCGGCGGGGAGCAGCGCGGCGAAGAGCAGCAGCCAGACCCCGTGCAGCACCCGGGACGCCTTGGTCCTGGCGCCGGCCTGGACGTTGGCCGCGCTGCGGACGATCACGGCGGTCATGGGCAGGGCGCCCAGCAGGCCGCAGACGGTGTTGCCGACGCCCTGGGCGAGCAGTTCGCGGTCGTAGTCGGTGCGCGGGCCGTGGTGCAGGCGGTCGACGGCGGCGGCGCTGAACAGGCTCTCGGCGGAGGCGATCAGCGCGAAGGCGAAGGCCGTGCCGAGCACGCCGAGGCTGCCGAGCGCCGCGAAGTCGGACAGGCCGGGCACATCGACGACGCCCACGAGCCCGGCCACGTCGACCCGGGCGACGGGCAGGTCGAACAGCGCGGTGACGGCCGTCGCACCGGCCACGGCGGCCAGCGGCGCGGGCACGATCCGGACCTTGGCGGGCAGGCGCGGCCAGAGCAGCAGGACCGCGATCGTCCCTGCGCCGATCGCGACGGCGGCGAGCGCGCGCCCGTCCCCGGCGATGTCGGCGGCGAGGCCGGGGAGTCCGGCGAGCTTGGCGGGGCCGCCGGTGGGGCCCTTGATGTCGGCCAGCGCGTAGAGCTGACCGGCGATCAGGATCAGGCCGATGCCCGCCAGCATGCCCTGGACGACCGAGACGGAGATCGCCCGGAAGAGCCGGCCGAGGCGGGCGGCGCCCATGGCGAGCTGGAGCAGGCCGGCCGCGGCGGTGATCACGCCGAGGGTGGCGAGGCCGTGCTCCTGGACGGCGGCGAGGACGAGGACGGTCAGCCCGGCGGCGGGGCCGGACACCTGGAGGCTGCTGCCGGGCATCAGGCCGGTCACCAGGCCACCGACGATGCCGGTGACCAGGCCGAGTTCGGCCGGTACGCCGGAGGCGACGGCGACGCCCACGCAGAGCGGCAGCGCCACCAGGAAGACGACGAGGGAGGCGGGGAGGTCGGAGCGCAGAGTGCTCAGCCGAAGGGCGGGACGACGAGTCATCGGGTCCTCGGGAGAGTGGCGGTTCGGACGGTGGTCGGGGGATATCGGGCCGGAGGGCGGCGGGGCGTGCGGCCGCTGGTCGTGCGGCGGCCCGTGCGGCGCGGGGCTCACAGCGGCAGGAACAGACCGCTGTCGGCCCGGTGTTCGAGCACCAGGCCGGTGTGGATCTCGTAGAACCAGCCGCGCAGCCGGACCCGCCCGTCGGCCAGCCGCCGGGCGACGGCCGGGTAGCCGCGCAGCCGGTCGAGCTGGGCCAGGACGTGCCGCTGCACGGGGCCGGCGACCGTCGGGTCGAAGACCTCGGCCTCGTCCGCGCGGAGCACTGCCCGGTCCGCGTGGCGAAGCCAGGAGCGGACGGCGGGCACCACGCTGAGGTCCTCGCCGCGGACCACGGCGCCGACGGCGCCGCAGTGCGAGTGGCCGCAGACCACGATGTCGCGCACGCCCAGCACCTCGACGGCGTACTCGACGGTGGCGGTCTCGCCGGAGGCGTCGTCGGCCCGGTAGACGGGGACGATGTTGCCCGCGGTGCGGAGCTCGAAGAGGTCGCCGGGGTCGGCGTTGGTGATCAGGGCCGGGACCACGCGGGAGTCGGAACAGGTGATGAACAGCGCCTGCGGGCTCTGGCCGGCGGCGAGGCCGGTGAGTTCGCGGCCGGTGTCCCCGGCCCGCTGCGGGAAGGCCCGGGCCCGGTCGATGAGCGGTTCCATGAGGGTGACTGCCTCCTTCGGTGACGTCAGGTGCGCCTCTGGTCACCTGACGTTGCGTCAAGAAGGAGTAAAACATGGGTATGGGGCAAGCAAAAGCGAGTTCTGGGCGCAGAGTGTGCCGATCCGGTTAACATCCTGTTGCCTCGAACGAAATGACGCCTTCCACTACGGAAAGCGCAGGTCAAGCGGTACGGCCCGGACCGGCCGGCGATGGGCGCACAAAATTTTCCGCGCGCCCCTCCTGCTTCTCTGCGCCGTCTTCACACCTCGCGCACCCCGTCTTCCGCACCCCGCCTTCCGCGCACCGCAGCCCGTGGTCCCGCAGCCCCGGCTGCGGGTCCGGACGGCCCCCGCGGAACATTCCGGCCGTTCGGCGAATCAGAGTCCGGGAGGCCGACGCGCGGGCGCCGGCGCCGGGGCGAGGGGAGCCGGGCGGGCATGACGGGGATCGACACGGGCACGGTCGCGGCCGACACCACGGCCGCCCTGGAACGGCTCGGTGCGGCGGCGCGGGCGCGCGGGCTGGCCGGGACCGCCGAACGGCTGGACGAGGCGGTGCGGCGGCTCGCGGACGGACGGATCGTGGTCGTGGTCTGCGGCGAGTTCAACCGGGGCAAGTCCAGCCTGGTCAACGCGCTGGTGCGGCGACCGGGGCTGCTGCCGGTGGACGTGCTCCAGACCACCAGCGTGGTCACCACGCTGGCCTGGGGCACCCGGGACACGGCGACCGTGCACCTTCGCGAGCAGAACGGCGGCACGCGGCAGCGGGAGGTCCCGTTCACCGAACTGGCCGACTACGTGGCGGAGAGCGCCAACCCCGGCAACCGGCTGCGGGCCGAACTGCTCGACCTGCGACTGCCGTCCGAGGCGCTGACGGGGGGCACCGTCCTGGTCGACACCCCGGGCATCGGCGGGGTGTTCCCCGAGCACACGGCGGTGACCGCCGGCTTCCTCGCCTCCGCCGACGCGGTGGTCTTCGTCGCCGACACGACCTCGCCGCTCTCCGCCGCCGAACTGCGCTTCCTCCGCCACGCCCTGACCGCCGCGGCCGCCGGCAGCACGGGACCGGACGCACCGGACGCCGACAGCGCGGGGCCGGACCGGCCGGCCGCCGGCAGCACCGGTCCGGACAAGCCGGCCGCAGATCCGGGCGGCCTGCTGGTCGTCCTCACCCGCGCCGACCAGGCGGACGCCGAGGACCGGCGGGCCATGCTCGACAACACCCGCGCCAAGCTCGCCGCACTGACCGGCGACAGGGACGGCGGCCCCGCCGTGCTGGCGGTGTCGACCCGCGCCCGGCTGCGCCACCTGGCCGCCGCCGGGGCCCGGCCGGACGCGCCCGCCTCCGCGGACGGGGCCGCCGACCCCGACAGCGGCTACCCCGAATTCGAGTCCGCACTCCGGGGCCTGCTGCGCCGCCGCCGGGCGAGCCTGCTGCTGGCCCGGCCGCTGGCCGAGGCGGACGCCGCCGTCACGGCCCTGCTGCGACCGCTGGAGGCGGAACGGGAGGCACTCGCCCGGGAGACCGACGAGACGCTGGCCCGGCTGCGGGCCTCGGCCGAGGCCGGGCAGCGCGAGGCCGCCGGAGCCCGCCGGTCCGGCGCCGAGTGGCGCACCGAACTCCGCGCCGAGCTGCGGAAGCTGCGCAACGCGCTGACCGGCTCCCTGCACGACGACCTGGACGCGGTGTGGGAACGGATCTGCAACGACCTGCTGCACGACGAGTCCCTCCAGGACGACGCGGACCGGCTGGCCGCCGAGGTGGCCTCCGCCTACGCGGCGGTGGCGGGCGCGACCGCGCACCGGGCCGAGACCGAACTCCGTGCCGTGGTGGCCGCCTTCGCCCGGCAGCACCGGCTCGGGATCGGGCCGGTCGGGGCGGGACGGATCGCCGCGCCCGGAGCGGTGCGGCTGGACCCGGACCTGGGCTCCGGCCGAGCGCCCGGGCCGATGATGCCGGTGAGCCGGGACGGCTCGTTCGGGGCCTCGATGGGCGCCGCCGTCGGCGGGATGCTGTTCGGACCGGCGGGCGCTGCCGTCGGCGGCGCGATCGGCCTGGTCGCGGGCCTGCTGCGCGGGCTCGGAGCCGTCCGCGACCAGGAGGTCCAGGCCCGCCGGCGCAATCTGCGCGACCAGCTCGCCCTGGTGCGCTCGCGCCAGCAGCGGGTGATCACCGAGGGCCTGCGGAGCCTGCTCGACACCGCGGCGGAGCAGGCCGAGCGGGAGCTGGACAGTCTGCTGCGCCAGCAGGACGAGAGCGCGCAGGAGACCGTGTCGCGGCTCCGGGCGGCGGCGGAGACCACCCGCGCCGAGGCCGGGGCCCGGCACAAGGTGCTGACCGAGGAGCACGGCGCACTGATCGCGGCCGGACGCGAGGTGGCCCGGCTGGCGGCCCTGGTCGCGGCGGTCGTCGACGAGCCCCCGGCCGGGACGGGCCCCGCGGGCGCGCCCCGGTCCGGCCCCGCGGGCGCGCCCGACGAAGGTCCCGGGGCCGCGCCCCGCCCCGCGCCCGAGGACGGTCCCGGGGCCGCACCCGGCCCCGGGGCGGTGGGGCGGTGACCGCCGCCGACCTCCGGCGGGCCGCGCTGGCCGTCCTCACCGACGCGGCCGGGGCCGAGCACCTGCCCGGGGAGTTCCGGCGGACGCTGGCCGAGCAGGCCGGACGGCTCGCCGCGCCGTTCGCCGTCGCCCTGGTCGGCCGGGTCAGCAGCGGCAAGTCCACCCTGGTCAACGCCCTGCTCGGGACCAGGCTCGCCCCGACGGGGGTGACCGAGCTGACCATGACGGTCAACCGGTTCCGCTACGGCGCCCCGGCCGCGCTGGCGGTGCACTTCGAGGACGGCACCGTGGTCCACCACCCGGACCTGTCCGCCCTGGAGGCCCTCACCGTCCGCACCGCCGACGCCCCCCGGCGGCACGGACCGCCGCACCGGATCGACCATCTGGAGACCGCCTTCCCGCACCCCGCGCTGGCCGGCACGGAGATCGTCGACACCCCGGGGCTGGACTCCGCCACCGGCCCCGAGTCGGCCGCCACCCTGCGACTGCTGGGCCGCACCGCGAGCGGCGTCACCGGGTCGACGGTGACCGAGGGCGCGAGGGCCGACGCGCTGGTGCTGACCTTCACCGCCCGAGGGGTCCACCGGGAGGAACTGCGCCTCACCTCCGACTTCCTGGCCCATGTGCCCGGGCTCGGTCCGCTCAACACCGTCGGCGCGCTGACCAAGACCGAACTGTTCTGGGACCCGGTCGACACCCCGGACCCGTTCCTGCCCGCCCGGCGGGTCGCGGACCAACTGCTGCGCGCCGCCGGGGCATCCCGGCTGCTGTACACGGCGGTGCCGGTGGCGGGCCTGCTCGCCTCGGGCGCAGCCGACCTGGACGCCGCCGACCTCGCCGACCTGACCGCGCTCGCCACCGGTTGCGAGCCGCACCGGCTGGCCGAACTCGCCGCGGAGGCCGACCGGTTCACCGCGGCGGACGGCGTACTGCCGCTGCCGGCCGCCGCCCGGTCCCGCCTCTACCGGCGCTTCGGCGGCTGGGGCGTGGCGACCGCGCAGCGGCTGGTCCGCGACGGCGCCACCGAGGCCGGGCCGCTGCGCGCCGAACTGCTCCGGATCTCCGGCATCGACACGCTGCGCGCCCTGCTCCGCGACCATTTCGGCGGACGCGCCGACCTCATCAAGGCCGCCCGGGCGTTCCGCACCGTGCCCCGGCTCGCCGGGCTGACGGCGGCCGGGCTGACCGGCGAGCCGGCCCGCGCCGTGGCCGCCGTGGCCGGCGCGTTCACCGCCGTCGAACTCCGGCACGCCCAGGCGTACGCCGAACTGCGCTCGCTGCGCGACCACTTCGAGGGCCGGCTCGACCTGCCCGCCGACCAGGTGGCCGAGTTGCTGCGGGTCACCGGTGAGCACGGCAGCACCGCGGCGGACCGGCTGGGCCTGCCGCCGGGCACGGACCGCGCGGTGCTGCTGGCCGCCGCCCGCGCCCGGCTCGACCACTGGCACCGGCTGCTCGCCGCTCCCACCGTCGGCGGTCCGGCCCGGCAGGCCCAACTGACCGTCCGGGACGCCTACGAGGCGATCCACCACGACCTCTCGCGATCGGAGCCGTCCAGGTGAGCAAGAAGTCCAAGCGGACCGCGGCGGTGGAACCGGCAGCACCCGCAGAACCGGCAGCACCCGCAGAACCGGCGGCAACGGCGGCAACGGCGGAACCGGCGGAGGAGCCCGCACCGGTCGGGCCGGTACTGGTCGTCGACTTCGGCACGAGCACCACCCAGGCCGCCGTCGTCGAGGGCGGCACCGTCCGGATGCTGCACGAGCCGGCCACCGGCGCCGCGTCCTGGCCCTCGGCCGTGCTCGCCGACGGCTCCGGCGGCGTCCTCGTCGGCGCCCCGGCCGAGCGCGGCAAGCGGCTCCACCCGCTGCGCTACCGGGCGGAGATCAAGCGCGACCTGGGCAGCCGGGTGCCGCTGCTGCTCGACGGCGCGAGCCACTCCGCGACCGAGCTGGTGGCGGCCGTGCTGCGCGCCGTCGCCGCCGAGGCGCACCGGGTGCTGGGCCGCGCCCCCGAACGGACCGTGCTCACCGTCCCGGCCGGGGCCGGGACGCACGACGCCCGGCGGCAGGCGATGCTGGCGGCCGCCGAGGCGGCCGGGCTGAGCCGGGTCGGCCTGCTCGCCGAACCACTGGCGGCGGCCTGGGCGCCACCGGTCGGCGCGCCCTTCCCCGTGGGCTCGACCGTGCTGGTGCACGACCTGGGCGGCGGCACCTTCGACGCGGCCCTGGTGCGGATCGGCGACGCCGGACCGGAGTTGCTCGGGCACGGCTCCCTCGACGACTGCGGCGGGCGGGATCTCGACGTCGCGCTGCTGGCCCACCTGAGAGGGAGCGGCCCCGAGCTGCGTGCGGCTCCGCCGGACACCGACGAGGCCGCCGCCCGGCGGGCGGCGCTCGACCTGGACACCTTCGTGCGCGAGCTGAAGCACGGGCTGGCGATGGCCGAGCGGGTCGAGGACCTCGCTCCCGACGGCACCGTCGTCGCCCTCGACCGGGACACCCTGCGCGCCGTGGCGGCGGAGCTACTGGAACCCACTGTCGAGAGCTGCCGCGCCCTGCTGCGCGTCGCGGCCGCCTCCGAGAACACCGACCCGGGTGGGGGTACCGCACGGGTGGACGCCGTCCTGGTGACCGGCGGGACCAGTCGCAGCCCCGTGGTCCGCGAGCTGATCGGGGAGGCGTTCGGAGCCCCGGTCCGCCAGCCCGAGGACCCGCAACTGGCCGTGGTGCGCGGCGCCGCCGCCTGGGCCGCGCTCACCGCCGCCCGCGACCTGCGCCCGGTGGTCCGCGAGCCGGGCACCGAACCGCTGGCCTGGGACGTGCCGGGCGGCTCGGCCGTCTTCCTCGGACCGCACGTCGCCGAGGGCACCCGGTACTCGGCGGGCGCGGTGCTGGCCGACGTGCGGTCGTCGACGGGCACCGTGCACCGGCTACGGGCCCGGTACCCCGGCGAACTGGTGCGCTGGCACACCGATCCGGGCGGACGGTTCCGCTCGGGCGACTGGCTGGCCACCACCGTCGGGGCCGGACCGGACGCCTTCCTCCCCGTGTGGCGGCACCCGTTCGCCGACCTCAGAACCATCGGGTGGACACCCAAGGGAGCGCTGCGGATCGCCACCGCGACGTCCGCCCACGAGTGGACCGGCGGCACCGAGGTCCGCCGGCTCGCCACGTTCCCGCCCTCCCAGGCGGAGCTGTACTTCTCTCCCCGTGCCGAGACGCTGTTCCAGCTCCAGGACGACCGGAGGACCGCCGCACTGCACCCCTTGGACGGCGACGGGCCGGTCGACGGGAACCCCGCTGTGGTCCAACTCCTGCCGGGCAATCCCGCTCGGACCGACAGCCTGTGGCGCGCGCTCCCGGTCGGGCCGGACCGCCTGCTGGTGGCCGTCGCCAGGAGCTCGGGGAGGTATTCGTCGTACGAGATCTGGAGCGTCGGCGACGGCCTCACCCCGCAGCTCCTCACCGACCAGGGTATCCAGCCGACCGGGCCCGACCTCGGCCTCTGCACGGGATCCGACTCGCTGGCATGGAGCGTCGACCGGACGAACACCCGGATATTCCCCTGGCAGGGCAACAAGCCTCCCGTCCGGTCCGTCGCCTGGTCCACGTCAAAGCGGCCGCAGCGGAACGCCATGCACACCGGGCACCCTCCGGCGGAGGTGTCCGCCGATCTCTGCACGGTGCGGCTGGGCGACAGGACACTCGGAACGAAACCCGTGAGCGTCCTGGAGTTCGCCCCCGACGGCAAGCACCTGGCGCTCGGCCTCGACAGCGGCTGGGTGCTCGTGGCGGACAGCGAAAGCCTCACCGTCATCGCCGAACTCCCGCACTCCAGCGGTGGTTTGCATACCCTGGCCTGGTCCCCCGACAGCTCCGCACTGGCACTCGCGGGTGACGGAAAAGTCACGGTGTGGCGGCGGGAACTTTCCGCTCCGCACCGGGGTCTATGAACCGTCAGGCGCCCGCCACCCGTCGCACCCGGCCGTCGGGGGCGCGCCTGTGGGGGGTCGGTGTTGCGGTACACGAGGTCGCCGGACCTGACGGGTCTGGGCGACGAGGAACTCGTCCCGCGCGCGGTCGCCGGCGACCGGTGCGCACTCGAAGAACTCCTGCGCCGGCACCGGACCACGGTGCTGACCGTCTGCGCGGGCATCACCGGCAACCGCGAGGACGCGCTGGACGCCTGCCAGAACGCGCTGATCCGGGTGGCCGGCGCGATCGGCTCGTTCCGGGCCGAGGCCCGGTTCACCACCTGGCTGCGGACGATCGCGGTCAACGCCGCCAGGGCCGAACTGGCCCAGCGCAAGCGACGGCCGTACCCGGTGCTGGACGAGGCGCTGCCGGTCGAGGCGGTACGGCCGGTGGACGGCAGTGTCACCGACGTGGTGCGGGTCCAACAGGCCCTGGCCGCACTGGAGGTGGACTTCCGGGCGGTGGTGGTGCTGCGGCACCTGTGCGGGTGCAGCTACGAGGAGATGGCGGAGGTGCTGGCGATCCCCGTCGGCACCGTCAAGAGCCGTCTGGCGCGGGCCCGTCAGGAGCTGGTGCGCGTGCTCGGACCGGACTGAGGGGGACCCGGACAACAGGCCCCAGTGGGAGGAGTCCCCGGTGGAGGCGTCCCCGTTCAGCCAGGAGGGCCCGTTGAACCACGAGCACCCCCGCCACGAGCACCCCCGCCACGAGCACCCGCGCCGGGAGCTCCCCGGCAGGGAACGGTCGGCGCCGGACCCGGTGCTCGCGCCCGGGACAGTGGCCCGACTGCATGCCCTGCTCACCGCCGTACCGCTGCCGGAGGTCGACGACGGGACGTGGCGACGGCTGGTCGCCACCGCCCTCGGCCGGCTCGGCACCGACAGCCGGACCGAGCCGCCCGACCGGACCGGCCCGCCCGGCCCGCCCGACCCGCCCGACCCGCCCGACCCGCGCGACCCGCCCCGCCGTCCCGAACCGAAGGACCACCGGTGACCCGTGAACCCGTCCTCGCCGTCGACTTCGGCACCTCCACCTCCGCCGCCGCACTGGTCGCCGACGGCCGGGTGCGCCTGATCAAGGAACCGTCCGGCGACTCCTGGGCCTGGCCCTCCACCGTCTCCTGGGACGGCGCCCGGCTGCTCGTCGGCACCCCCGCCGAGCACCGCCGGGCCGTCCACCCCGCCTCCTTCCGCGGCGAGTTCAAACGCGACCTCGGCGAGCGCGCCCCGCTGCTGCTCGGCGACGCCTCCTACCGGGCCGAGGAGCTGGTGGCCGCACTGCTGGCGGCCGTGCGCGGCGAGGCAGAACGGCTGCACGGCCAGGCCGTCACCCGGGCCGTGCTGACCTACCCCGCCTCCTACGGGCCCGGCGACCCGCGCCGGCGGCTGCTGGTCGGGGCGGGCGAGGCGGCCGGTCTCACCGTCGTCGACCTGCTCGCCGAACCGGTGGCCGCCGCGCTCGCCCCGATCGCCGGGCCCGCCCTGCAACCCGGCGACCTGGTCCTGGTCCACGACTTCGGCGGCGGCACCTTCGACGCCGCACTGGTCCGGATGCCGCCGCCGGACGCCTCGGCCGAGGCGGTGGAGGTCCTGGGACACACGGCGCTGGACGACTGCGGCGGCCACGACATCGACGTGCTGGTCGCCGAGGAACTGGTCCGGCTCGGCGGCGACCGGCTCACGGCGTGGCTGCGCCCGGGCGGCGCGCCGAAGGAGTCCGACGGCGCCACCGACCGGCTCCGCCGCGAGGTCGAACTCGCCGACCTCGCCCACCGGTTCAAGCACCGGCTGAGCGTCGAGGCCGAGGTCGACGACTACCTGCGCTCCGCCGGGCTGCCCACCGCCCTCGGCCGGGACCGGCTGGCCGAACTCGCCGCGCCGCTGGTCGCCCGGACCGTCACCCGCTGCCGGGAACTGCTCGAACGCTGCGGCCAGGCCCCGGACCGGCTCGCGGCCGTGCTGCTGGTCGGCGGCAGCACCCGGATGCCCGCCGTCCGCGACGCGCTGGCCGAGGCGTTCCCCGGACTGCTGCGCCACGTCGAGGACCCGGAACTGGCCGTCGCCCAGGGCGCGGCCGCCTGGGCCGGGCTCGCCACCCGGCGCTACTCGGCCGCCGAGCGGCCCACCTCCTCCGGCGTCCCGCTCGGCTGGCAGCTGCCCGGCGACTCCGGCCGACTGCTGCGCTGGTACGTGACGCCGAGCGAGGAGTTCGCCGCGGACGCCGTGCTCGCGCTGGTCCGGCTGGCCGACGGCGGCCTGTGGGAGCTGCGCGCCGACGGGCGCCCCGGGACCGTCGCCCGGCTGCACGTCGCGGAGGGCGCGGCGGTGTCGTCCGGGGACTGGCTGCTGACCACCGGGCGGGCGGGCGGGCGCCGGACCGCCCGCTCGGGGAAGTACGGCGGCGCGAACGTCCGGCCGCGGTGGGCGGAGGCCGCACCGCTCCGGGCCCGGGTACGGGCGCTGCCCGAGCCGCGGCCGGTCGGCCCGGTACTGCCGGTCCCGGGCGACGTGCCACGGCTGCTCACCGTGCACGGCGAGCAACTGGTCTGTTCCGAACTGCTGCCGGCCGAGACGGTCCGGCAGTGGGAACGTCCGGGGATCGGCTGGGCGACGGCGACCGCGCCCGGTGCCGGGGCGCCGCTGGCGGCCGCCATCCACAAGTCCGGCCGCCAGGTCGACGTCCTCGACCTGACCACCGGAGCGCTCGAGTGCTCCGTCCCGCTCCCCACCAACGCTGCCGCGGTGGCCTTCTCCGCCGACGGGGCCCTGCTCGCGGTCACGGACATCCAGCGCCGCTTGCGCCTGGTCCGGACCGTCGACGGTGAGGTGACCGCCGAGATCGACCTGTCACGCTTCAGCCCGACCGGCGGGCAGGCGTTCTCCCCCGATCTGGAGTTCACCGCGGTCCCGGTCGGCCAGACCGTGGTCCTCTGCCACACCTCGGGACGCCGCGCCGAGAGCGTGCCCCAGCTCACCCTGTCCGATCTCCGTCTGGTGCGCCCGCTGCCGGTGTCGGCCGGGTTCGCCAGTGGTGCCTCCGACCTGACCGCGGTGGACGTCTGGAGCCTCGGCGGCTACACCGCCCGGCTGCGGGACCCGGCGCTGGCCAAGGCCTTCGTGCTGGCGGTCGGCCCCGACGAACGGCTGCTCGCCGCCGCCGACCAGGCCGGCTGCGTCTCGGTCTGGGAACTGCCGCAGCCCGACCCGGAGCAGCCGCACCGGCTGCTGGAGGTGTCCGGCCCGCTGCACCGGATGACGCTGCCCACCCCGCCACGGAACCTGGTGTTCGGCACCGACTCCAGCACCCTGTTCGCCGCCACCGACCGTGAACTCCACAGCTGGGACCTGGAGAAGGAGTGAGACCCGTGCCCGACTACGCGTCCCTGCGCGACGAGATCCTCGACCTGCTGGAGCCGCTCACCGCGACCGCCCGCACCCGCCGGGCCGAGCAGACCGCCGACCGGCTCTGCGGCGCCCACGAACGCCTGCTGTCAGGCGAGTTGACGGTGGTGGTGTGCGGGGAGTTCAACCGCGGCAAGTCCAGCCTGCTGAACGCGCTGCTGGAGCGCCCGAACATCCTCCCCGTGGACCCGTACTTCGCCACCAGCGTCGCCGCCGTGATCCGCCACGGTGCCCCGGAACGCGCCGAGGTCACCCTCCGCCTCCCGGACGGCAGGCTGGAAGCGCGGCGGATCCCGCTCGACCGGATCGGCGACTACGCCGCCGAGGGCGGCGAGCACAGCGGCGAGGCCGTGCTGCTCGACCTGCGGCTCGACGTGCCGCGCCTCGAATCGGGGCTGGTCCTCGTGGACACACCGGGCGTGGGCGGCGTCTACCACCAGCACACGGCCGTGACCATGGGCCAGCTCCCCAACGCCGACGCGGTCGTGTTCGTGCTCTCCGCCGAGGAGCCGCTGACCGACAGCGAGACGGCCTTCCTCCGCGAGGCCGCGCACGCCGTCAGGGCCGCCGACCACCCGGACGCCCTGTTCTACGTGCTCACCAAGGCGGACCTGCCCGAGGACATCGGGGCCGACCTCGCCGCCGGGCGGCGCAAGATCGCCGCCGTGACCGGGCGCGAGCCGGAGGACGTGCTGATCGTCCCGGTGTCGAGCCGGCTCAAGCAGCGCCACCTGGCCGGGGTCGCCGACGACGATCCCGAGCGGCGGGCCAGACTGCTGGCCGCCTCGGGCTTCCCCCGGCTGGAGGAGGCCCTCTGGTCCCGGCTCGCCGCCCACCGCGCGCGGGTGCTGCTCGGCGGCGCCCTGGTCGAGGCGCAGGCCGCCGTGCGCACCCTGCTGGAGCCGCTGCTGACCGAGGAGAGCGCGCTCCGCGACGGCAGCCGGACCCGGCTGGCGGAACTGCGCGCCGAGACCGAGCGGGAGTCGGAGCGGCTGGCCGAGCTGTCCTCGGGCGCGGCGCCGTGGCGGGCTCGGCTGGAGCGCGAACTCGACAGCCTGCGGGCCGGGACGGCCGAACGCACCCGGGAGGAGTTCGAACGGGTGTGGCGGCGCGCGGAGACCGAGCACCTGGAGGTGCGGGCGCACCTCACCAAGCCCGACCGGCTGGCCGACCGGATCAACGCGGACCTGACGCTGGCCCGGTCGACGGTCGGCGAGTGGGCCGCCCGGCGCGCCGCCGCGCTGCAGAGCGGGCTGGCCCGGGAGCTCGGCGTCGAGCTGGCGGGCGGCACGCTCGGGGAGCTGCCGCCCGCACCGGTGCTGGACCTCGGCGGTTTCGGCCGCCTGCACCGGCCGACCAAGGAGGTGCGCGAGGTCGAACCGGCGACCTACCGCACCGTGACCAAGCAGCGGCAGGCGAAGCGGGCGGCCGGTCCGACGCCGTCGGGGTTCGGCAACCGGGTCAGGCATCTGTACCGGCAGGCCCAGGACTTCTTCGCCCCCCGCTACGAGTCCTACCAGGAGCGGGTGCTCGACCGGCCGGAGCGGGTCCGGTACCGGACCGTGGAGCAGGAGATCCCCGAGCGCGTCCTCAAGGAGCGCCGCCGGGAGCTCGCCGAGGCCGTCGGCCGGGCCCGGCGGGACCAGGAGCCGATGGTGGCACGGGCCGTGGAGGAGGCGGTCGCCGCCTTCGCCCGGGACATCGCGGCCGAGCTGGACAGCCGGATCGAGCGGGAGAAGGAGCGGACCGCGGACACCCTGGAGCGGCTGCGGCGCAGCGCCGAGCGCACGGCGGCGGAGGCGGCCCGGCGGCTCGGCGAACTGGCTCGGGAGCAGGGGCCGTTGCGGGAACTCGGGGAGCGGGTCGAGGTGCTGGCCGGCGCCGTGCAGGGGCTCGCCGGCCCCGAGGCTGCCGCTCCCGCCCCGCCCGACGCGGCCGGCGGTCGGGCATGACGAGCGCCCCCGGGGATCTCGGCGACCTCGGCGACCTCGGGGCCCGGGCCGACGCCGCCCTCGCCGGGGCGCAGCGGCTGCTGTCCCGCGGCGGCGGCTCGGCCGAGGTCCTGCGCGCCGCCTTCGAGGCCGAACAGCATCGGCTGCGGCGACAGATGAGCGTGGTCGTGGTGGGCCGGATCTCGGCCGGCAAGTCCACCCTGGTCAATGCGCTGATCGGCGAGGAGCGGGTGGCCACCGGCTCGCAGGAACTGACCTTCAACGTCAACCGGCTGCGGTACGCCGACACCCCGCGGCTGCTGGTCCGCTATCGGGAGGAGGGCCGTCCGTCCGTGGAGTACTCCCCGGACCGGCTGGCCGAGCTGACCGCGCGCCGCGAGGATCACCTGGAGCAACTGCGCGGCATCCGGGAGGTGCTGGTCGAGTTCCCCGCCCCCTATCTGCGGCTGTTCGAGCTGATCGACACCCCCGGGCTGGACTCGGTGTACGGCGAGGACTCGCTCAACACCCTGGCCTTCCTGCGGCTGCGGCCGGAGGAGGTGGCGAGCACCAGCCGCCGGCACGCCACCGCCGCCGACGCCCTGCTGCTGGTCCTGCCGGTCCGCGGGCCGTCGACCACGGACGCCGAGGTGGTGGCCCACTTCCTCGGCCGGGACTTCGAGAACTCCACCCCGCTCACCACCCTGGGTGCCCTCACCAAGTGCGAGGAGCTGTGGGAACCGGACGGACCGCACCCGCTGGTGCTCGGCCGCCGGCTCGCCGACCGGATCCTCCAGGACGCCCCCGGCATGCGCCGACGCCTGTTCGACCTCACTCCGGTGTGCGGGCTGCTCGGCCAGGCCGCCGCCACCCTGGACGAGTCCGATGTCGCCGCCCTGGAGGAACTCGCCTCCCTCCGGCCGGACTTCCTCTCCTACCTGCTGGGAGCGGCCGCCTTCTTCCTCGGCGAGGACGAGGGCGCACCGCTGGACGGTGCCCGCCGCCGCGCCCTGTGGCGCCGCTTCGGGCCGTACGGCCTGCACACCCTCTGCGGGCTGGTCCGCGACGGCGAGCGGCGGGTCCCCGAACTGCGCGCCTTCCTGGCTGCGGACAGCGGGCTGGACGGGCTGCGCACCCAACTCGCCGACCACTTCGGCCACCGGTCCGCGCTGCTGAAGCTGCACACGGCGCTGGAGCGGATCCGGCGGATGCCCCTGGACCTCGCGGCCGGGGTCGGCCCGCGCGAACGGGCCCTGCTGGAGGAGGCGATCGGCCTGGTCGAGGCGCTGGTCCTGGACGAACCCGGCTTCGCCGAACTGCGCACGCTGCGCGAGCTGTACGGCGGGCGGCTCCGGCTGGACGCCGGGGCCACCGAGGAACTGCGGCGACTGCTGGGCGAGTTCGGGCGCGGCCCGGCCGACCGGCTGGGGCTGCCCGCGGACAGCGGCGCGGACGAGCTGCGGGCGGAGGCCCGGCGACGGCACGGGGTGTGGCTGAACCGCTGGCAGTCCGGCGGCCTGTCCGGCCCGACCCGGGCGGCGGCCCGCGCCGCCGTCCGGGCGTACGAGCACCTGCTGTACGGGCTGGACGGCGGCTGAGAACGCGACCCGGTCAGTCCTCGTGATGCTGTTCGACCGTCACCAGCCAGTCGCCGTCCCGCACCTGCTCCCCCGGGCGGGCGTGCTGGGCCCGTACCCGGCCCGGCGCGGACGCCGAGAGGTGCAGCAGCGAGCCGTCGGCGGCCCGGGCCCGGCCCAGCACCGCCCCGGCCGGGTAGCGGCGACCGGGGCCGACCGACCACTCGAGCAGGACCGCGCCGCCGGGCGGCAGCGGCCAGCGCAGCGGCGTCCGCTCAGGGACCGGGCCGGACGCCTCGACGGTGCGCACCACCCGGGCCGCGGCCCAGGCCGCCGCGCCCTCGGCGACGGCGGTGCGCGGGTCCTCGGCCAGGACCACCGGCAGCCCCAGCGTCTGCGCGACGTGCTCCACCAGGCCGGGCAGCCGGCTGGAGCCGCCGATCACCACCACCGCGTCGGGCCTCGGCGGGCGGCCGGTGGTGTCGAGCAGCGCGGTCTCGGCGAGCAGCCGTGCGCAGCAGGCGGTGGTGCGCGCGTACAGCGGCTCGGCCTGCCGCAGGAACCGGTCCCGGTGCAGACCCAGCACCCGCCCGGCCGGGGCGAACACCTCGGCGGGGGCGCTCTCGTAGGCGAGCCGGTGCTTGAGCCGCCGGGCGAGGTCGAGCAGCTGGATCCGGTGACGCAGCGCGGTGTCGTCCCGCGCCGCGTCCCTGTTCTCCTCCCCGTGCTCCGACGGGAGCAGGGCCGCCAGCTCCGGGCCGCCCCGGTCGAGGAGTTCGGCGTACACCAGGGCGTCGAAGTCCCGGCCGCCGTACTCCTCGCCGTCGTGGGCGAGCACGGCGGGGCCGGGGCGGCCGTCCTCTCCCGGCAGCCGGACCAGGGCGGTGTCGAAGGTGCCGCCGCCGAGGTCGTGCACCAGGACGGTGCTGCCCGGCGGCAGCGGTCCGCCGGCGAGCGGGGCGAGCGCCCCGGCGACGGGTTCCGGGCAGAGTTCGGGCCCGGGCAGCCCGGCCCGCCGGGCCGCGTCCAGCAGTTCCTCCCCGCGCGGGTCGGCCGGCCCGTAGGCGGCGGGGACGGTGAGCACGCTCCGGTCGACCGGTCCGCCGTTGGCCCGCTCGGCCTCCGCCCGCACGGCCTGGAGCAGCAGCGACACCAGCAGCCCGGCCGGATGCCCGCGCCCGCCGAGGTCGACCGGCACGCCCCGGCCGAGGGTCCGCTTGAGTTCGTCCCGGTACGCGGCGGGGTCGAGCAGCCGCCGCTGCTCGGCCGCCGACCCGACGTACGGCCGGTTCCCGGCCAGCAGCACCGCCGACGGCCAGGCCCAACCGTCCCCGACCGGCTCCCGCAGCCGCCGCACCGACCCGCCCCGCGCCAGCGCGGCACAGGTGGTGGTGGTCCCGAAGTCGACGGCCAGCACGGACTCGACGGCACTCGCACCCACGGGGGTCCCTCCTCGCTCCGGGTCTCCCTCTCGGATCCGCCCGACGGTACTTTTGTTCCGCCCGGACCGCCGCCGGTGGCGTCATTCGCCCCGGCTCGGCTCCGCCCGGAGCGCGCCGACGAACCCAGCAGGGGTTTCACCGGCCCCTGAACCCGCTGGGGCGCCGGGCGGAGCGGCCTCCCGGGGAAGGCCGCTCCGGCTGTGGTCAGCCGGTGGTGGGGGCCGGGTCCGGGGCGCAGGTGAGGTCGCGGGGCGGCAGGGTGCCGGTGGTCAGGAAGCGGTCGGCGGCGGTGACCGCGCAGGACGGGACGGAGCGGTCGTAGGCGCCGTGGTTGCCGCCGTCGACGGTGACCATGCGGGCGCGCCCGCCCAGGGTCGCCCGCATGCCGAGGGCGCCGACCAACGGGGTGGCCGGATCGCGCTCGGTCTGGAGGAGCAGGATGTTGGCGGGGCCCCGGCCGGTGATCCGGACGGCGGGCTCGACCGGGGCCGGCCAGAACGCGCAGGGCCAGATGTTGGCGCCCATGCCGGCCACGATCGGGTTGCGCTGCCGGCTCTCCGCGACCGCCCGCCGGTAGTGGCCGAGGTCGCGCGGCGCCGGGGTGTCGCCGCAGAGCACGGCGGTCAGCGCGGCCACGTCGTTGTCCTCCGGGATGCCCGGGGTGCCCTTCGCCAGCCACCAGTACGGGACCGGGCCGGCGCCGTCGTCGGCGAGGAAGCGCCACCAGTCGGCGATCTCCTGGAACAGCGCGGTGTGGTACGAGTCCAGCCGGTAGAGCGTGCGCCAGAGGTTGCCGTTGACCGGTCCGGCCACCGGGTGGGTCACCGGTGTCCGGTCCAGTTCCGCCGCCAGGGCGAGGTAGTTGGCGCGGACGGCCGCCGGGGTGGCGCCGAAGCGCAGGGTGGTGTCGCGCTCGGCCGCCCAGCGGGCGAAGTCCTCGAAGCGCAGCTCGCTCGCGCGGTCCCAGGTGGCGAGCCGGTCCTGCCAGGTGACGTTGGGGCTGACGTTGCCGTCCAGCACGAAGCGGTCGGTCCGCCCCGGGAACAGCTCGGCGTAGACGACGCCCAGGTAGGTGCCGTACGAGGCGGCGCGGTAGGAGATCCTCGGTTCGCCGAGCGCGGCCCGGATCCGGTCCAGGTCGCGGGCCGTGTTGGCGGTCGTGAGGTGGCGGATCGAGTCGCCGTTGCGGGCCAGGCAGTCGCGGGCCAGGTCGCGGGCGAAGCGCACGTTGGGGGCGATCGAGCCGTCCGGCGCGGGGAAGGGGAACACCAGCTCGTACGGCACCTCGGCGGCCGTCCGCCCGCAGCTGACCGGGGTGCTGCGGCCGACCCCGCGCGGGTCGAAGCCCACCAGGTCGTAGCGGTCCAGCACCTCCTGCGGGTAGCCGGACTCCTGGGCGCTCGGCAGGTGCAGGCTCGCCACGCCCGGGCCGCCGCCGTTGTGGACCAGGATCCCCCGGCGCAGCCCCGGCTTGGCGGTGGGGAGCCTGGAGACCGCGATCCCGATGGTCCGCCCGCGCGGCTCGCGGTAGTCCAGCGGCACGTTCAGGGTGGTGCAGCGCAGCCGGGGGTCCACCGGGGCCCCGGACGGGTCGGCGGGGCAGTCGGTCCAGACCAGGGGCACGGTCGGCCGCTCCGGTGCCGCTTCGGCGGCGCCGACGCCGGCGGTGGCCCCGGCGAGGGCCAGGGCGAGCGCGGCGCCGACGGTTCTCAAGGGGCCGGTGGGCCGTAATCTCCTCAACATAGGTCTGGACCATAGGGTCGATGCCCCCGGGTGTCATCCCCCCGGGGTGGTACTGATCGGCGCCCGGGGCCCAGCGCCTCGGGACCAGCGCCTCGGGACCTGCGCCTCGGGACCGGCCGACGGGGATCAGTCGTTCGGGCCCGGGCCCGGGGCCGGGCGGGGCGTCCGGACCAGGCCGGTCTGGTAGGCGAGGGCGACGAGCTGGGCGCGGTCGCGGGCGTCGAGCTTGGCCATCGCCCGGTGGACGTGGGTGCGCACCGTGAACGGGCTGACGTACATCCGGGCGGCGATCTCCTCGTTGCTGAGGCCGGTGGCGGCCATCGCCATCACCTCGCGCTCCCGGGCGGTCAGCGCGGCCAGGCGCTCGGGGGCGGCGGCCGGAGCCCCGTCCGGGTCGGGCTGGGCGAGCAGCCGGTCGATGACGGCGCGGGTGGCGGCGGCCGACAGCAGCGGTTCGCCGGCGGCGACCCGGCGCAGGGCGGCGAGCAGTTCGGTGGGTTCGGCGTCCTTGCCGAGGAAGCCGCCGGCGCCGGCGCGCAGGGCCTGGGCCACGTACTCGTCGATCTCGAAGGTGGTGAGGATGAGCACCCGGGTGCCGGCGAGGTCGGGGTCGCCGCAGATGGCGGCGGTGGCGGAGAGACCGTCGACGCCGGGCATCCGGATGTCCATCAGGACCACGTCGGGGCGGGTGGCCCGGGCCAGTTCGACCGCCTCCCGGCCGTCGGCGGCCTCGCCGACCACCTCCATGTCGTCCTCGGCGTCGATGAGCACGCGGAAGGCGCCGCGCAGCAGGGCCTGGTCGTCGGCGAGCAGTACTCGGATGGTCACGCGGGTTCCTCTCGGGCTGCTGTGCGCAGGGGCAGTTCGGCGGAGACCAGGAAGCCGCCGCCGGGCCGGCGGTCGGCGCTGAGGCGGCCGCCCACGGCGGCGGCCCGCTCGCGCATGCCGATCAGGCCGAAGCCGCCGCCGGCCGGGGCGGACGCGGGCGGGACCGGGCGCGGCGGGCGGTCGTTGGCGACGGTCAGCAGGAACCTGCCGCCGGAGTAGGTGAGGGTGACGTCGGCGGCACTGCCGGCGGCGTGCTTGGACACGTTGGTCAGGGATTCCTGGAGGATCCGGTAGGCGGTGAGGTCGACGCCCGGGGACAGTCGCTGCCGCTCCCCCTCGACGGTGAGCCGCACCGGCAGCCCGGCGCGTTCGAAGGCGTCGACGAGGTCGGGCAGCCGGTCCAGGCCGGGCGCCGGTTCGAGCGGCGCCTCCGGGTCGTCGGCGCGGCGCAGCAGGCCGACGGTGGCCTTGAGCTCGCGCAGCGCGGAGCCGGTGGCGTCGGTGAGGTGGCTGAGCATCTCGCGGGCCTGGGCCGGGTTGCGGTCGAGCAGGTGGACGGCGATCCCGGCCTGGGCGTTGGCGAGCGCGATGTGGTGCGCGACGACGTCGTGCAGGTCGCGGGCGATCCGGATGCGTTCGTCGGCGACCCGGCGGCGGGCCTCCTCCTCCCGGGTTCGCTCGGCCCGTTCGGCGCGTTCCTCGATGGCGGCCAGGTGTGCGCGGCGGGTGCGGACGGAGTCGCCGATGGCTCCGGGCAGCAGGATCCAGGCGACGAAGCCGATCCGGGCGCCGATCGGGGCGCCGGGCTCGGCGACGAACGTGGCGCCGGTGACCAGGGCGGCCGAGACGGCGGTGGCGATCCGCGCGGTGGTGCGGTCGGTGTGGACCGCGAGGAAGTAGAGCGCGACGATCAGCGGGGTGACCAGCCCGACGTTGAGCTGGGTCGCGACGAGGCAGATGGCCAGGGCGCCGGCGAAGGCGATCCCGAACAGCGCGCGGGGGTGGCGCCGGTGGAGGAAGACGGCGGCACTGGTGACGACGGCCAGGACCAGTGCCCGCGGATTGGGCGCCAGGTGGTTGCCGAGGCGGTCGACGGTGGTGGTGCCCGCGGTGGCGGTGAACACGCCGAGCACGAGCAGCGTGTCGAGCAGGCGGGGGTGGCGGCGGCGGAAGCGGCGCGGCCAGGTGTCGGTCATGCTCGGCTCTCCACGGGCCCGGACCGGTCGGCAAGGGGTTCGGGCGGTTGGGCGTGTACTGCGGACGCAGTACACGGTCGTTCGGTCCGACTGCGGTCCGCCGGCGGCGTTCGTCTGCGGTTCGTACCATTTTGACCGGTCCGGCGGGGTGGCCGGTACACCGGCCGACGGGGAGGCCGGAACACGGGCCGCCCCGCCGCGGTCCCGGGGAGAGGGATCGCGGCGGGGCGGGGTACTCAGACGCCGACCGAGTGGCGGGCCGGTTCGCTGCCGGTCCCGTCGGCGGGGGTGCCGGGGAGCGGCGGCTCGGTCCGGAGGTTGGCGCCCTCGACGTCGACGTCGGGGACGATCCGCTCCAGCGGGCGCGGCAGCCACCAGGCGCGGCGGCCGAGCAGGGCCAGGGCGGCCGGGACGATCGCCATCCGGACCACGAACGCGTCGAAGGCAACGGCCGCGGCCAGGCCGAAGCCCATCATCTTGATCATCGGCTCGTTCATGCCGATGAAGCCGGCGAAGACGCTGATCATGATGAGCGCGGCGGCCGTGACCACCCGGGCGTTGTACCGGAAGCCGGTGACCACGGCCTCGCCGGGTTCCTCGCCGTGCACGTAGGCCTCGCGGATCCGGGTGACCAGGAACACCTCGTAGTCCATGGCCAGGCCGAACACCACGCCGATCATGAAGATCGGCATCATGCTCATCACCGGGCCGGTCTGCTCGATCCCGATCAGCTCGGCCAGCCAGCCCCACTGGAAGACCGCCACGACGGCGCCGAGCGCGGCGGCCACCGAGAGCAGGAATCCGGCGGCGGCCTTGATCGGGACGAGCACCGAGCGGAAGACCACCAGCAGCAGCACCACGGCGAGGCCGACCACCACCGCCAGGTAGGGCAGCAGCGCGTCGTTGAGCTTCTGCGAGACGTCGATGTTCATCGCCGTCGGACCGCTGACCAGCACGGTCGCGCCGGTGGCGGACTTGAGACCCGGCGCCTTGTCACGGATGGCGTGGACCAGGTCGGTGGTCGCGGCCTCGCTCGGCCCGGTGGCCGGCATGGCGGTGACGATGGCGGTGTCCCCGGCCTGGTTGAAGGCCGCCGGGGTGA